>NZ_JALKIM010000018.1 GCF_023050945.1 Anaerobiospirillum sp. NML120448 | reverse complement strand
AATGAGAAAGCAGATAAAGCTATTGTGCAAGATATTCGTTTTGTACCTTTAGGAAACTGTTATTTCATTGATGTAGTTTACAAAAATGAAGATGTTGCCAAGGATGTTGCTCTTAATAAAGAGAATATCATGGGTATTGATCTTGGCATTGATAATCTTGCAACCATAGTAATCAATCAGCCGGGTAGTTGCCCTGTTCTGATTAACGGCAAGACAATCAAGACCATCAATAATAGCTACAACAAAGAACGAGCTAGACTTAGTTCAATTGGAAAGCTAGATCTTATTCCTGCTAGATCGGCAAAACGATATAACTGGATTAATGATTACTTTCATAAGGTATCTCGTTATATTGTTGAGTTATGCATCAAAACTGGTACTGGTACAATTGTGATTGGTCATAACAATGGCTGGAAGCAGTCTTGTAATTTAGGGAAGGTAAACAATCAAAAGTTTGTCTTTATCCCTCATAATTCTTTGATAGAGAAGATTAAATACAAGGCTCAAGAGTATGGCATTAATGTGGTTGTAGTAGAAGAGAGCTATACAAGCAAAGCAAGCAGTATAGATCTCGACCCTATTCCAACTTACGGACAAGTCAAAAATCCTGTATTTAGCGGCAAAAGAGTAAAACGCGGACTCTATAAAGCTAAAAATGGTGCATTACTCAATGCTGATGTTAATGGCAGTATTAATATCATAAGAAAAGCATTTGGCGATGATCCTGTAAAGGGGATACTTAAATGCGGCAGTATATACCAGCCGAAAAGGATAACCCTTTGACAATATTGTTTAGGTTATTAGGGCAACTTAATAATCAAGGTAAGAATCTCCATGAATAATGGAGTTGTTCATAGTCAACCAAGCTCCTTGCAAGTGCTTTTTACTCGATGAAGCGCTTATATAATAAATGTATCCGAAATGTCCCTGTAAAGAGACTATCGTAGATAGCGGCTGCGTGTACCAGCCGATGCGGTTAACTCTTTGACCGTATGAGATTTGGCGAGGTTATTAAGGGAAGTTAATAATTATGGTAACCTAAGAGTGAGTAAGGAGGTCTCATAAAAGGGAACCTAGTAACCAACCCAAGAAGCTCCCTCCATAACCGCAAGGTTTGGAGGGAGTAGTTCACGTGCGATCTCTTTATTGCTATTGGCACCTCAGGTGTAGTTTACCCTGCTGCTGGTTTTGCTAGCATTTGTCGCAACCGTGGCATTCCATGTTTAGAGTTTAATCTAGAGCCAAGCTCGGTTCATTCCAACTTTACAAAAGCTTATTATGGCAAGGCTGGCACTACTTTACCTAAGTTTGTTGACTACCTACTCAAAGAAGATAAATTGCCTGAAACTTTATAATAATCGCTTTTAATGGCAGCTATTAAACCTTACAATTAAGCAATTTTATTTTCTTTACCTTAAAGCTGCTTAAGATAAGCCTCATTTTGTTAGGCTTACCTCTTAGTTTTTTAGGTAGCTGATTGGTTTTCTTGAGGCAATTAAAATTTTTTATGACCACCGCTAAAAGCAGTAAATCCCGCTCTAAGAGCAAGGCTGATAGTAGCCAAGATCAATCTACTCTTAACAGCGCAAAAGAGCGCGAGATTCAAGAGTGTACTTGTGGTTGCTGCCATGGAGCTAGCTCTAACGACCATCAATTGGCTGTTGCCAATGGCGAGCTGCTCTCAAGTGATGATGCAGAAATTTTAGCTGCATTCTTTAAGGCCTTATGCGACCCTAGCCGTCTTAATATTGTTTATTTATTACTTAAGCACAAGCAATTATCAGTAGGCGATATTGCCCTGAAAACCAATATGTCAATCTCGGCTGTTTCACACCAATTAGCTACCTTAAGAATGCGCAAACTGGTTACGGTAAAAAGAGATGGTGTCAAAAACTACTATGGATTATGTGATGATCATGTGTTCCAAGTAATTGCCACTGCCATTGAACATATCAAAGAAGATTAATGTGAGCTTTAGCTATTGGTTAGCTTACCTGCCAAAGCCCCTAAGGGCTAAACCCAATTAGTCCCAAGCTAACCGGGCACTAGTGAAAGTTTAGTAAAGTTCGTTAACAACACTACCTGCCTACAGTAAACGAACTTTCGGAAACCTTTCACTAATTCCTTTATTAAAGATAATGGAGCTTAAGCTCATCAAGAGTAAGTACCCAAGCCTTGGCAACTACCACTTACCCTTAGCAATATCCTAAACTCCTTACGCCTCCAGGCACAGACACGCCCAAGGCCTATGGCACAGGCCATAGGGCCTGGCCCTGGCAAAGGCCAGGGCTTAGGTCATAGGCCGAAGGCCCATGGCCTTGACCAGAGCCAGGCATAGCCTCATGTGCCCTCAACTGTTTATTAAAAGATAGAATTTATGAAAACTAAAGTAGCTACACAGCGCCCTATTTACCTTGACAATGCCGCATCTACCCCAATGGATGAAAGAGTTATTGAGGCTATGGTGGCTTGTTTATCTCAAGAGGGCACTTTTGGTAATAGCGCTTCTAAAGATCATGTCTATGGTTGGGAAGCTGCTGAGGTTATTGAAAATGCTCGTGATCAAATTGCTCAAGCTATTGGCTGCTCTCCTTTAGAGATTATCTTTACTTCTGGAGCGACTGAAAGTAATAACTTAGCCCTTAAGGGTCTAAGCTATGCTCAATATAAAATTAACAATCCTCGCCGCACTATTATTACTAGTAGCATTGAGCATAAAGCTGTATTAGAAAGCACTGAGCAATTAGCTCATCATGGCTTTAACATCATCTATTTAAAACCACGCACCGATGGCACTATTAGCGCCGCTATGCTTAAAGAGGCTTTAACTGATGATACCTTCTTAGTATCCATCTCTCAAGCCAACAGCGTGTTAGGCTCAATGAATGATATTGATGAATTAGCCCAAATTACTCAGGATCATGGTGCTCTATTCCACTCTGATTGTGCCCAAAGCAATGGCCTGTATGATTTACATTTAGCTAAATCACCTGTGGCTATGGTAACTTTAACCCCAGAAAAAATTTACGGCCCTAAAGGTGTAGGTGCGCTTTATCTTAAAAAAGACTTGAATATTGAGCTTGAGCCTTTATTAGTTGGCGGTGGCCATGAAAAGGGACTACGTGGCGGTACTTTAGCTACTCATCAAATTGCTGCTATGGGTAAAGCTTTTGAGATCATGGCTCAAGAAAGAGAGCAAGTTATTGCCCATGTTAGTGCTTTAAAAGAGCGCTTGATTGGTCTACTTAAGACTATCGATAATGCTCAAATTAATGGCTATAACGAGGATGGTTCTACCCCTCATTTACCTGGAGTAGTTTCTGTAAGCTTTAAAAATATTGAGGGCCAATATCTTATCCCAAGCTTACGTAAAGTAGCCTGCTCTACTGGTTCTGCTTGTTCCTCTAAAGAGTTAAAGCCAAGCTATGTCTTAAGTGAAATTGGTCTTGATGATGATCTCGCCCGCGCCTCATTACGTCTTTCTATTGGCCGCTACAACACTCAAGAAGACATTGATCTAGCCTTCGAGCAAATCAAGCAAACAGTAGCCATGTTAACCAAAAAATAATTGTTGCTACCTTACAACACTAAAAAACCCAAGCTCCAACAGCAGCTTGGGTTTTTATTTGAATTGGAATTGGGCAACTACACTAGCTTACAAATCGCTAATGGCAATCTCGTACTTAAAGGTAGTTGGAACTTGTGCTTTTAGGGCTACTGTAGTGGCCACTCCTGCCTTTGCAATAGCGTTGTCCTCTTTAATGGACTGCTCAGCTAAATCCCATGCACCAGCAATAGGCTCAATACCTAAACAACAATTCTTACCCTGCCAAGGCTCGAATTTACGACCATAATTACTCATCCACAATAAACAAGTAGGAATTAATTCCTTATCCCAAGATAAAGTAACTTTAATGCCCTTATTCTTGTACTTTAAGATGGCCTGACCATTAGGATGGAGCATCTGGACAATTTCTTCGGTGTGATAAGGCTTTGGTAAATGAGTGCCATCCATAACACTACTATTACCATCAAGATTATGATATTGCTCTTGTAGAGGTATAGCACTTAAAGCATCAAAATGTGCCCCTACTACCAAGCGGCTAACCTTAGGCTCACACTCAATACCATAAACCATACCATCGCCAGCAATTTCCAGCTCAAGCTCGTTATCCTTACCAGCAGTTGGGAATACTGGGTGTACGCCCATAGGAGCGGCACAATCCTTATGAGCAATAACGCTAAAGCTTAGATAAACCCTATCCTCGCCTAACTCAATAGTACGCTCAATGCTCTTTAAATCATTGCTCTGTGGATAGTCATAAACTAAAGTAATTTTGCTCTTATCCTCACTTAGCTCTTTTACTGACCAAGTGCTATGGCATGGTAGACCATGAGGAGCATTAGCTAAAAACAAAGAACTATCAGAGTTAACAAAGCCAAAAGGCACACAAGCCCACTCTCCAGATAAGTGCTCCATGAGGCCTGCTTTATCTTGGTAATAATTTTCCTTGAGCCATGGAGCTTGATGGAAAATAGCATGCTTACTTTCACCTTTAATGGCATATAACTGAGAGAGCATGCCGCCATTAAGATCTACTATAGCTTGTAGAGAGCCTGTTTTTGACTGTAAATAAATAGGATTTTCCATAGACCACCTCGATAATTTCTACATAGCATTATGCATATCTGGAAGCCAGGCTGCGCCTCTTACACCAGAGCTGCCGCCAAATTGAGCTTTGACAATAGGAGTATCAAACTCGCCGCCAAAGATGTATTTGCTAACTTCATTAGGTAGTAAGTCATAAATCTCATCAATATTGGACATACCACCACCTAAGACAATCACATCAGGATCAAGAAAGTTTACATAGTTAGCAATAGCACGGGCTAGACGTGATACATAGTCCTTAAAACACTCACTAGCTAACTCATCGTGAGCATGCATTTTTTCAATAATCTGTAAGCTAGAAAAAGGATAAACCAAAGCATCAGGGTCAAACTGATTAATACGTTTAGCATATTCACGCTCTAAGCCTGTTCCAGAGACAAAAGTCTCAGTACAGTTTTTCTTGCCGCAAAAGCATTTTACGTCTGCCCAGTCTTGCATCTCAGCTTCACTTAACCAAGGTAGTGGATTATGTCCCCACTCACCCCCTAAAAGGTTACGGCCACGCCAGATCTTTTTATCATGCACTAAGCCAGAACCTGAGCCTGTTCCTAAAATTAAGCCCCACACTAATGAACCATCTTTACCAGCACCATCTACAGCCTCGGACAAAGCAAAGCAATTGGCATCATTTTCTAAGAAGATAGCATCATTGTTAACCGCAGCACTTAAATCAGCTTTTAAATCATGACCATTGAGCCAAAAGGAATTGGCATTTTTAATGACATTAGTTTTATTGGAGACAGTACCTGGAATGGCAATACCTATAGGGCACTGACAGTTAATATGCTTTTGGGCATCATTGACTAAGCCACTAATAGTTTTAATGGTGTCAGCATAAGATCCTTTTACCGTACTGACACGCTTTCTAAAACACTCATTACCCTTGTCATCTAAGGCAATAATCTCAGTTTTAGTACCACCTAAATCCACACCTAAACTAAATTTGCTCATAAAAAAACTCCTCAATAACTGCTTAGCTATAATACAACAAAGGCTCACCATCGTAATGGCAAGCCTTTGCTATGAGCTTTAAAGCTAGCTCTCGCTTTAAGAGCTTAGACTAAATAATTACTTGCGAACCTTGTCGTACTCATTACATAAGCACCACTTCATTGGCTCGTCCTCGTCGATCTCGCTAAAGCGTGGGCAGCCAGCTAAGTAAGTATTGTCGGTATGATCATCATTAACCTTAGATACTTCCCAGCTCATTACCTTGCCATCCTCAGCCCAGATGCTGTGATAGAGGCGTGGAGGTAAAGTTACACCAGAACCTACAGGAATACGGATAACATCACCAGGCTTGAAAACAACCTTTTGTGAGTCAAAAGTAATCTCAACAGGACGCTCAGTGTCTAACTTATCATCTTCAGTAGCCCAATAGCACTTAATGCATAAGGTACCACCACCACGGTTTAAAATATCTTCCATCTTGTAGGTATGGAAGTGATAAGGAAGAACCTGACCATCCTCAATGATCATCATCTTCTCAGCATAAGGCTTATTGTAGCGCTCGTCCTTTAAGGAGCCGTTACGTAAAGTGAAAAGGCAGGTGCCTGACTTATAGAAGTCGTCAGAACCATAATCAGTTACGTCCCAACCTAACTCTAAATCAAATACCTCAGCCCAAGAATCCTGATCAGCCTTTTTCCAATCCTCAGCACTGATATAGGCAAACTTAGGTAAAGTCATGTGTAAAGACTTAGAGAACTCGATAGCTTCGTCAACAATTTTATTAATAAAAGAACGCTTCATTCCAAATCGGTACCCTAACCATTAAAACTTTATGGCAAGTACCGCCTCCTTCCTTATTTAGGTTAAAAAAGTTTTGTGCTTCGACAGAGGTTAATAGCTTAGATTTGCCTACCTTGAGCCATATTTACGACTAAAAGCAAAAGGCCAAAAGCTCATATCTACTAAATTAAGAGAGACTAAAGCAATGCTAAGCCCTCAATAACTTATGCAAATGTTTGCATTAATCATAACGTAAAAAGCATGTTTTGTAAGCAAATTATTAATAAATTCGAGACTTAAAACACATTATAAAGTGCATCTTTACAAGACTTTTGCCAAGCCCTCCCTATAAAGCAAACCTTTGCATAAAATCACCTCATAAGAGCGCCCTCTCACGCCCGCTCAATCCACCAAACAAGCAAACGCCCCACCACCATCTATCCACGCCCATCAACACCATATCTAATAGCCAATAGCTACTGCCCTACTGATAATTTCACGGCCAACAAAGCAAAGAGCTAGCCCCTGACAGTCAAGCTCCTAGCGCAGTAACTGGTGCGATGCCATGCCTTGCCATGCCATGCCATGCCATGAAACTATGATTGCCATTAGATTTGGGTATTCAGCTCTGGCGTTAGCCTTGGTTGAGAATCTGGCGTTAGCCCTGTCTCTAGCCCTGGCTCGACATAGTTAAGAATCTGGCATTATCCTTGGTTCTGGCTCTAGCCGTGAGGGATCTGACCTTGGCATTAGCTTTGGCCATGGCTATAGCCTTGGCTGTGGCATTGGCCACTTGGTAGAGGGCTTAGCTGTGGCGTGGGGCTTGAAAGGATTGGATTTAGATGCGAGGTGAGGTGAGCGTAAAAAAGGTCGTTTAGCCTTTTGGCTAAGCGACCTTTAGTGTTATCAATTGAGGTGTAGAGTGAATTAATTGGATATTATAAGAAATCAGCCATGTTCTTCTTGGTGATTACAGATACGCCAGTGTCAACGTACTTCTCACCTAAGTCCTTACCTTCCATAGCAGCTACAGCAGCCTTTACGCCTTCGTAACCCATAACCTCTGGGTTTTGAGCCATAACAGCGGATAACTGACCGCCTCTTACTAAGGAAAGAATCATATTGGACTTATCGAAGCCAACAGCATAAACGCCCTCGCCGAACTCTTTTACAGCATTACCAGCGCCTACAGAAGAACCCTCGTTAGTACCGAATACGGCTACACAGCCTTGGTTGAAGTAGTTAGCAGCAATATCCTTAGCCTTTGCAGTGTCGCCATCAGAGTATTGAGTTGGCAATATCTCATACTTAGTGCCTTCAAAAGCCTTACGGAAGCCTAACTCACGGTTTACAGTGGAGTTGGTAGCAGCGTTAACACCTACGATACCAATACGGCCCTCTTCGACACCATTTTTCTGTAAGGTTTCAATTAACTTCTGACCCGCAGTAGTACCAGCAGCTAAGTTATCTGTAGCAAAGGTCTTTAAACCAGGGAAATCAGCTGGGGAGTCTACATAAATAATCTTTACGCCCTGAGAGTCAGCCTCTTTTAAAGCGGCAGTAACAGCAGTTGGGCCGTTTGCAGCTAACAACAATACATCAGCACCAGCAGCTACAGCATTGTTAATAACTTCGATTTGCTTAGCGTCATCCTTAAGATCAGGAGCATTCCACTGAAGTTTTACATTGCCAAGCTCTTCTGCAGCTTTTGCGGCACCAGCATTAACACGTACCCAGTGTTGGTCGTTTTGATCCATGGTAATTAAGAATACGTTATAGTCCTCAGCCATAGCCATGGAAGAGCTAGTTAAAGCAGCAGCTGCGAAAAGACCACATACGAGACGAGAAAATTTCATAGATAAGGCTCCAAAAGACATTACTATTAAAGCAGCCTGCTAACAAAAGTCTTAACTGTTAGTGGCACTTTCAGTAAAAACACAACGATTGTATGATCTAATAAACGAGACCGTTAAATGCGTCGCCGTAATTAGATAAAAACTATTTAGCATGTGATCTAAAGAGTGTTTAATTTCTTTAGAAGTGAAATAGCAAAATTGTTTAATTGAACAACTACTACAGACTGTAGTTAACAGCAGTCTGTTGTTTATTCTAATCTGAAGAGTTAACAAACCATAGCAACTCATGTCTAAATTGCAGCTTAGATCAAGAACTTAGATACACAACATTAACTATTATGAGCAACTATGGTTTGGATGATATTTTTAAAGTATTCCTAGCTCTTGACTGGATGTAAGAACTTAAAGTTCTTAGTTAAGTTCTTAATGCTGCCAGAGCGGAGCATTACGTCTAAGAGCACAGAAACTACTACAATAATACCAATAACGATATTTCTGATAGCTAGTGGGGCACCAGCAAACTGTAAGCCGTTTTGGAGCACACCCCAGATACCAGCACCAATTACAGTACCTAAGAGTAAGCCTTGACCACCGAAGGTAGATACACCACCAATAACAGAGGCCGCCACAGCATATAACTCATACATGTTGCCAGAGTCCATAGTACCCATACCAGCAGTAGCACAGGTAATTAAACCTACGACACCAGCACAGAATGAGGAGATTAAGTAGGCTGTAGTAATGGTACGAGGTACAGATACACCAGATAATCTTGCAGCTTCCATATTGGAGCCTACAGCATAAATATGGCGGCCAGTACGAGTCTTAGATAACAAGAAAGCAAATACACACCATAATACTAAGGCAATCCAAATAGTATTGTAGATGCCCATAGTTTTGCCATAGTAGAAGAAGTTACGGAAAACCTCAGCGCCTTCACCAATAGAATCAGTATTGAAGTTGTTGTTAACAATCTGAGCAATACCACGAGCAATAGTCATAGTACCCAAGGTGGCAATAAACGCAGCAACCCTACATTTAGATACCAACAAGCCGTTTACTAAACCCACAGCCATACAGCAAGCTAAAGCAATGGCAGAGGCAACCCAAGGATCAAAGCCCTTGGTCATTAAAGTAGCACTGATCATACATGACATACCAACTACCGAGCCGATTGACAAGTCAATCTGTCCAGTAATCAATACGTATGATTGAGCAATACCAATTAATAAAATTGGCGCAATTTGTCGTAACAAGTTGGCCGCATTACGACTAGTTGCAAAGTAAGGGTTTAAATAGGAGAAAGCCAAACATAAGATAATAAGGCCTAGACCTACTGTCACAACCTGTCCCATGCCACGAATGGCAAATAGGCGGCCCAAGAAGCTCTGGTTTTCCATAGAATTTCCCTGATATATAAGTCAAACACTGAGCAAAGAGCGTAAGTTAATTAAGCCTCTGCGCTTTCTTGAGAGAACTTGTCCTCAAAGGTGGTAGCTAATTTCATGACCTTTTCTTGGGTGGCTTCTTTAGCCATTAGCTCACCAGTAACACGGCCATCGCACATGACAATAATGCGATCAGCAATGCCTAAAACCTCTGGTAATTCTGATGATACAAACATTACAGCTACGCCTTCTTGCTTAAGCTTATTCATAATGTTGTAAATTTCTACTTTTGCAGCCACGTCTACACCACGTGTAGGTTCATCAAAGATAACCACTTTAGAATCACGAGCTAACCACTTACCAATTACCACCTTTTGCTGGTTACCACCTGATAAGGAAGCAGCATCATTGTCTACATTAGAAACCTTAATGGCTAAATCCTTAACTTCCTTACCTACGGTATCCATCTCTTGTTTACGATTTACAATACCTAAGGCTTGAGATAACCAATCTAAATTTGGCAAACCAATATTTTCACGAATAGGTAGCTTGGTGCATAAGCCGTCACGCTTACGATCCTCAGGGGCAAGCACAATACCAGCCTTAATAGCATCAGCTACACTATTAATTTTGACCTCTTGGCCATTAACAATAATCTGACCTGACTCTTTAGGGTCTACGCCGAAAATAGCACGGGTGGTCTCAGTACGACCTGCACCCATAAGACCTGCAATGCCTAAAATCTCACCACGACGAACATTTAAGCTAACGTTACGTACCATGCGGCCAGCATTGAGGTTTTTAACTTCGAATAAGGTCTCACCTACTTCACACTCAACACGTGGGAAGCGATCAGTAATCTCACGGCCCACCATATGAGCAATGATTTGATCCATCTTGTTCTCATCAAAATCCATAGAGGTAATGTAGTGACCATCACGCATAATGGATACACGATCAACAATGTGCTTGAGTTCTTCTAAGCGGTGGGAAATATACACAATAGACACGCCCTCACTCTTGAGGCGGCGAATCATATTGAATAAATCTGCAATTTCATTGGAGGTTAAGGCAGAGGTTGGCTCGTCCATAATCAAAATACGAGCATTACAAGAAAGAGCCTTAGCAATTTCAACAATCTGCTGCTTAGCAACAGATAAAGTAGAGGTAATAGCAGTTGGAGGGAAGTCTACATTCAAGTGATCTAATACTTCTTTAGCGGCAGCGTTCATTTCCTTTTGGCGTACCCAAAAGCCGCCTGCTGATACCTTTTCTCTACCCAAGAAGATATTTTCAGCTACAGTTAAGTGCTGACACATATTTAACTCTTGGTGAATAATAGCAATACCTAGCTCACGAGCTAAATCACCTGTTTGCACCTTAATATCTTGACCGAAGATCTGCATTTGACCGCTATCACGGGTATAAATACCACTTAAGATCTTCATTAAGGTGGACTTACCAGCGCCGTTTTCACCCAATAGGGCTAATACTTCACCCTTGCGTAGTTCAAAATCAACATCAACTAAGGCAGGCACGCCATTGAACGACTTGCAGATCTTAGATAATTTAACTACTACCTCTTTAGATTCAGCAGCGTTGGTGGTATTTGATTGAACATTGTTTTCCATATTCAATACCCTCAGAAACATGTGAAATAAAACTACAAAAATGGCAGGCTTGTTAATTTTAGACAGGTATCTATCATAAAAACGAGAGATAGTTCTCATTTGGTTGGTATATTTTGCAAACGATTGCAATTATTCAAGCGCAGATCACATTTTATTAAGGTGTTGTTAAAATTGTCTAACTTCTCATATCTAAGCCAAATGTTTTTAAATAATTAGTAGTTATTTTTAGTAAAATGGCTATTAACATAGCAGCATTGAGCCCTACAAGCCTCCGCAAAACTGCAAAAGTTAAGCTAACGTTGCTATGATTTTAGGTTATAAAGAGACCTAACTAGGTCTGATACAATTATCTTAGTAGTTCGAGATTGGCACTAACAACTATTGCTCTTAATCTGGACTTAATGCTAATGTTTGCATAATAGCTAATCTTATTGTTGGAGAGTGTATCTGCTATGCCTGAGTCTTTAATTGATATTGCTCGTAAGCTGAACGTAGCCCCATCTACTGTGTCTCGCGCCATATCAGCACCTGATAAGGTTGCAGCCAAAACACGCCAAAAGATTCTCAACTACATCAAAGAAACAGGCTACCATCCAAATATTTCAGCTCGCAATTTACGAAAGCAACAATCTAAGACTATTGGTATTGTAGTAAATGATTTGTGCGACAGCCTCATTGCTCAAGCTGCCAACATTATGCAGGACATAGCTTTTAAAAGAGGTTATTTCCCTGTACTGCTTTCCACTGATGAAAGTCGCACTAAAGAGCGTGAGTCAATCGAGCGTCTTTTAGTACTCAATGTTTGTGGTGTGGTTATTATTCCATCCTCTACCACAGCCTCTTTACTGGATCACTTTAATCATATTCCAGTAGTGGAATTAGACCGCTCCACCTCAACTTGTAAGAATGATGAATTTAGAATGGATGACACCGCAGCTATGCAAATGGCTACTTCCTATTTAAAGGAGCAAGGCTGTAAACATCTTAGTGTTATCTTTGGCAATATCGACCGTATTTCATCTTTTAAATCACGTCATTTAGCACTCTTAAACTGCTCTCAAGAGCTTGAGTACAATTCTTACTTTATTAAAGGAGTAAATGCTCAAGATTTAATTGATGGTGCCCGCAAACTTACTAATACCATTATTGAGAGTAATAAGAATTTCTCTGTAGAAGAAATAGGCTCAGACTTAAATAAAGAGGTAGCGCAGCTTTTGCTTGAGAGTAGTGATAACCCTGCTAAGATCACAGGGCAAAATCCTATTGATGGCTTTATTGCAGCTAACCACTCCATTGCAGCTGGTATTGTGCAAGGCTTTTATGATCAGGGACTTGAGGTTAATAAAGATTTAAAGGTATTTACCTTTGATAACCCTGATTGGATTTCTATCTTGCCTTATAAGATGCCTTCTTTAACCCATCCTTTAGTTAAGGCAGCTGATTTAGCCATTAATCGCCTAATAGATCGTATTGAGCATAAATACTCAGATAATGTTGAAGCCCGTCTATTAAGACCTCAACTATGTGTAGACAAAAGCAGCCAAGCTTAAGGCACCCCCTACCAGCCCCTAAAGGCCCTGCCAGCCTATCTTGCCCAGATGGCGCTGTTATGCATGCCAGGCCCTGCACGCACCACAAGCCCTAAAGGCCCTCTTAGTACTAGCTAGAGCCAGAGCTTAATCTAGAGCATAAGCTGGTACTGGCGCTGGCGCTGGCAACTTGTTGCCAGCCTAAGCAACCATCTTAATGCCAGTCCTAACAGGCATTAAGCAGTAAACATGCATGCTTACTTGCTTACTTTTTTAGGGCCTCAAATTTCTTTAGGACATCTTTAGCTTGGTCTTTGAGGAGTTTGTCTTTTAAATTTTGCTGCTCGATAGCTTTTTGATCGCTTTTGGCTACTAGTTCTTGACGCTCAAAACGCATGATTTCCATAAGAGCATAGCGATATTCTAAATAGCCAGTTACATTGGTAGCAGCGCATAAATGGAAAAGATCATAGGCTCTCTTATATTGACCATCAAAAGCGGCATCTTTAGCCATATAAAAATAGGCTTCACAAAGACGGCGGGCTCGCTCTACCTTATCAATATCGGCCTCTTTAAGATCCTGAATCAATGTTTGAGAGCTAATATCTCCTGCTAAGAAATCAAGCACCTCTAAGCCCCAAGGCACTTCCTTATCCACAGCAGCTCTACGCTTAGCTAAATGCTCTAAAGCATAGTCTTTACCATAGGCCTGACGCTCTGCAATGTATAACCAAGCCATACGGAAAGGATCATTGTGGTCAAAAGAGTAAAACTTTTCTAAATCACTAATAGCTAATTTAGCTCTATCTCCATAGTAAAGGGCAATGCCACGATTAAAGTAGGCATACTTCTCATCAGGATCTAACTCTAAAACCGAGTCATAAGCATCGTAAGCATCAGCAAAACGCTCAGCACTAGCTAAGTAAATACCTAAGAAATTATAGGCTTGAGCATAATCTGGCACTTCGATAAGGGAGCTTAGGAACATATTGCGGGCTGTTACATCCAATCCTAAGCGATCGTAAATAATGCCTAATTGATAGAGTATTTGGGCCTTTTGCTCATGAGTTAAGTTTTCTTTACCTAAAGCCTGAGTAAATTGAGTAATTAACATTTGATATTGTTCACGCTCAATAACATCAGGTGTTACTAATATGATCTCATCACTAGGAATAGAAAACTTTGAATTTAAAGCTGGAGTAAAGACATTTACCTCATCACTTACTACAGAACAAGCACTTAAAGCACCTAAAGACAAGCCTAGACTTGCCCCTAAAATAACTTTATAAAACACCTGCTTTAAGCTTAAATCCGCCATGTTCCAACCTCAAAAATGCCACTCAACTTTGCTTGATAAGCTATAGAAAAACCTTAAGACAACAATTTCTTATTATATGAGCTTAATAAGATCTTTTGGATCCTTGTACAAAATTAATCATATTGGTTTTTCGCAAAAAAATTCTTATTGCAAAATACCTACTATTTGCCATATAATCAAGCTACTTTAGGGGGTGATTCTGGATTCGACCGGAAGTTGCCGAGCCTGAGGTGCATGTCGAGGGCGGATTGCCTCGCTAAAAGTCCATTAAAATAGTCGCAAACGACGAAAACTACGCTTTAGCAGCTTAAAACACTGCGTAAGGCCATCAGAGCTAATGCCCTGCTAGTGTCGCTTAGCAAATCTGGTGTCAGTTTCTTCACTAGCTCGTGTGGAAGCCCCGCTTGAGGTGGAAGCATTAAATTTTTTATCAAGCTGGGTACTCGGTGGCGTGACTCTCCGCAGCCAGTACTAAGATCAAAGAGAAGTCTAAGCATGTAGTACCAACGGTAGAGCCTTTTGGGACGTGGGTTCAAAT
Organism: Anaerobiospirillum sp. NML120448; assembly: GCF_023050945.1. Classification (GTDB taxonomy): domain Bacteria; phylum Pseudomonadota; class Gammaproteobacteria; order Enterobacterales; family Succinivibrionaceae; genus Anaerobiospirillum. Next base: position 41,685 of record NZ_JALKIM010000018.1, on the reverse strand, counting down.
CCCACCACCTCCACCAAATCTAGATTTCTAAGAGCAGGCCTCATTTTGCACGTTAGCCCGTCCAATTTGAGGCCTGTTTGCATTTTTATCTCATACAACATCCTGCCTAATTTGCATTAAAATCTAAGCTACACAACGCATCTATCTTTTCTCTATTGAGGTATTTATGCTTTTGCCTATTGCGGCCATTATTGCTGGCCTTATTTTATTGGTTTGGAGTGCCGATCGCTTTGTAGATGGTTCTGCTGCGACCGCACGCTATTTTGGTATGCCCTCACTGCTCATTGGAATTATCATTGTAGGCTTTGGAACATCAGCTCCTGAGATGGTAGTTTCAGCACTGGCGGCAACTGCGGGTAATCCTGGTATTGCTCTTGGCAACGCTTATGGATCAAATATTACTAATATAGGTCTTATTCTTGGCTTTACTGCCTTAATTAGCCCAATTGCTGTTTCTAGCCAAGTGGTACGTAAAGAATTACCTATTTTATTAGCTATTAGTGCCATGGCTGCCTGGCAAATCTATGATGGTGAGCTAACTCGCCTTGATGCCATTATCTTATTAGCTGTCTTTGCTTTGATTATGGGCACCACCATTTACCAAGAGCTCAAAAAGAAAAATCATGCCCCTCAAGATGCCCAAGACACCCAAGACGCTCAAGAGAGCAGCATGTCCTTGCCAAAAGCTATTATGTGGCTAGTATTAGGTTTAGTGCTCTTGATTGTTAGCTCTCGTATGTTGGTATGGGGCGCTGTAGAAATAGCTCATGCTTTAGGCATTAGTGATTTAATTATTGGACTTACCATTGTTGCCGTAGGAACTTCACTACCTGAGCTTGCCTCATCAATTATTGCCGCCATTAAAAATGAGCATGATATTGCGCTGGGTAATATTATTGGATCCAATCTTTTTAATACCTTAGCTGTGGTAGGTATTGCAGGCTCTATTGCGCCAATGGAAGTGTCTTTTGAGGTATTAACTCGAGATGTCACTGTAATGTGCGCTTTAACTGTGGCCCTATTAATCTTTGCCTTAGGCAAAAAGGGTAAAGCTCGCATTAATCGCTTTGAAGGTGCGCTACTATTACTTAGCTATATTGCCTACACTGTATATTTAATAAGCACAGCCTTCTTTGCAACTAGCCATTAGAAACTAATGGCTTGTGCATATATAAAAAAACCACCAGGTGTTAACTTGGTGGTTTTTTGTTGGCATAGCATCCAATGCCACTAAATTAAGAGAACTTTAGTAGCTACTCTAGATCCCATGCCTAATGAGAGTCTAAAGAAATTATGAGAAATTCTGTTCTTATTAACGGTTTAATAAGTTTAAAGCTACTTGTGGACGCTGGTTAGCTTGAGTAAGAATAGTTGCAGTTGCCTGCTGAATAATGTTCTGCTGAGTTAAGTTAGCAGTCTCTTCGGCAAAGTCAGTATCACGGATAGTAGCACGTGAAGAGGCAACATTTTCCTTAATAGAATCTTGGTTACGTACAGTAGCCTCAAAACGATTTTGTAAAGCACCAAGCTCAGCACGCTTGCGGTTAATGGCGTTAATCATGCCATCAATACCAGCTAAAGTTTTCTGAGCATTCTCAGCAGTAGAAATATTGATGCCTGGAGTGTTGCCATGGTTGTTCTGAAAGATATCAGAATACTTTAATTTTTCATTTTGACCAATCTGACCATCGCCATTAGCATCGTAATCGAAAGTTGCACCAGAGTACTTGGCGGCTAAAGCAGCAATGCCAGTTACGTCCATAGCTTGGGTAAGATCAATCTTTACGATAGAAGAAGGATCGGCACCTAATTGGAAGGTAGAGATACCTGCACGGCCATTGAGCACATCAGCGCCAGCAAAGGTGGTGTCCTCAGCGATACGCTGGATTTCATCAGCTAAAGCATTAACCTCTACTTGTAAGGCCTTGCGGTCTTGCTCGGTATTGGTACCGTTAGCTGATTGAACAGATAAAGTACGAATACGCTGGAGCATATTGGTTACTTCGTCCAATGCGCCTTCAATGGTTTGGCAGAAAGCTAAAGCATCCTGAGTATTACGATTGCCTTGGGTTAAGCCGTCTAACTGGGTAGTAAGATTGTTGGCTACCTGAATACCTGCTGCATCATCCTTTGCCTTATTAATGCGAAGGCCAGAGGATAATCTTTGGTAAGAAACGTCTAAAGAGTCATTAGCACGTTGAGCAGCACGTTGAGCATACAAAGATGAAATATTGGTATTAATAAATAAAGCCATTTCCTTAAACTCCATTTCGTTTCATCGCTTTAAAGCGATGAGCCCATGAGAACTATGTTTTCTCTCTCTCTCTTTATTAGACCGCAGTCTAATAATCTCTTTAATTTCTCTTAATTCATGGGCGTATTTATCGCAATTTTGAATAAGCGGCAAGATTTGTTATCTTGAATCGCTTATCTTAAGCTATGCACTATTTGTGCCAACACTAAAAGCCCCAGGCAAATGGCTTAAATAAGGGCTTTGTTGTTTAATCTTATCTTATGTTTACTTTCTTAATTTGCTATTGCGGCAAAGATATTTATCCTGAGATTGAGTGGGCTTTAGTCTTTATTCCTAGCTTAAATAAGCTTAACTTGCTAAAATTGCCAGTATTGTTTTTAACTTGAGGATGATATGGCTCAATTCATTTTTACTATGAATCGTGTGGGCAAAGTTGTGCCCCCTAAGAGACAGATCTTAAATAACATTTCTTTGTCTTTCTTTCCTGGTGCCAAAATTGGTGTTTTAGGTCTTAATGGTGCTGGTAAATCCACTTTAATTAAGATCATGGCTGGTGTTGACCAAGATTATGAGGGTGAGGCACGTCCACAACCTGGTATTAAGATTGGCTATCTACCTCAAGAGCCAAAGCTCGACCCAGAAAAGACTGTAAAGGAAGTCATTCAAGAGGCTTTCGGTGAGGTAAATGATGCCTTAGTTCGTTTAGACGAGGTATATGCTGCCTACGCTGACGAAAATGCTGACTTTGACGCATTAGCTAAAGAGCAAGCTAAGCTTGAGGCTATTATTCAGGCTCATGATGGCCACAATTTAGATAGCCAGATTGATAGAGCTGCTGATGCTTTACGTCTACCAAACTTTGATCGCCAAATTAAGGTGTTATCAGGTGGTGAGCGTCGTCGTGTTGCTTTATGCCGTTTATTATTAGAGCGTCCTGATATGCTCTTATTAGACGAGCCTACCAACCACTTAGACGCTGAGTCTGTAGACTGGTTAGAGCAATTCTTACATCAATATCCAGGTACTGTAGTTGCTGTAACCCACGATCGTTACTTCCTTGATAACGTAGCTGGTTGGATCTTAGAGTTAGACCGTGGTGAGGGTATTCCTTGGCAGGGTAACTACTCAAGCTGGCTTGAGCAAAAAGACCAACGTCTACAAATTGAAGAAAACACTGAAAGCGCACGCCGCCGCTCTATTGAGCGTGAGCTTGAGTGGGTTCGTCAAGGCGCTCGTGGCCGTCAGGCTAAGTCCAAGGCCCGTTTAAGCCGCTTTGAGGAGCTTTCTTCTGTAGAGTACCAACGTCGTAACGAAACCAACGAGTTATACATTCCACCTGGGCCACGTTTAGGTGATTCAGTATTAGAGGTTAAGAACCTTTGTAAGTCCTATGACGATCAGGTATTAATCGATAATCTCTCTTTCACCTTACCAAAGGGCTCTATCGTTGGTATTATCGGCCCTAACGGTGCTGGTAAGTCCACCTTATTCCGCATGATTACTGGTATTGAGAAGCCAGATTCAGGTGAGATTAAGTTAGGCGATACCGTAGTAACTGCCTATGTAGAGCAGTTCCGTGATGAAATGAATGACGACAATACTGTATTCGAGGAAATTTCACACGGCCAGGATATCTTAAGAATCGGTACTTACGAGATCCCATCTCGTGCTTATATTGGTCGCTTCAACTTTAAGAGCACCGATCAGCAAAAGCGCGTAGGTGATTTATCTGGTGGTGAGCGTGGTCGTTTACAATTAGCTAAGTTACTCCAAGTTGGTGGTAACTTATTATTGTTAGACGAGCCTACTAACGATCTTGATGTTGAAACCTTACGTGCTCTTGAGAATGCCTTATTAGAGTTCCCAGGCTCTGCTATGGTTATTTCCCACGATCGCTGGTTCTTAGATCGTATTGCTACCCACATCTTAGACTACGGTGATGAGGGTCAAGTACGCTTCTTTGAGGGCAACTATACTGAGTATGAGGCCTGGAAGAAGAAAGAATTAGGTGAGGAAGCTCAACCACACCGTCTCAAGTTCAAGAAAGTTTCTAAGTAATAGTTAGAACTATCTAAACTTCATAAAAAAAGCGCCCTCCTAATTAAAGGAGCGGCGCTTTTTTTAGCATCAAAACATTATCGGCCTAAGGTTAAATGTTTGACCAGGTAATGCCCTGGTGGTTTTAATGCTTGCTTTTCAATACCATAGCCAGCCTTTTGAGCTGAGCGTAAAGCCTTAATATCGTTCATATCAGATACTGTAGAAAGGGCATTTAAATTGCCAAAGTCATAAGTCTTAATAGAATAGCGACGTAATGCAGTTGCAATACCCTTACCCTGTAAACTTGGATGAACCCCCACATAAAGGCCATGTAAGATATGTTGCTCAATTTCGCCTTCATTGAGCATGAAACACTCATATCCTACTACTTTACCTTCTTTATCCAGTACCACTGAAACCAGCTCTGGAGATCTAAAGCGATAAAGCCATACTAGCCAATTAAGCATAGGCACACGAAATAGCTGTGAGTGTAAAATTTGGATTTCTTTTAAGTATTTAACTTTGCCAGTGGCAAAAGTATATTCTCCAAATTGCTCGGTTTCGTGATGGCGCATAATATGACGAGCATATCGCTGATTCATTTTCCATAGCTGAATGTTATGGCTAAAATGATGTAGTTCCATGACTTTCCTTATTACTTACAATCCTTCGACAATAGTTACCCATAAGCGCCATGCTAAAAGTTTTAAAAACTATTGCTTACCTGTAAGAGCATGTGTTTTCTCAAAAAAGCACTTATCCCTAATAAAAATACCCAATTGCGCCTCTAAGCTCAATACAAAAAGCACCTAATAAGGGCGACAATAAAATTCAGTTTGGTCTCTTGGTCTAAGCCAAGCTTGTAATTATCTACTTTATATCCTATTTCTAGATGCTGAGTAAAATATATTAACTATTATGTAGTTTTGTGATGCAGGGCAAAGCTTAGCTACCAATATTTTAGATATTAAGGCTCACAAGGTTGGCGGTAGCCAAACAAAAGGCCCCACCATAATTACTTATAGTGAGGCCTATTAATTAAAAATTAGAAATTTTTAGTAAAGAGTAAAGAGGTTATGTAAAGACTCAATTGGCTTGTGACCACGGGACTCTAAGAAGTCTAATACCTTCATAGGGCTAGTATTGATTACCTTATCATAACGGATACCAGCCTCTTCAATAACCTGCTCTGCCTCCTTAAAGTTACCTAAGAAGTAGCAAACATGAGCATCTGAGCCTAAAGCAATAATATTACCTACCTCATTAGCCATCTTAGCTACCTTGACGCAATTGTCATGGCTACCAAAACGAGTATTAATACCAGAAGAGGAATTAAGCTCGATTGCTACATTATGTTCCTTAGCACATTCGCAAACAGCACGAATATCTACAGGATACTTAGGATTTCCTAGGTGAGTAATGATATCTACTTTACCTGAGGCAATAACTTTCTTAACAATTTCAGTGTGCTCTGCCTCAGTAGTAGGATCTAAACTTGGATGGAAACCAGCTAATACAATATCGAGACGATCAAGAATGTAGTCTTCAAGATCAATAGTGCCATCAGCACGTAAATTAGCCTCTACACCACGTAAAATAGCAATATTATCTACTACATGAGGGATAACACGTAAGTTGCCAAAATGCCATGGATGAGGAGCGTCAGGAACATCAGGGCCATGATCTGTGGTGGCAAACATAGCAATGCCATTTTTCTGGGCTTGTAAAACATAATCGTTGATAGTGCTGTAGGCATGATCGCTTGCAACAGTATGGGTGTGAAGATCTACCAAGAAACGCATTTTCATCTCCTCGTCAATTTATGGCTAATAGTGAGCTTGTTGCCTGACATGCACCCACTAAATTCTTATCGATTAAGATTAATATTTTAGAGCTTATTATCTTTACTTGCTAGTTTGTAAAGTAGAGCTCTTTACTCAACAATTGGTTGCCAGTTTGGAGTCTCATAAGCGGCAAAACACATCTTTAGTTGCTCTAGCGATGTAGTTGAGGTTCTTAAATTGTCAGTAGGCAATTCATCAAGGCTAAAGAAACGTCGCTGCGAAGTTTCAATATTATCCACAAAATGACCAGGGCCTGCCTTACATAAGACAAAGGCCTTGAGACAACCTGCTAAATTTTCAGGATCATTGTGTTTGTTTTTATCTAAGATCGCAATAAGCTTAACAGGGCAGACCTCCATACATGCCTCTTCACGAATTTCTTTAATCGTGTTTTGCATAATAGTGAGGTTTTCATCGCACCATCCGCCAGGTAAACTCCATTTTCCAGATAGTTTTTCTTTAACAAGCAAGATCTGACCTTGCTCATTAAAAACTGCGCCACGAGTATCAAGCTGCGGAGTCTTATAGCCCTCAGTACACCAATTACTTTTAATGACCTCTGCCTTTTCATCAACATATAAAGCCGCCATTTGAGAGGCAATTTCCCCTAGACGCTCATAGCGCTCTTTATCAAAACGATCCTTTACATAAGTTAGACCGATTTGTCCTATAGCATTAATTTCACGTGCCCAATTATGAAGTTGACGAGCAAGAGAGTGATCATCCTCTTTGGCGCTTAATACACTAAGAATTTCCCATACATTCTTAAAATAATGGGCGCACTTAAGAAAATCTGCACCTCGGTAATCCCATACTGCTAAACCAAAATCAACGCCCGCACTATTAGCACACTGCAAATCGGTATGTGCATCACCAATAAAGAGAATTTCCTCTCTTTTAGCTCCTGTTTGCTCCATATAAAGCAAAATGGAGTCTGGGGCAGGCTTTGGTCTTTTTACATCGTTAGCACAAATAGCTCGTTCAATATAAGGACTAAGAGGCTCAGGAATATGGCCACCCAATGGGCCGCCCATAGGCATACCTCTGGTTCTAGAGGTTACTACCGCCAAGTGATAGCCTTGCTCTTTTAAAATTGATAGTAGTGGAATAACGCCATCATACAAGCGACACATATGGCTCTTGGTATGAACAAGTTCAATCCACTCTTTTAAAATCATTTGGCCCTTGTCTTGCGGCACACCTAAGATTTTTAAGCACTCTACCCCTGGCAGACCAAAGATATCAGCAAAATCATTTAAGCCACGGCCATGATTAGGTACATAGCGATCTAAAAGCTCAATTAAGCTTGAGATATTAGCTTCATAGGTATCTACTAAAGTGCCATCAACATCAAAAAGGATATGCTTATACTTGCTCATACAAACTAAACTCCCAAGACCAAATTCTTAACTATCTTAGTCCTATCATTGCATGTATGGTAATCATTATACTTAGCAAACCTATCTTATTACCCTATTGCACCAGTGCAAATAGCCCTTGTTTTAAACTTTGTGAGCTCCCGCTCATAGAGTAAAAGATCTATATGCCACTTTACTACCACTTCGTTAAATCTAAGTATCACTCTAACGCCCGCCCAGCACATCAGCACATCAGCGCCACCAATCAAGCCCCCGCAAGGCAAGGCAAACCAAGCCACAGCCAACAACAGCAAGCCCCAATAAAGCAAAGGCAAACCACCCCAAGACAAGTGAAGTTAATACCAAACCACCCAAGCAATTCACCATATCAGTAAAGAAGAAAGGAATTAAGGAATGACTAAGGAAGGCACTCAGGCTGACAGGCCATCTATCTTACTGGCTAGACGGAAGGAAGATAAAGGGGCTATCTGTATGGATGGCAAGGCCCAGCCTGGCCTGGCAAGAACAGGATGGGCTGGGCAAGAGGGAGAGGCTTGCCCATAAGAGGTGATCATATAAGCTATTAGGTACTAATTAAGGCTCTAGAACATCTAATACTGTAACTACATGGTCAGTTACTTTAAATTTAATGTTGTAGCCCATGAGCAGCGCAAAATAAGGCTTATCATCTTCGTTGCCTTTATAGGCAGGGCGAGGGTCTTGGGCTAGTATTTGCTCTAGTAAAGCCTGGTCTAATTTTAAGCTTGCGATTTTTTGTAAGGCCAAGTTATCAAAAGCTACCTCTTTTAAGGCAGGAGGAGCAGAGGCAAAGCCACCTTGTGCGTCACTAATAGCATCTACAAAAGGAATATAAGGCTTAATATCCAAAATTGGAGTGCCATCGACCATATCAGCCCCTAGGACATGTAGCACTGTTTTACCATTATGATTTTCTATGCGCTCAAGTTTAAGTACTGATAAGCCCAATCTGCTAGGTCTAAAGGGAGAGCGAGAGGCAAATACACCTACCTTTTGATTACCTCCTAAGCGTGGCGGTCTAATCATAGGCCTAAATTTATCTACCTCAACCTTGTCAAAAACAAAGATCACATGAATATGGCTAAAGCCCTCAAGACCAATAAAAGCTTGGGGATCGCTATAAGGAGGAACAAGCTCAATCTGACAATGAGCACTTGAGGCCAAACCAGGCTGACGTGGAACAGCAAACTTTTGCCCATAAGGAGTTCTAATAAAACCAATAGGTTCAATATTAAAAGTGCTCATAAGTCATTTTCCAAAATTAAGACAACTTGAAACAAAAAAAGAGCGTAAGAGCTATATTTTACTAGCCATTACGCCCTATTAATAATCATAGTTTTAACGTATTTGAGTTGGTGAGGCTATAAGCACGCTTATAAGCCGATAGCCACACCATGAGGCTCACCTCACCATTGACTTATTGCCGCTATCTTAGTGTGGGTGGCACTCACCTATTAATTAATCAAGCTGAATCTTGTACATGCGATTTCTGCGCTGTAATTGCTTGGACTCACGCACCTCTGGAGTTTTTTGAACATGAGCTGGCATATTATCAGTCATGTTCTCAATGCCGCTATCATCAATCTTAAAGGTCTTAATCTCTTGTGACTCAACAGCTGCCTTGTCATTATTTACAGGAATAGTGTTGGTCTTTGCTACCTCAGGAGCAGCAGGGACTGCTGGGGCAGCTGCTGGAGCAGGTGCGGCAGCGACGGCTGGCTCTGTTGGGGCAACTACAGGGGCGACCAGTGGGGTTGCCTTAGCAGCGTCATCTGATGGATTGGCTTGCTGAGCCTTATCAAAGCTTTGTGGTTTTTTCTTGGTGCTTGCTTGAGCTTGCAGATTCTTAGCATTTTGATTTGGCTTGCCATTATCTACCACAAAAGCTTCGGCATAACAGGTTACAGATACATGACAAGACTGGGTACGCTCTAATCTAATGCACTTATTAAAGACGATACCATTACCACCCATATCAGCAGTTTGAATTAAGGCATCTAAACGAGCCTCAGTATCTCTAGCCACAAAGTCATCAGGCTTCTCTTGGCATGCAAGACCTACTACTAAACCTAAAGAGTGGTAGCGCTGATCTAAAATACTCTTCTTATCGTAAACTTCTACGGAAGATGGCTTGAAGTACTCCTCAAAGTTACTTGGAGAAACATTAGTTTCAACAGCTACATTCTGACAAGCACTGATTAATAATGTTGTGCCCACAGAGGCAGCAAGCAATAAAGAGCTCTTCATAAAAAAAATCCTTGGATTAAAACTTGCGCTTAAGCTGACCACAAGCAGCTTTAGGAAAATTAACTTGGTGCGCACTATCATACAAAAATTTAACTAATCTTAAAATCAAATTTTTGTGTAAAAAGTGCATTTTCTTAGGCTTTGTACCCTTATTAGAGACCCAAAACTAGAAATTAGTTCCAGAAAATTACTAGAGCATCATTCTAGCTCATACTCTTTGAGTGGGGCTTTAGTCTAAGCTCTAGCTCCCCTCCAATATGGCCATAGCACCATGAGATAAGCTCATTTAGCCCTACTTGAGATAATCGGCCCTAGTGGGCTTTGCCCTGCAAAGCCATGCCAAGCCATGCCAAGCCATGCCTTGCAAGTCATGGCATGGCAGGGCAGGCGGTGCGACGCAGAGCGGAGCACTGTAAAGCACTGCAGTGCAGAGCATGGCACTATTTTGTAGCTAGTAAGGGGGCAAGAGGGGCGTGGTGTGGTGCATTACGATGATTTTGGTGCTGTAGAAAAATGAGAGATAGCACTCAAATTAATAAGTAAAAGCTCGTTATTGACTTAATATTTGCAAAAGTGAGCCTTGCATCATAATTAATCTAGTCTTTTTTTCGTATGCTTAGACATGGTTTTTGAAAAAAAGCTTTAGCTTCCATAGTTAAAGATTTGATTGTACTTTAGGCAACCAAGCAAACATAAAAAAAGATTTTTGTACTAGCCTATATTTACCTTGTACTTAACTCTTTTTAACTTAAATTTTTAGCACATTAGTTATCTTTAACCATGCCTGTACTACACAAGCAATGACAGTTAGTGCAAATAATGCTTTGCTAAAATTCGTTTGGATCTTGGCTGTCCTAATTAATATGAGGTGAAACAATATGTCAGGCGTAATGGCAATGATTCTTGCAGGTGGCGAAGGTACTCGTTTAATGCCACTGACCAAGTCTCGTTCTAAACCATCAGTACCATTTGGTGGCAGTTATAGACTAATTGACTTTGTGCTTAACAACTTTGTTAACTCAGGTATTTTACGTCTCTTTGTAATTACTCAATATAAGTCTCAATCTCTTTATATGCACTTGAAGAATGGTTGGACAGTATCAGGTATTCCAGGATGCTTTATTGATCCTATTCCTGCTCAAATGCGTACTGGCAAAGAGTGGTATCAAGGCACTGCAGACGCTATCTACCAAAACCTCACCTTTATTGAAGACCAATATCCAGACGATGTTTGTGTGTTTGGCTCTGATCACATCTACAAGATGGATATCCGCCAGATGCTCCAATACCACCACGCTAATAAGGCTGACTTAACGGTAGCTGCTATTAGACTACCATCTAAAGACTGCGCTAAGAACTTTGGTGTCATTGAAGTTGACCAAAATGGCCGTATGATTGGCTTTGAGGAAAAGCCAGAATTTCCAAAAGAAATTCCTGGAGACCCAGGCTATTCATTAGTGTCTATGGGTAATTACATTTTCAAGACCGATATCTTGTCTCATGAATTACGTGTAGACGCTGAGGATAGTAAGTCCTCTCATGATTTTGGTAAGGACATTATTCCAAAGCTTTTCCCTCGTGGTAATGTTTTTGTTTACAACCTCTCTAATAATGTCATTGATGGTGAGCCTAAAGAGGTTTACTGGCGAGATGTAGGAAGCGTTGATGCTTACTGGGATGCTCACATGGATCTATTGAAGGATAATGCACCATTTAGCTTAATGAACGTTAAGTGGGCGCTGCACACCTTCTACCCACCACTTCCACCAGCACACTTCTCCGATACAGCCCACAACCAATCTATGGTTTCACAATCCATGATTTCAGCAGGCTGCAATATTGAGGGTGCTCATATCAATAAGAGCGTTCTAGGCTTCCGTTGCTCAGTACTCGATGGTGCTGTTGTTGAAGAATCTGTATTTATTGGTGATGTAAAGATTGGCGCTAATTGTAAGATCCGACGTGCCATTATTGACCGTGATGTAGAGCTTGCCCCTGGCTTTACCTTAGGCTACGACGCAGAGGCTGATAAGAAGCTAATTACCTCTGATGATCCTAATGGCCCACGCATTTCATCAAATGGCATTATTGTTATTCCAAAGGGTATGAAACTAGGTTTCTAATAAGCTCTAACTTTTATTAAATTTTTAAAAAAGAGGCCTCCATTAGTAATGGTCGCCTCTTTTTATGTGCCATTATGGGCTTTATTAGTTTATAAGCCCTATCGACGCTCTTGGTTCAATATAATAGACTAAAGATTTCCACCTGTACGGACAACGTTAACCTAATCTGCAATAACTGTCTGTAATATCTGCAATGAAGTATATCTAATGGCAGTATAGTCATAGTTCTCCACGCTATATCTACAATAGCCTGATAGAACACACTTTTTTAGTTAGTTACTACTTGAAAAGTGACTTTGTCGTCTGTGCAAATGGAAAGATTTTTTATGTGTCCCCAAACTAAATATTTTTGAATAAGTCATAATTTGGGCTCTTTCTTAGCTTAAAATAAAGTGCTAGATGCAAAATATGGTTTTAAAAATATTTTAATTTCAAAAGCGCTTATGTTGAGCTTTTAATTGTTGAGCTGTTAATTGCCACATAAGTACCCAATTTCAGTCTTGGACTAGGGTGCTTTGATAAGCTTAAATAGCATATTGCTGTTGTAGTATAGGCTTGAAAGAGCTTCCTCGTTCTGTACCAAAAGGAAGGTGACTCTTTGAACATCATATTTATCTCATCAGAAGTTGCAGACATAATTAAAACTGGTGGTCTAGCTGATGTTGCTAAGGCCTTACCAGCGCAACTCAAAGCCAATGGACACAATGTACGTGTCATTATGCCTTGCTATAGCTTAATTAAAGGTGTAGAGAACTTTCCTGTCATTGGCTCATCAACTTTAAATCCAGGCACAGATCGTCAGATTGATTACAGCATCCGTCAAACCTTTATTGCTGATGGTTTAGAGGTATGGCTCTTAGAATGCCCTCGTTACTTTAACAGAACCTCTATTTATGGCGATAATAACCAAGCTTACTGGGATAATGGTGAGCGCTTTGCTTTCCTCGCCTCTGCTGCTCTTGATGCTTGTAAGGCCTTAAACTTCTGTCCAGATATCGTTCACTCTAACGATTGGCATGCTGCTTTAAGCCCAATGATCTTACGCATTAAGTACAATAACGATCCTTTCTTTGATAAGACTCGCTCAATTATTACTGTACATAATGGCGCTTTCCAAGGTTGTTTTGATCGTGGTCAGATTTACTTTATTCCTGAAGTTGGCCAAGTTTACAACGACTTTATCTTACAAGGTACCTACATTAACTTCTTAAAGTGTGGTGTCTTCTACGCAGATAAGATTACTACTGTATCACCAGGATATGCAGCTGAGCTTACTACCTACTTAGGCGGTCATGGTATGACTGTTAACTTCCAAAATCGTGCAGGCGATTTAGTAGGTATTATTAATGGCTGTGATTACTCAGACTGGGATCCATCAACCGACCCTCACTTAGAGGTTCGCTACAATATCGATAGCCTTGAGCAAAAAGCTTTAGGCAAGCAGCTATTACAAAAAGAGCTAGGCTTACCTATTGGCGATATCCCTATGTATGGTATGGTAGCTCGTCTTACCGACCAAAAGGGTGTTGGTATTTTAATTCCTATTTTAGAAGAGTTCTTACGCCACCGTGTTCAAGTTGTCATTGAGGGCACAGGTGATCCTGCCTTAGAACATCAAATGCATGAAATTGCTAAGCGTCATCCAGATAAGATGGTATTCCGCTCCGTCTATGACAATACCTTAGCTCACCGCATTGAAGCCGCCTCTGACTTCTTCTTAATGCCATCAATTTTTGAGCCATGTGGTCTTAACCAGATGTACTCCTTAGCCTATGGCACTTTACCAATTGTACGTGGTGTTGGTGGTTTACGTGATACTGTTATCAACTATGATGACAATCCAGAACAAGGTAATGGCTTTATTTTCTGGGATCCTAATGCAGGAGCTCTATTAAGCTGCTTACGCCGTACCTTAATTTTCTATTTAGAGGCTCCAGAGGAGATGAAGCGTCTACGTCATAATGCTATGAAGGTACGCTTTAGCTGGGCTGATTCTTGCGCTAAATACGAACAACTTTATGCTGACGCTCTTACCAAGCCAAAGTGGTGGTAATAGAGTAATAACTAAACTTAAGTTAGTTTAGCCAGGCCAAGCTTGGCCTAGCTTGGCTTGGCTTAGCCTAAGCCAGGACAGGCTAAGCTCAGCTCAGCTTGGCTAAGCGCAAGCAAAAAAAAAGGATGGGTTTTGCCCCATCCTTTTTTGTTTCATAAAAACTTTAGTAGTAGTTTAGCTATTAGTCTTTCTTAGAGAAAGCTGCAATAGCATCTTCAATACGCTTGAAAGTACGCTCACGACCTACTAACTCCATAGTATCACCAATACCTGGAGAGGTTGGGGTACCAGTCATAGCTAAACGTAATGGCTGACCTACCTTGCCCATACCTACTTCATGAGCAGCAGCTACTTGCTCTAAGGCCTTATCAATAGTTGGAGCATCCCAAGAGGATAATTCTTGCAGCGCTTTTAAGCTGTCTTGTAAGATCTCAACTGAGCCTTCTTTAATCCACTTCTTAACACCAGCGGCATCATAAGAGGTAATGTCCTCAAAATAGCAGCGAGTTTTCTCTGCCATTTCCTTTAAGGTATGAGTACGCTCGCAGTAGTTCTTAACTACTAACTCTAAAGCTGGACCTTGAGCCTTATCAGTATCAATACCTAAACGTGCAAAGTGCCACTTAAGCTCAGCAGCTACCTGCTCACGAGGTAAGGACTTCATGTATTGAGCATTTAACCACTCAAGCTTTTTAGTATTGAAGCTTGATGCAGACTTGTTAATCTGCTCTGGAGTAAAGAGCTCAATCATCTCAGGAACACTAAAGATTTCCTGATCACCGTGAGACCAGCCTAAACGTACTAAATAGTTTAATAAAGCCTCTGGTAAGTAGCCATCTTCACGATACTGCATTACGCTTACTGCGCCATGACGCTTAGATAACTTGTTACCATCATCGCCTAAAATCATTGCTACGTGACCAAAGATAGGCTCTTTAGCACCTAAAGCACGATAAATATTGATCTGGCGAGGAGTGTTATTTACGTGGTCGTCACCACGGATAACATGGGTAATACCCATATCGTAGTCATCTACTACTACACAGAAGTTATAAGTAGGAGTACCGTCAGAGCGCTGAATAATAAAGTCGTCTAATTCTGAGTTTTGGAACTCAATACGACCCTTTACCATATCATCAAAAGCAACTACGCCAGTGTCTGGATTTCTAAAGCGTACTACATATGGCTCATCTGGGCTGTGTTCAGTCTTATCATCACGGCAATGACCGTCATAACGTGGCTTTAAGCCCTTTTCCATTTGTTCAGCACGAACTTGCTCTAAGCGCTCTTTAGAGCAATAGCACTTATAAGCCTTGCCCTCTTTAATAAGCTGGTCAATAACTTCCTTATAGCGATCAAAACGCTTGGTTTGGTAGTATGGACCCTCATCCCATGAAAGGTTGAGCCACTCCATAGACTCTAAAATGGCATCAATAGCTGGCTGGGTAGAGCGCTCACGATCGGTATCTTCAATACGGAGCACAAAGGTACCACCACAATGCTTAGCATAAAGCCAAGAGAATAAAGCAGTTCTAGCACCGCCAACGTGTAGATAACCAGTTGGAGATGGGGCAAAACGAGTTTTTACTTTTTCCATAATTACGCCGCTTTAACTTCTTTTTAAGACTTGGTTTGGGCCTAATAAGTAAAGCCACCTATGTCTATAACAAAAAAATTATTGCGGTCTCCTCTTTAAAAAAGTCGGGACAAAGGCGTTCCTGTAATAAAGTGAACTACTCAATCTATAAGCGTAAAGTTTGGAGGGAATAGTTCACTTTATTACAGGAACGAAAAATCAAAATAAGTGGTGCTATTTTAGCACTTCAATGACACTTTCTTGAAATTATGAAATTAAGATTACTAGGATTTAACTCATTCTTAGTCAAAATTTACTCTAAGCAACAAAATCCCACTCATATCTTATTCTGCTTGCTTTTGCCTTAAATATCATATTTTGGCAGTTACTATAAATTATAGTTCTATTATATTTAACGACCTTTAACAAAATTTTTGATTTATTGGGTTAACATTAGATAATTGCTGTGAATTAAGGACATCTTAAATTGAGCGATCACAACTTACAGGACAAACTCTCAAAAGTAACTTTATCTCAAGAGAGCACTACTTGTGAGATAACTAACTCACAAGCACTTGATCATAATGACAGTGCAGCTAATGTTACCGTGCCTAACTCTTTAGATAAATTAGATTCTCTGCCTACCCCTCCTGAGTCTGTGGCAAAAGAGAATAGCAATACTACTTTTGAGCATCATGACGAAGATTTAATCTCTCAGGTAGCTACTAGCGGCCTTTCTTATGAAGACAATAGCACTAGCTATAATTTCCAAGAACCTTTAGTACTTCAACCTGATCATGAGTCTATTCATGGAACTCCAGCTAGCCGTGGTATTGCAGTAGGACGTATTTCCTTCTTGCAACGCAATACTCAGCTTGCATCACGTCATAATATTGAAGATGCCGAAGCTGAAGTTGAGCGTTTTGAAAATGCCCGCCAAGAGGCCATTTCTCAATTAGGCTACTTATATGAAGTTACTGTTGAGCGTTTGGGTGAACAGAATGCTGTAGTATTCCAAATTCACCAAATGATGCTTGATGATCCTGATTATGTTGATGCCATTGAGCAAACTATTAGGGATGAAAAGGTCAACGCAGAATACGCAGTAGATGTAACGGGCCAAAAATTTGCTGAAATGTTCAGTCAAATGGACAATGACTATATGCAAGGAAGAGCTGCTGATGTCATTGATGTATCCCGCCGTTTAAGTGATATTCTCAACCAAGATTCAGGTTTAAAAAAACCACATCAACTGGTAAATGCTCAAGAACCTATCATATTAGCCACAGATGACTTAGCTCCATCTGAGACTGTTCAACTAGATCAAAATTTAGTAAAAGGCATTATTACCTCAGCAGGTTCCTCCCGCTCTCATACTGTTATTTTCGCCCGCACTTTAGGCCTCCCTGCGGTAATTAGCATTGGCAATAAGCTAACCCCTGATTTAGAGGGCAAGCTGGCTATTGTTGATGGCGGAGCTGGTATTGTTATCATTGATCCTGATGAGAAAACTCTTAGCATGTACGCTGATCGCAAGCGTACCGAAGAGGCCTTAAGAGCTCGCTTAGAACAGTTTAGAGGTAAAGAGACTCGCACTTTAAGTGGCCGTAAAATCAGCCTTTATGCCAACATCGGCGCAGTAAGCGACCTTGACTTAGTTAAAAGCTCTGATGCTGAGGGTATTGGTCTTTTCCGCTCTGAATATATCTACCTATCCTCTAATGATTACCCAACAGAAGAAACTCAATTTAATATTTATAAAGAAGCTCTGTTGGCCATGGAAGGTAAAAAGGTTGTTATTAGAACCTTAGATATTGGTGCCGATAAAACAGCTGACTACTTTATGCTTAAGCATGAAGAAAACCCAGCTATGGGCATGCGAGCCATTAGAATTTGCCTCACTCATCCTGAGATTTTTAAAACCCAGTTGCGTGCGCTTTATCGAGCCTCGGTATTTGGACAACTAGCCATTATGTTTCCAATGATTTCCTCAGTTGAGGAAGTTAAAGATTGCTTACGTATTTGTGAAGAGGTAAAGCAAGAGCTCACCGATGAGAATAAGAGTTTTGCTGATAATATCGAATTAGGCATTATGATTGAAACTCCAGCCTCAGCCATGATCTCAGACCTACTGGCAGAACATGTTGATTTCTTTAGTATCGGCACCAATGATCTAACCCAATTTACCTTAGCAGTAGACAGACAGAATGCTGAGGTAGGACGCTTCTTAAACCCATACCATAGAGCAGTAATTCGCCTTATTGAAATGACAGTAAAAAATGCTCATAAACATGGTATTTGGGTTGGTGTTTGCGGTGAGTTAGCCGCCGATGAGGGCTTTACTCACGAGTTAGTACGTATGGGTGTTGATGAGATATCAGTTGTCCCATCATCTGTTTTGATGATTCGTGCCCGCATTTCAACATTAGGATAATCAGTGCCCTTATGGGCACTAAGGCTTTATGCCTGATATTTATATTACTAATTACTTACAACATGCTTATTAAAGCACGGCTCTGTAGAGCTTATACATTAGTAATATCTAATCATAGGAATTAAAAATTATGGCTCAATGCGTTGTGATCTCTGATGAAATTACAGGCGCTAGTTCTGTAGGTGCCATGCTCCAAAAGAACCGCTCTAGTGTATGCTCCTTGGTGAGTTCTCGTGGTTTAAAAGATCCTACTACTCAAAAATACGACTGCTTAGTTTACTCTACTAACAGCCGTAACCTTATGCCTACTCAAAGCTACCAAATGGTCTTTTATGCAGGAAAGCTTTTAAAGTCTAAAGATGTAAAGATCTATG
This sequence comes from Anaerobiospirillum sp. NML120448, assembly GCF_023050945.1. GTDB lineage: Bacteria > Pseudomonadota > Gammaproteobacteria > Enterobacterales > Succinivibrionaceae > Anaerobiospirillum. The sequence continues at coordinate 23,343 of NZ_JALKIM010000018.1, read as the reverse complement.
CTAAGCGCATTGATCCTGCTATGAGAGGCAATACCTGCATTGAAACCCAAGCACTATTGGATGCTTTGGGCGATAAAGATCGTGTAGCTATTGTAGTTCCAGCCTTCCCTGAATTACGCCGCTCTAATGTTGGTGGCTATATTCTAGTAGACGGCAAGCCTATCCAAAAATCACTAGTAGGCCTTGATGATTTACGCCCTGCTGATAGCGGTCGTGTGGCCGATCTTTTTATTGAGAAATTCCGCTATAAAACTGAGCCTTTTTACTTAAAGGAACTCTTTCATGGCTCAGATTATTTAGCCCAAAAGATTAAGGCTACCGCTGAAAACGGCACTAGAGCTATTATCTTTGATTGCACCTCTCAACAAGACATTAACATTATTGCTGATGCTGTAATTAAATCTGGCATTAAATTTATCGCTGTTGATCCAGGCCCATTTACCGCTACCTTAGCCCGCAAGGTAATGCGTAATGTCAGCACCGAGCAAGCCTCCAATCAAAAGATCTTTGGTCTAATTGGTGGCTCTAATCCTCTTATTGCCGCACAAGTTGAAATGCTACGCTTAGAGGAGAAAGTGCTCTTTGTACCTGTTAAAAACATTGATCTCATTGAGGACGATCAAAAACGTGCTGCGGAAATTGAGCGTGTGGTTAGCAACATTGTTGCTCGCTACAATGACTTTACCACTGTAATTGCCGTTTCCGACCATTTAGGAGCTAACTCTCAAATCCTAATGCAATTTGACCAAATGTTAGAGGAGAGTAATCGCAGTGTAGTTGAGGCTATGGATTTAATTGCTACCGCTTATGGTCAAATTACTCGTATGGTGCTAGAGCGTTGTCCAAACTTTAAAGCCATTTACTCCACAGGAGCCGAGTACACAGTAGCTATTTGCCGTGAACTTAAGTCTTTAGGCATCAATATCCAAGGTCAGGTTTTACCTCTTACTGCTTATGGTCAGTTATTAGATGGCCCGTATAATGGCTTACAATATGTCACCTCCGCCAGCTCTGCTACTGATCCAAATACTTTAATTGAGAGCATCCAATACTTACGTCGTAAGATGCTAATCTAATTTAACTTAAGAGCCTATTACCCATAAAGGCAATAGGCTCTAATCTTACTTGCATTTTTATTTTTAAAGCTTAAAATTGGCGTATTGCGACTTTAGTTTAGTGGTAGAACAAAAGCTTCCCAAGCTTTTGGTGCGGGTTCGATTCCCGTAAGTCGCTCCATCCCCAACCTCTATCATAAAACCTCCATACTTAATCCCCTTTATCCCTTATCACCTTTCATCTGATTACACAAATCTGCATATGCTCTTACCCACCATATCAGCATAAGATAGAATGGAAGCTAGAATACAGACTGTATATCTTTTAGGTTAATCTTGCACTGCAAAGTAAGTGCCTTATATATGGCAATTCTATTTTCAGATTTTATATATAAGTCTAGATGTAATTATGCTATATTTCATACACCTATTTTTAACAGGATTATCCAGATGAACAATGTTAACCCTCAACTCCCACCTCTGCTCGTAAAAAAGAATGGCAATGTTTTTTACGTGTACACTTACAAAGCTGAGTGGATTCCAAAGACTTATGATGAGAATGGCAATGCTATTGGTGGCATTGCTACTACTAATAAGCGCTCTATTGTAGGTAAGATTTTAGACGGCAAGAATGAAGGCCCTATTAAGTTTAATGATAAGTTTCTAAAGGACTATCCTGAGTTTAGAGATTATATTGTCTCTAGAAAAGGCAAGGGCTTATATGACATTAAGCATATTGATAACTTCTCTACCGAGAATGCTCAAGATTTAGAAATCATTAACACTCTTGTTGCCAGCAAAGAGTATTCCATTAACGACTCAGGTAAGTTAGTTAAATCAGCTACTGCTGCTCCTTTGCGCAAAGCCTCTAAAAAGAAGACTGCTTCAAAACAGGACTCCAAGCCCCAAATGAATGCTGACTTAATGTCACTATCGAAGCAATGCACTGAGATCCATGATTCTTATCAAGCTTTAGGTAATATGGTTAATGCCAATATCTCCTCTGGGAAAGAATTAACTTTTGAGAACCTTGAACTCGTTTGCCATAAGTATTGTGAGCTTCATGAAAAAGGTACTTCTCTTTTAGAAACCCTTAAAGAGAGGGAAAAAGAAGCTCAAAACACCATAGATCAATATAATGAGCTGTTCAATAGAATCCGTCAGATATGCGCTACTGACAAAGATTCGGCTTTTACTAAGCAAATACTACAAATACTCGATAAGGATGCAGTTGATTAAGCTAACGGCATTAAGTAGCAGCCTTGCAAGCCTAGTACTAGCAAGGCTACGCTAGGCCAGGCCAGGCCAGGCCAGGCTAAGCGCAGCGAGAGCTGCAAGGCCAGCGCTCAGCAAGCGCAGCAGAGTAAGCGCAGCTGAGTAAGTGCAGATAGAGGCTGGGCAATAAAAAAAGCGCCAGAGCTTATCGTGAGCCTTGGCGCTTTTTTTGCCGAAATTAGAATAAATTAGATTAATTCTGCTGTGGTCTTTAAGAAGCCATTTTGAATTACATAACGAATCTTAAAGTCATCATTAAAGACAATTAAGTCAGCACGATAGCCATGGTCAATCCAACCAGATTCGTAGTCTAAGCCTAAGACACGAGCTGGAATAGTTGAGGCAGCCATCAGGGCATCATCAATAGGAATACCACAAGTCTTAACTAAGAACTTAACACCGTCCATAAGACAGATATTAGTACCTACTAATGAACCCTTAGCATCGATAAGACCACGCTTAGAGTCGTTAAATACTTCAGTGCCAGCTACAGTAAAGCTATTCATGATTTCAGGTGAACCTGCAATAGCTTGAGAGTCAGATACGATGTACATACGATCTTGGAGCATTTGATGCACAATACGTACAATAGCAGGGTGGACGTGACGACCATCAGCAATCACACCAGCTCTTACTGTTTGAGCATTTAATACGGCACCAATAATACCTGGCTCACGACCATTGATAGGACGCATAGCGTTAAAGAGGTGGGTAATATTATTTACACCCATCTTAAAGGCATCCACGGTATCGTTAAAGGAGGCATTAGTATGGCCTAAAGATAACTTCATACCCATACCTAATAGTTCCATAATGAACTTACCGCGCACCACCTCTGGAGCTACAGTCATATAGGCAATATTATCGATGTTATCACGCAAGTAGGCTAAATCTGAATTACTAATACCACGGATATAACCACTACCATGGAATCCCTTACGCTCAGGATTAATAAATGGGCCTTCTAAGTGAATGCCAGGACAAACACCAGGGTGCTTATCCATAAACTTACGTACCGCAGCCAAAGCACGGGTCATACTCTCACGAGGGCCAGAAACTAAGGTTGGTACAAAAGTTAAAGTACCACGTAAGGTCAACCAGCGACGCATACGCTCTAAGCCATCAAGACTTAAGTCAGAGGAGAAAGTAACGCCCGCACAACCATTGACCAGCAGATCAATAAAACCTGGGGCTACGTGCATACCATTAAGATCGATCTCCTCAGAGGTACCATCCTCAAGCAAGACAGGATCTAACGGAATAATACGGTGATTTTGCACCGCTAAACTATCAGCGCCTTCAAGAACACCTTTAGTAAGGTGTAATTTGGCATTGCGTAATATGGTTGCTCCCATGGTTTCACTTCCAAAGTTGGTTGCTAGAATCAAGCCTGCAACAACAAAAAAACTTTAATATTAATTTTTTGTTTTTTTAAGGCTAAGCTTAATGGGCTCGCTCCAGCAGAAAAAATGCGGAGTACAGAACCTCTGTAAAAATCGGTCACTAAAGGAGATTACTCTTGTACTGCTGAGCCATTATCAGCTGGTGTTGGCTCTTGAGTTTTACCTACTAAGCGGGCTGCCTTTTTTTGGCGCTTAGCTGCAAAATCTGGCTTGCCTTTATTCTTCTTATCACGTAAACGTACTTTCTTGCGAGGCTTCTTATCCTCTTTGGCCTTTTTATCAAAGCCACCATTAGGTGAAGCACGACCACGCTTTTTCTCACTTTGATGAACTACACCAACCTCATCAAAGGAGGCACATAAGCCCTTAATGGAACGACGCTCAATAGTACGCTCAGTATAGCGCTCAATACGCTCTAAAGTAGCAAATTCGTCCGCTTGTACTAAGCTAATTACTACACCCTTAGCGCCTGCACGTGCGGTACGACCAGCTCTATGAACATAGATTTCACCTTTTGAAGGTAAATCAAAGTTATAAACATAGGCTACATCTTCTAAATCAAGACCACGTGAGGCTACATCAGTAGCAATCAGTAAGGATACCTCACCGTCACTAAAACGACGTAAAGCAGCCTTTCTCTCCTGTTGTGAACTTTCACCCTTTAAGCTAGCAAATGCCGTGCCTTGACGTTTTAAGATAGAAGAAAGCTTTGATAAATTATCTTTAGTTCTCACAAAGATAATGCTTTTACCCTTAACGGTATTAAGCAAGTGCAATAAGATCTTAACTTTTTGCGTATCATTAGCAGCATAATAAGCACGAGACTGTAACAGTTCAGGTAGCTTTTCTTGGCTTTCCTCGCTCTCGCCTACCTTAACCTCAAAAGGATTATTGAGCACGTTGCTAGCAAAATCACGTACACCAAAGCCCTCTAAAGTGGCAGAAAAGAGCATAGTTTGATAGCGGCGATCAAGCTTAATAGTGATATTAGCAATATCATCTCTAAAGCCCATATCAAGCATACGATCGGCTTCGTCAATAACTAAGATTTCAACATCTCTACTATCAAACCAAGACTTCTTTAAGAACTCTTGTAAACGACCAGGGGTAGCACAAACAATAGTAGGAAGAGAGTCACGTTGTTTGGCTCTATCTTCACCACCAATAATACTGCCACAGGTAATAGGCTCAACAATTTCGCCCTCACCAGAGCTTAAAGCCTCATCCTGGGACTCTAAGAGCTTTTGAGCAACCGACATAACTTGAACGGCTAACTCTCTGGTTGGCTCTAAAATAATACATTGCACGCCTTTACGTGGTCTTTGTGCTAAACGGGCAATAATAGGTAATAAGAAAGCAGCACTTTTACCTGTTCCTGTAGGAGCGCCACCTAAAATATCAGCACCTTCCAAAGCTTGAGGAATAACCAAACTTTGAATAGGAGTAGGCTCTTCCCACCCCATTTTTTCTACAGCATCAAGCACAAAACCAGGTAGAGTAAACTCTTCAAACATTCAAAAAACTCTCAAATTATTAAATTACAGCCCGTCTATAAACCCTTAGGCTCAAGCACTAATTATTAAACGCCCTCACGACCTGCACGGGTAGCATGACAAGCAATAATGGTATCAACCATTTTCTGACGGCGCTCAGTATTTGGGGTAGCCGTTTGATGTAGCCAGCGGAACAACTCTAAATCGCTAGCATCCAATAAATCAATGTAATCATCAACTACACTTGGATCCATCTTAGGCAAATCAATATCAACAAAAGGCAATAGCATCAGATCAAGCTCACGCATACCACGACGAGACTGCCACTTAATCTTGCCCCAGTTAATTTCGCTCATAATATAAAAATCCTTTTCCCAAGCCTTTTTTCAGCAATAATTAATAAGGAGGCTCTACTGCCTCCTATTTTCAACCAAATATCTTATTATGGTATACCAAAAGTCTATTTTTATCCTAAAAAAATTAGGAACCATCCCTACTCAACAGTGACAGATTTAGCCAAATTGCGAGGCTGGTCAACGTCACTACCTTTGATTAAGGCCACATGATAAGCCAACAGTTGTAGTGGAATAGTAAAGACTAAGGCACTGATAAAATCAGGAGTATGAGGCAAAGTAAAGACCTTAAGATGTTTATCATCAACTTCTAATTTTACTGTAGTATCAGTAAAGATATAAAGTTTGCCGCCTCTTGCGCTAACCTCTTGGATATTGGAAATCAGTTTAGGCAACAGCTGATTGTCAGGGGCTACGACAATTACAGGCATATGACTATCAATTAGCGCTATTGGGCCATGTTTTAACTCACCTGAGGCATAACCCTCGGCATGGATATAACTAATTTCTTTAAGCTTGAGTGCACCCTCTAGAGCAATAGGATACATCATGCCTCTGCCTAAAAATAAACTATGATCTAAAGAGACAAAATCTTGAGCTAAGGTCTCAATAACCTTATCAAGCTTTAAGACTTCACTAATGAGATTAGGAATACTCTTAAGATCTGCAATTAAGCTTTGAGCTTGTTCTGTATCAATATGATTATGAGCCCTACCTAAAGCAATAGTAAGTAAATTAAAGCATAGCAATTGGGTAGTAAAAGCTTTAGTAGAAGCCACGCCAATTTCAGTGCCTGCACGAGTTAATAGACTATAGTCACTCTCTCTTACTAAAGAGCTATTAGCTACATTACAAATACATAATGAAGCAAGATAGTTTTGTGTTTTAGCAAGCTTTAAAGCAGCTAAAGTATCAGCAGTTTCACCAGATTGTGAAATGGTCACAAAGAGACTGTTGCTAGGCACAATGGTCTTTTTGTAGCGATACTCAGATGCTATAGAAACATTAACGCTAATTTCAGCATATTGCTCTATTAAATACTTACCTACTAAGGCAGCGTGATAAGAAGTGCCGCAGGCAACAATCTCTAAATGATCAATGTCCTTTAAGAGCTCGGTAAAAGAGCACTTAACCTTATCGTGGTTAGCAATAAAGCTATCTTCATCAATATCACTATCCTTAAGCCTACCCATCATAGTATTAACTAAGGCATCGGTTTGCTCAAAGATTTCCTTTTGCATGTAGTGCTTATATGGGCCTTTACCTAACAACTCACTACTATGTTCTAGGCTATTAACCTCACGGGTCACGGCCTTATCATGGCTATCAAAAAGCTGATAATCATTACGTCCTACTATGCCTCTATCGCCGTCTTCTAAGTAAATAAAGCGAGAGGTAACACTAGTGAGAGCTAAAACATCAGAGGCAACAAAGTTTTCACCAATGCCCAGACCCAATACTAAAGGTGAGCCCTCTTTAGCAATATAAATATGGTCATGGTCATTATCAAAAATTACTGCTATTGCATAAGAGCCTTTAACCAAGGATAAGGCCTGAGATAAAGCTTGATAGTTTAATTGCTCTAAAGAGAGCTCACCTTGAGCACCGTGTTTTTCCTGTTTTTGGTAACAACTATCAATTAAAGCAGCTAATACCTCAGTATCAGTAGAACTCTTAAAGCTATAGCCACTATTAAGTAATTGCGCTTTTAACTCTTGGTAGTTTTCAATAATACCGTTGTGCACTAAAGTTACAGCTCCCACCTGATGAGGGTGAGCATTCTCTACACTAGGACGACCATGAGTAGCCCAGCGGGTATGAGCAATACCTATCTTGCCATTTTGCTGTTGCTCTTTGACCAAATTCTCTAAAGCACTAACTTTACCAGGGCTTTTAATAATCACCATACAATCATCATCACACATACAGATGCCTGATGAGTCATAGCCTCTGTACTCTAAAGACTTAAGCCCATAAATTAAGATTTCGGCAATAGGACGCAAAGCAACAGCGCCCACAATTCCACACATACATTATCCTTATTAATATCTGTAAAGCCTCATAAGCCTTACAACCACACACATACACTCTCAAAAAAAATCTTACATGCGTTCCAAGACCAAAACCAGCCCTACCATGCAAGCATCGTGCACCCGCAATGGCACTGCACCAGCGCCCGCAATGGCACCTTACATGCGTACACTATGGTGGTGTCTTTGCACCGCCATAGGACAGATACTGGCAGCTACATTGGAGCAGGTTGCTCCAGGAGAGCAGGCTGAACCTAGCTCTTTTGACATAATGGAAACTATACCTAAATTGAGTCAGTATGAGCCATAATTTATAAAAAATCAGCATCACTTCCTGTTGACGCTTTTGGGTGTATTATTTATGGCTCTCATTGTTTGTTGTAGGTGATCTTTATTATGAAAATTATAAATTTATTAGTTCTTACAATGGTGCTTGTTTCAGGCACCTGCTTAGCAGGTCATATGCGATCTGATGGCAATGGCGGCTACTTTACCTCTGATGGTCATATACGCTCTGATGGCAATGGTGGCTACTTTACCCCTGATGGTCATATACGCTCTGATGGCAATGGTGGCTACTTTACCCCTGATGGTCATATACGCTCTGATGGCAATGGTGGCTACTTTACCCCTGATGGTCATATGCGCTCTGATGGTAATGGCGGCTACTTTACCCCTGATGGACATGTGCGCTCTGATGGCAATGGCGGCTATTTCTACTAAAACTATGATTTTTAAGCCACGCAATAGCTAATGCCAATTAGTGAATATTTTCTTAAAACAGAGCTTAGCACTTAATTAATTTTAGCTATGTTAGCCCTGCGCTTTACTTTAACTAGAAGGAACAAGAGCACAGTGGGCAAGATAAGCTATTGCTATTTATTAAAAGAAAAAAGCTAAGGGCATTAAAGCGCTCTTAGCTTTTTTTCATATTTAGTAAACTTTTGCTAGCTGTGCACGACTAAACAGCAATAGGAGCCTTGATGACTGGATATGGGTCGTAATCGACTAGCTCAAAATCCTCAAACTTATAGTCAAAAATACTATCTGGCTTACGCTTGATTAACATTTTTGGTAAAGCACGTGGAGTACGACTTAATTGCTCTTTAGCTTGCTCTAAGTGGTTGAGATATAAATGGGTATCACCACCAGTCCAAACAAACTCACCTGGCTTTAAATTACACTGTTGAGCCATCATCATGGTTAATAAGGCGTAAGAGGCAATATTAAAAGGCACACCTAAGAAGAAATCACAGCTGCGTTGATAAAGCATGCAGCTTAAAGCGCCATTAGCTACATAAAATTGGAATAATAAATGGCAAGGAGGTAAAGCCATATTATCCACATCAGCTACATTCCAGGCATTAACAATTAAACGACGGCTGTTAGGATTGTTTTTAATTTGCTCAACCACATTAGAAATTTGGTCAATGACACGGCCATCAGCGCACTCCCAGCGTCGCCATTGCTTGCCATATACAGGGCCTAACTCTCCATGCTCATCAGCCCACTCATCCCAAATGGTAACCTTATTATCATTTAAGAACTTAATGTTGGTATCACCGTTAAGGAACCATAAGAGCTCATAAATAATAGATCTTAAGTGAACCTTCTTAGTAGTTAACAAAGGAAAGTGCTCACTAATATCAAAACGCATTTGTGTGCCAAATATAGAGCGAGTGCCAGTACCTGTGCGATCCTCACGTACTACACCCTCTTCCATAATTCTCTTCATTAAGTCGAGATAAACCTGCATGATAGCCACTCTCCATTAGAAGCATACTAAAGCTATGCTTGTATCAAACAACAGACATAGGAAAGATGTTTTGAAAGTGACTAAGCATCTTTCCTATGTCTGAAACAAAAGACATGAAATTATAAAACCTACCAAGGCACTATGCCTAGTGAAAGTTTCCGAAAGTTCGTTTGCTGTCTAAATCAACATCATTAAAGATAACGTCTGCTCCAAGGCAGGTATAGTTGTTAACGAACTATGGGAAACTTACCTTGCTATCAATAAAAAGCCCCTAAGACCAAAGACAGTTTAGGGGCTTGTTAACTAAAAAATTAAGTTCAAATTATTATTGGTTAATGCTTGGATCTTGCTTAGCATTAGGATCATGCTGAGCATTTTCTTGCTTATAAAGAGCAATAATTTTTCCTAACCCCTGAGAAATAGCATACACCTCATATAAAGAACGTATTTCATTGACTGAGCTCAAGGTTAAAGCCTTTTTACCCAACTCTTGTAATTGCTCATAGCTGACACGGCGCAAAATATACTTGATGCGTGAAATATATGAGTAATTCATAGACAATGAAGTATAGCCTAAGGATAAAAGCAACAATGCAGATAAAGGATCGCCTGCACTTTCACCGCAAACAGTAATGAACTTGCCATGCTCATTAGCTTTGTTCACTAAATCCTTTAAGCAGCGTACCACTGATGGGTGGAAGCAATCATAAAAGCGTTGTACTTTTGGATTAGAGCGATCAACAGCTAATAGGTATTGCATTAAGTCATTGCTACCAATTGAGAAGAAGTCCACCTCTTTTGCAAGTTCATCCATGAGGTAAATGCAAGATGGCACCTCAATCATGACACCAAAACGAGGTAAGGTTACCTCCTCGCCAGTCTTGGAGCGTAACTCATTGGCAACCTCAATAATAGCCTGCTTAACAAAGAGCACTTCCTCAAGGCGTGACACCATTGGGATCATAATCTCTAAGTTGCCATACTTTTGATGCGCCTTAAGCATGGCTCGCAATTGAGTGTAGAGGATATTAGGCATATCCATAGTTACACGCACACCACGCCAACCTAAGGCAGGATTATTCTCCTTATTAGGCAGATAAGATAGGCCTTTATCTGAGCCAATATCTAAAGTACGCATGCATACAGCTTTAGGGCTAAACTGTTCTAGCATACGAGCATACCAGTCATACTGCTGCTGCTCACTAGGGAAAGTCTTACACAGCATAAAGGCAATTTCAGTTCTAAATAAACCAATATTGTCACTACACTGCACAATATCATCAGACTTTTGATTTAAGCCAGCATTTAAACCAATGGTGATATGGCGACCATCTAAGCACTCAACTGAGTTATTGATCTCACGATCAAATAAGCTATGCTGTTCACGGCTTTGATTAACTAATTGCTTAAACTCGTCTACTACACTCTCAGGAGGATCTAAAATTACCTCACAATTGCGACCGTCTACGATAATGGTATGACCATCAATATCATTGATATTAAGGTTAACACCCAAGACTGATGGAATACCAAAATCACGAGTCAAGATAGAAGCATGGGCACTGGCAACTTTGGAGGTAGCTACGAAACCTACAATCTTATCTTTAGGCAAATCTGCTACTAATGATGCAGGGATACTTTCCATAATCAAAATGACAGGCTCGCTAATATCAAATTCACGATTGCAAGCATGTACTAAACGTGAAATTAATACCTGACCAAAGTCCTGAATATCAATTACCTTATCATCTTGACCTGAAATTTGGGCTTCTTTAAGGCGGCGCTCGATAACAAATTTAACAGCTGAGGTAGCCATATACTTGCCATCTTCGATAGAAGAAACTACCTCATCTTGGAAAGTTGAGTCATCAAGTAAACGACCATAGCTTGAAATATAGCCAAAAGCAGCCGATCTCTTTTCACCCTCTTGCATCTTTAAGGTGGCACGATCCATTTCGATTTGCAATTGGAACATGACTTGGTTAAAGAGCTCAACCTGCATCATAGGGTCGTCACATTGCTGGATCTTTACTTCCTCTAAGGATACTTCTGGTTGCCATACTAAAGCTGGAGCAATAGCTACTTCACCTGTGGAGCTAATACCCTTAAGACGCTGTAGGACATCATCTTCAACGCTATTTTCTTGCTTAGAGCGGGCAATAATAGAGCCAATTTGAGCAGCTAAAGTCACCATAAAGGATTCTTCTTGCTCTCCAAATAATTGCTTGTACTTACTTTGTACGACTAATACGCCAAGCTTAGCGCCTTGATTTAAAATCGGCACGCCCAAGAAAGATAAATACTCATCCTCACCCACATCAGGTAAGTACTTAAAGTTAGGATGAGAGGTAGCATCAGCTAAGTTTAGGATCTCACTGCTAGTGCCTACTACACCTACTAAGCCTTCATCATAACGCAAGGTAGCTTTGCCTACCGCCTGTTGGGAGAGGCCATCAGTGGCCATGAGGCGATATCTTTTACGAAATTCATCGAGCAAATACAGAGAACAGCAATCTGCTTGTGTAGTTTGACGGATATGCTGAACAAGCAGGTTCATGGCTTTTTTTAAGTCATGTTCCTTAGAAACTTCTTGAGTAATCAGGCGCAAAGCTTGTAAAAAAATTTGTCCGTCCATAGCATCACTCCGCAAAACAATTAGTTAAAACTAGCTAAATCCTTGCGGAAGCCTCCTTGTTAAAATTCGATTAGATAAGTTTTGCCCCACTAATAAACTTATACGGGCGCTACCTGAAAACTTTGGTAACCAAAGTCTAGTCAAAAGTAGCTTTTGTATCAAACAAACTTCAAAACTCAATCTAACCTTAAAAACTTATGTAAATCTTTTAGCTTATTGCACGTGCTCTATACCACACACAGTATAGCAAAATACCACTAAAGCTTAGAACAATACTTTAGTTTGTGATGTCTTAACTAAAATAAACCTAAATCAAGTTCACAACTATCTAAACGAAGGACAGTAGGAGCAAACTCAACTAAAGTCTTACGATAAACTTCCTGCTTGAAAGCTACTACATGTCTTAAGGGGTACCAATAGCTAACCCAACTACAGCGATCAAACTCAGGATGCTTACCATTGTTAAATTTTAATGCTCTTTCTAAACAATCGTCATCAGTTAGCCCAAGCAAGAACCATTTTTGTTTCTGTCCTTGGTAGTTACGATCTCTATAATCATCAAGCATACGTTTGGGTACACGGTATCTTAGATAGCGGCGTGAAGTTTGCGCTATATAGACATCATTCTGGCTTAGTCCTAGCTCTTCATATAGCTCTCGATACATAGCCTCTTCCTCAGTCTCGTTATCATTAACTCCTCCTTGAGGAAACTGCCATGTATTTTGTCTAGCACGCCTGGCCCATAGTACCTGACCTTTGCTATTAAAGATCACCATACCTACATTAGGTCGGTAGCCATCTTCATCTAATTCGCTAAACCTCATAGTGATCTTAAATACCAAAACATCATCAAACCATTACCTTAATAGCAAGTTTTTCACTTTAAATCCAAGACATGAAAAAGAGCATTCCTCTTTGAGCTATATATGAGCTACATAGCTTAGAAGAGATGCTCCTCCATGATTATTGTTTGCTTAAAGAATATAAATCTTGCTCAAGTATTAATTATCACATATCGAGGCTAACAATTAATTATGCTAGCTCTCAAAATCAAACATCAATCATGCTAAAACGTTGTTAAGAGCATTGGCTAACCACTAAGCGCTAAGCGCTAATCAGATCTTAGCTTATGTTTGTTTAGAAAAAAGCCAAGAGCAAATGTTAAGTTTTTTATGTGCTTAAATTAAGTTAGTTTATTTAATGGTAAAAGTAGCAAAGTTTGGATAGCCACTAGGCACAAGTGCAAAATTTTTTGGTAAATTAGCCTTGTTAGATGGATAAGGGATGTTTGTTATGAGTAATACAGTAGATTGGACTAACAATGAGCTTAATAGCCCACTATTCTTTGCTCCGCCTAAAGATCTAACTACTCTGCTTGAGAGACTTGATTTAATAGTTGGACGTTCGCTACAAGAGTTAGCAACCCTAGCTAAGGTTCATATTCCTGAAAACAACCTAAGTGGCAAAGGCTTTTGTGGCCAATTATTAGAAATATTTTTAGGAGCCAACGCTCATAATCTTAGTCAGCCTGATTTTCTTAATTTGCAAATTGAGCTCAAAACTTTACCTGTAAATTCAGATCTCAGCCCTCAAGAAAGTACCTTTATTTGTAGTGCCGATATTAATCCTGAACGCTATATACCTTTTGAGCATTCAGCCTTGTACCACAAAATTAAAAATATTCTTTTTGTCTTATTGTTAGCCCCTAAGGGACTACCTATTAAAGATCGCAGAATTATTGGTTACTTTTTTTACCAACCAGATCAAAATGAGCTTAATCAAATAGCCACTGACTACAATGAGTTTTGTGAGCTTATTTTCTCCTCTAATGCCCGTAGCATTAATGGCTCATTAGGTAACATTATTCAAATGCGTCCTAAGGCAGCTCATAGCAACGTCTTTACCCCAATTAGAGATAGCCAAGGTCAAACTACCTATGCAGGCCCCAAGGGCTACTACCTCCGAGCCAGCTACACCAAAAAGCTCATAGCCCACGCCCTCACCTCTTAACCCCCTATAAGCCTCCTGACTATCCGCCAGGCAGCCTGCCAGCAAGCTAGCCAGCTATCCAGCTAGCAAGCTTGCAAGACTAACTACATACCTGCTTTGCCTACATACCTTCTTGCCTGCTTGCCTATCACAAGGCCACAGGCCAAAATAACCATAAAGCGGCCCATAGACTTGACCTTAACAGGCATAAACCTGCCATGTACTGGCTTAGACTTAAACCAAGGTCTAATCATCTAGTAAGAGCCAACAACCATATGTTTGATGGGAACGTGATCAAGGGTAGCTTGGATGGTTAGAGCAGTTAATGGGAGGTAAAAATACAGGCAGTTAGGTTGCAACCATTAAAGTAGGATATACCTAGCAATGTAGCCAATATCTCAAAAATTTTTGATAAATATCGGCTTTTAGGCTTTGTGTTCTTTGCATTTATGTCCTATAATCTCTTGTAAGGATATTCTTTGAATGTGTATTTTTATTTTATCTATTCAATTTGTATATCCATTCAAGCAATTACTTCTTGCTTACTAAAACAACTTGTAGGTACTTAAGTTCGGTCTTACAAACAAGCCAAGGCGTAGTAACTTAGGCCCCTCACAAAGGGCTTACCTATTTTTAGCATTTACACATATGTGAGGACGTTTTATGAGCATCTCAAAAAGAATCACTAAAGATGGCAAGAAAGTTACTATTACTTTCTACATTAAGAAAGAAGCTGCTCAAGGTGCTAAGAAGATTTTCTTAATCTGCGAACACAATGGCTGGGAACCAGTAGTAATGAAGCCATTAAAAAATGGTACCTACTGTGGCTCTATTTCAGTGCCAACAAGCATTCAGCCAAGCTATCAGTATCGCTTTAAATACATCATGGAAGATGGTCAAGAGCGTTTTGAAAACGACTGGGATGCAGAAAGCTATGCACCTAATCCTTATGGTGAAGAAAACTCAGTTTTTCACACTAACTAATTACCAGCCCAAACAATTCATGTTTGGGCTTTTTTTATATTTTTTGTCAAAATTTGAGATCCATATCACTGCAAAACTAGTCAATATTCAACCTCAATTTTAAAAAAATTTAAAAAAGAGTTGACATGTGATCTAGCGCTCCCTATAATAGGGCTCATTCAATCGCGGGGTGGAGCAGCTCGGTAGCTCGTCGGGCTCATAACCCGAAGGTCGTAGGTTCAAATCCTGCCCCCGCAACCAGTATTAAACTGGTCTTTCTGCTCCAATAACAAGAAACTAGCAGCCTCTGCTGCTTTTTTTCATTTATGAGTTTTATAACTCTTTTGTCGCGGGGTGGAGCAGCTCGGTAGCTCGTCGGGCTCATAACCCGAAGGTCGTAGGTTCAAATCCTGCCCCCGCAACCAGTACTAAACTGGTTTTCTGCTCCAAAGACAATACGATTAGCAGCCTCAGGCTGCTTTTTTCGTTTTTGGGCCCTCTAAAATTTCCCTTCTTACTCATATTTTCAGCGCTCAGCGCTATGCCAGCATCAGCCATCCCATCTTCCACACAAAAGAAAAAACCATAGAACCGTAATTCTATGACTTTTTTGAGCTTATTGGGCTTATGGAACAGGCTTATCTAATACCCGTGCTTTGCAATTAGAGCATCGACTTTGGTATAGGCACGCCTAGACACTTGAGTATAAGAGCATGCTCCTCTGCAATAGGCTTACATACAATACCATTAGCATACTCATCAACAGTGATGACATTAAGAGCCTCAAACACAGCTTGGTATGAGGAGCTGTTATCTGTAGGTACATTAAGGATGCTAGAGCCTACATTAACATTAGCCCTATCGATATCATGCCTGATGGCAGCTTTGAAAATAGCAACTACATACTGCAAGAAGATATGAGAGCGCAGATTAATGCCCTGTTTAGCTTTGCTGCTACCAACTACAAGCTCATTAGTACTATGCATTAAGGTATCAACTGCTTGCAAAGACTTATATCTTTCAAGAACCTTAGCACTGGTAAGATTAAAGTCGTTAGTAGCTAACACCCAAAATCCCTTATATTTAGTGTTTTCTTCTACCTTAATAGATGAAAACTCAGGAGCAGGATTAGTTTTGCTCTCAACATACTTTGATAAATCGTAGTTTGAGTACTTTTTGAGTAATTCCTCATCTTTTGGGGTAAGTTTTTTACCATTCTCAACTGCATCGCTAAGCTCGCATAGAGTGTCTTTCAACTTCTTTACAGCCGAAAAATGAATTTCACTATCAAAGAAAACATGGTACCTAATTTCTGCTGTTGCCTTCTTGCAATCCCTCTTATCCTGTACAGATGACTCATCATACCTGTATGCTCTTGTGAAAGATTCGCAAGTTGTAGTAGCGCTCTTAAGCTCAGAGAAAGAGCTATTACCATAAATATTCTGTGAAATTGCCTGCTCAATAACCTCCTGAACAACAGTTCCGTCACCTAGCTTGCAGTTAAAGATAAAAGTTTCGCCACTGCGTAAAAGACTTGCAATATTATCATCAGAATAATATTCCTTGTCAGCCACAATGCAGACCTTATCAGGACTTATATCATAAGGGGCAAACTTGTTTTTAACATCAACTAAGGGTAATGGCTTATTGGAATTACTGCTAATGGCGCTTGTGCCAGTGCCAGAGCCAGCGCCAGCGCTGGTGCTACCCACTTCATAGCAAATTGGTAGTAGGCTCTTATCAGCATCGCAAATGAACTGAATGTTAAGCTGACTGTGGAGGGCACTATCAATTTCAGTGCTAGTAGCAAAAACCATAAGCCCATTCTTTAGAGCTTTATAGCTATTGCTTTTGAGGTAGTCCTGAACAAAGTTCTGGTGGAACTTTTCTACAAAGGCTTCATCAATTTGATTGATGTACTTTAATAAGGTTGTTTTATTGCCCAAACCCCCATTAGCTAAGACATACTCAGAGCAAAACTTAGGAAGACTATCTAAGGTGTTTTCCCCAGAAATAAGCATGCTGTAGAGTACAGTCTCAATGAAGTTAGCAAACTTAATAGCATTATGAAGCTTTGCATCTGTAGACTCACTAAAGGCCTTAATAAGAGCTGCTCTAACGCCTGTTTTAGAGGACAAGTGATCAAGATAAACAATGGCTCCCGCCTTCTTAGTACCTAAGAACACACCATAAGCATTGCTCTTAACATCTGCGACTGTGACAGCGTTAGCGCCTGCGCTAGCGCTAGCGACAGTAGCTGCGGCAGCGGTAGCTGTGGCTGAGGCTGCTGCGGTAAGCTTTGGGGGCTTGATTATGGTCTTGTGATTGGTGTCGAAGTCTGTTTCAAGCGTTGCGTTTGCGTGAATCTCCTTCTCAGATAGCTTATGGAAAGTGAAGGTGCCATCTGCATTACGAGCCACAATGTAGTTTTTGAGCTCTGGATAATCCTTCAAAAACGCATCATAAAACTTAATGACACCAGTATGCTGACCATCATCAATTTTACCCACAGTTTTGCGATCAACGCTGCGAGTTTGTCCTTTTTTGATGATGTTTCCAGCCTCATCTTTAACTGCTGGTTCCCATACTCCACGGTAGGTGAAAACATAGGTATGCTTGGCACCTTTGTGTAGCTTTAGAGGCGGTAGTACTACTGGTATGGCAGCGTTAGCACCTGCGCTAGCGCTAGTGACGGCAGCTGCTGCGGCAGCGGTAGCTGTGGCAGCTGCAGCAGCGGTAGCTGCGGCAGTGGTTGCGGTAGCTGTGGCTGCTGCTGTAGGCTTTGGGGACTTGTGATTGGTGTTGAGGGCTGATTCAATGGTAGCTTTGGCATTATCCGCTACCTCAGAGCGCTTATTAAAAGTGAAGGTGCCATCTGAATTACGAATCACGATATAGTTTTTGAGCTCTGGATAATCATTCAAAAACGCATCATAAAACTTAATTACACCAGTATGCTGACCATCATCAATTTTGCCCACAGTTTTGCGATCAACGCTGCGAGCTCTGCCCTTCTTGATGATATTTCCAGCCTCATCTTTAACTGCTGGTTCCCAAACTCCACGGTAGGTGAAAACATAGGTATGCTTGGCACCTTTGTGTAGCTTTAGCGGCGGTAGTACTACTGGTGGTTCCTTCATAGTTAACTCTTGATTGATAATGCTAAAAATTAGTATCGCTCAATGCAGATGCTAAAAAAAACAAAAGCCCTATATGGCTACATATAGGGCTCTTGGTAGGCTCAAGACTAGTCTTAGTATGAGCCGCTAAAGGTGCTATCAGCAATAGTGGATAGCACCAAAATTTACGATCTAGATTAGACCTTCTCGCGGATACGAGCAGCCTTACCAGTACGGCTACGTAAGTAGTAAAGCTTAGCACGACGTACGTCACCACGACGGGTAACCTTAACAGAGGCGATCATTGGAGAGTGGGTCTGGAAGACACGCTCTACACCCTCACCAGAGGAGATCTTACGTACGGTGAAAGAAGAGTTTAAGCCACGGTTACGCTTAGCAATAACGTTACCCTCGAAAGCCTGTAAACGAGACTTGTCGCCTTCAACTACACGAACTTCTACACGAACGGTATCACCAGGATTGAACTGTGGAATATCCTGACGGAGTTGCTCTTTCTCAAGCTGGTCAATAATTGGATGGCTAGCCATTTTTTACCTACCCTAAAATAAAATCTTTTTTAGACCTTGAGCTCTTTTTGCTCTAGGTATTCGCGAAGTAGCTCTTGCTCTTCACGATTTAGTAACCTTGACTGCAATAAATCAGGACGCCTCTCGTAAGTGCGGGCTAAAGCCTGCTGCAGTCGCCAACGGCGGATCTTTTCGTGATTGCCACTCATTAATACCTCAGGAACCCCCATCCCATTTACTACCTCAGGACGGGTATATTGAGGAAAGTGCAATAAACCATCGGCAAAAGAATCCTCATAGGCATTACGTATATCCCCTAAAACACCAGGAACCATACGTGATACCGCATCGATGACGCACATTGCAGGGATTTCACCACCCGAGAGCACGTAGTCACCGATCGAAACCTCCAGATCGACTTCTTTCTGAAGGATACGCTCATCTATGCCCTCATAGCGACCAGCTATGAGGATTAACGAACCCCAGTTATGGAATCGTGTGACCAGTGAGTGGCTAAGACGTTCTCCTTGCGGAGACATATAGACGACTTTCGTTCCTGGAGGTGCTTGCAAGCGGGCTGCGCTGATTGCATCCGCAAGCGGTTGAACCTTCATGAGCATACCTGGACCACCGCCATAAGGCTTGTCGTCCACTGTTTGGTATTTGTCATGAGTAAAATCACGAGGGTTCCAAACATTAATGTCAATAAGACCACGTTTGACAGCTCGGGAAGTTACACCTGATTCACTTACCGCTTTAAACATCTCAGGAAAGAGCGAAATTACACCAAACCACATAGCAATTTCCTTAAAAAGATGACACAAATAAACGTAGGTTTAAAACCTATTCATCCTTAAAAGAATGGCTTAGTAATCTTCGCCCCACTCAACCCAAATTGTTTTGACATCGAGATCAACTTTCGTAACAATTGGGCCTTTAACATAAGGAATGAGCCTTTGACGAGGTCCACCCTTAGTTTGGTCAGAGGGAGACACCACCATATAAGGGGCAGCTCCTTGATCCACAACCCTCGATACAATACCGAGGTTAACACCTTCAAGTCCGATGACAGTGCATCCTTCCAGATCCACTAAATAAATTTCATCGTCTTCAAGTGGGGGCAAGCTTGAGCGCTTGATCCCGATATCCATGCCAGTAAGAAGAGCAGCCTCTTCTTTGACATTAACCGCATCTAGCTTAACAATAAAGCCGTCAGCATGCGGCTTCCAAGCTTCGACCTGAACCTCACGCCAATCTTCCCCACGCCGACGAATAAACCAAGGCGAGTAGTCAAAAAGGTTTTCAGGTTGCTCGGTAAAGGACTGAACTTTTAAGTAGCCCTTTAAGCCATAAGTAGAACCTAGTCTACCCATGGAGCGTGGTGCATCATCAGCCATAAGCTGGAAGTAATGCTAATTAAGCTTCAGCAGCTTCAGAAGCAGCAGCCTCAGCGGCGGCAGCCTCAGCAGCAGCCTTACGAGCAGCAACAGCCTTCTCGTACTTAGCGGTCTTGTAAGCGGCAACAGCCTCTGGACCTAACTCGAAATCCTTGATTAAACGAGCTACACGATCGGATGGCTGAGCACCAACGCCCTTCCAGTAGTTAACACGATCGATGTTTAAGTTTAAACGAACTTCTTGGCCACGAGCGATTGGGTTAAAGAAACCAACTTGCTCGATGAAACGACCAGTTGCTGCATAACGAGAATCAGCAACTACTACGTGATAGAAAGGACGCTTCTTAGCGCCAGCGCGACGTAAACGAATGACTACCATTTCGTAATTTACCTATTTAATACGTTCACAGCTGAGAGGTGCATATCTGATTAAAAATCTAGATTGCGCATCAGCCAAGTTATCAATACAGAAAAGCGATTTTACAGCTTTTATACAAAAAATCAAGATCAATAACGCATTTTTTACAATTTGAGTCTAGCAAAAATAATTTGGGTGTGTTATTTTCCAAAGTTCACTACCTCATTAGTATGGCTAAAAAATAAGGGCAGGATGATTAAATCCTGCCCTTATTTTTTTAATTGATTGCTAGAGACTAACGACGGAAGCCACCCATTGGAGGCATACCACCGCCACCGCCACCAAACATGTTACGCATGCCTGCCATGCCACGCATAGCGTTCATCATGCCTCTCATGCCCTTACCGCCCTTCATCTTTTTCATAACCTTTTGCATGGTTTCAAATTGCTTGAGCAGGCGATTGACCTCTTGCACCTCTAAGCCACAACCATTGGCAATACGCTTTTTGCGTGAGCCTTTAATAATTTCAGGGTGAGCACGCTCTTTTGGAGTCATAGAGTAAATGATAGCCTCAACATGGGATAATTGCTTATCACCAAAGGTGCTACCTGCCTGAGCCATTAACTTTTCACCACCAGGTAATTTGGTTAATAACTCAGAAATACCACCCATCTTTTTCATTTCATGGATTTGCTCTAAGAAGTCGTTTAAATCAAAGGTTTCACCCTTCTTGATCTTAGCGGCTAGACGATCTGCTTTTTCCTTATCGGCATTGTTTTGTAAGGTCTCAACTAAAGAGAGCACATCACCCATGCCTAAAATACGGCTAGCAATACGATCTGGATGGAATGGATCTAAAGGAACAACCTTTTCGCCCAAACCAATAAACTTAATTGGCTTACCAGTGATTTGGCGTACAGATAAAGCAGCACCACCACGGGCATCACCGTCAGCCTTAGTTAAAATTACACCAGTTAAAGGCAAGGCATCAGCAAAAGCCTTGGCAGTATTAGCTGCGTCTTGACCAGTCATAGCGTCAACTACGAACATGGTTTCTGTTGGTTCACAGATCTGATGGAGCTCTTGAACCTCTCTCATCATGTCTTCATCAACAGCTAAACGACCAGCAGTATCGATAATAAGAACATCAATAAAGCGACGCTTGGCCTCAGCTAAGGCATCTTTAGCAATTTGCTGTGGAGTGCTAGTTGGATCTGATGGATAGGAATCAACACCAATTTCTTTAGCTAAAGTATGTAATTGGTCAATAGCAGCAGGACGATAAGTATCCACAGAACACATTAAGACGTTCTTCTTTAAACGCTCTTTAATGTATAAAGCTAACTTAGCTGCAGAGGTGGTCTTACCAGCACCTTGTAAGCCTGCGAGCAAAATAACAGCTGGAGGCTGGTGAGCAATATTAAGCTCACTATTGGTTGAACCCATGGTATCAACGAGCTGTTGATGCACAATACTTACAAATTGCTGACCAGGGGTTAATGAGGTATTAACCTCTACACCAAGGGCCTTCTCTTTTACCTTAGAAGTAAAATCTTTTACTACGCTTAAAGCAACATCAGCCTCAAGCAAAGCAGTACGTACTTCACGTAAGGTATCTTTGATGTTGTCTTCAGTAATACGTCCCTGACCTGAGATATTTTTCAGGGTTCTATTAAGTCTGTCGGTTAAACTTTCAAACATAAAGATAACTAAACTCTAACGAGATTAAACACAAAGAATTACCTTGTCTGTGCTATTGATTAGTATGGCTTAACCCATTTACTATTCACAATGGTATTCTCAGTTAACAAGATCAAACAGCCCTACTATTATGTATAAAGCACTAATAAGCAAAGCACAGCTCAATCACGGCTTCAATATTATACACTACTAACTATATAGGCTAAATCTATGATTATTTTCGCTGTTGGTAAAAAATAAACCCCAACACCAGCACTGATGTCGGGGTTTGAACCGAAACTAAATCTTTTTGCGTAAAACTTAGCTAGATATCGTAGAAGCCATCACCCATGGCTCTAGCGACAATATTAGGTGGCATTAACTTTTGCATTTCATTTTGCAAGAAGTTACGCTTAGTTTTCTCATACTCTGTAAAGTACAGAGAATGATAGAGCCAAGAATAAGCCTCCTCATAATATGCAGGGGCACCTAGACCTCGTACCAACATATCAGCCCATTGTAAACGAGCAGTACGAGAGCCTAAAGAAGCAGCTGTACGCATTAAAGTTACAGCCTTTTCTTTATTACGTGGCACTAAATAACCACGCTCATAATAGTCAGATAACTTAATCATTGCTGGAGCATATGCGTGATTAACTGACTTTTGTAGGTAATCTAAACCTAATTCAACATCCTGCTTAACACAAATGCCTGAGATCAACATATCACCCCAAACATATTCAAAAGCAGGCATGCCTACAATACGTGCACGATCTTCAATATCAGGGGTAAACTGACACTTATCACGATCACGAATAACCTGAACGTAGACACCACTGTCTACATAAGTATTGAGCTCATCAACAGTGTATACATTAACTGCTGTATTATCGTCTTTATATTTTTCTAGTGTACTTTCAATAGCTTTACGTGCTACTAAAGCTTGAGCATCGGTGACTTTATCATAGGTAGAAGAAACCGAAGCCATAGCACAGCTAGAAAAGCCAGCCAAAAAGGCTATTGCTAGTGCTAAGCGCTGTCTCATAAATGAGCCCTCTTTAAATAGTTTTAGTTTCGGATTTTCATATTTGTACTAACGGAACGGCTTTGCCAATTCTTTAATTTTTTGCCAAGATGGCAAAAATTTCCCTATTATAAAGAAATATCAACTCATAAGGGGCTATAAATCGCTAAATTTAGCTATTTATTGGTAAATTTTTTTTAATTAATTAATATGTTGATAGCTAATTTAATTTTATAAATAGCTCAATCAGCTTGCTTATTTTTAAGCTCTAAAATGGCTCCCCAC
>NZ_JALKIM010000017.1 GCF_023050945.1 Anaerobiospirillum sp. NML120448 | reverse complement strand
TTGGATGATATCATCAAGAGAAGATGGAGACATATTCGACCTTTAACTAAAACTTTAGACAGAATTAATATTAAAATACAGCATAGCTCATATATTACAAAATTAATGTTACCGTGTAACATAAAAAATGTGACTCAAATCAATAGTGATAAAAATCTCGTAAGAAATAAGCTAGGCAGATAATCAGTAGTACGCTAAAAGCATTGGTAAGTGCGTCATTCATGGCAGAAACTAAGTGGTAAAGCTCTAAAATACTTAAAATATCGCAATTTTAAGTGCCGCATGTTAAAGGTAACACAGCGCTATTATAGGCTTTTTTATAAAAATTTATTGCCAGCAATATGGCTCACTAAATTGAGGCGTTTTTGCCTTGTTTTAGAGCAAAACTTAAGTACTGGTATGTAAGAGTAGCACCAGGGCCTTGATGGTTAAAGTCTCAATGAAAGCTTGCTCTTACCATAGCTTTGAACTTGGTTTTAGATTGGTACTAGAGCGGGCGCTTTAGCTTGGGACATCATGCCAGGCGCTAGCACTGGCGCTAGCGCTGGCTGGGGCTGTGGTTTGGCGTTGTCACTGGCTGGAGCTTGGCAGTGGCTAGGCAAGGCTGGGCTTGGAGCTTGGGGATTGGGATAAAAAAGGCCCCATGTGGGTGTGATGGAGCCTGAGGTTAATATTATGTTTTGGCTATTAAAAAATTATTCTTGAGTGTGAGCAATACGGTGTTCGTGATCTAAGGTGTTGCGGTTAAGCACAAATAGATCGGCATTAATGAAATCAACAATTTCCTCACAAGTATTACCAATCAAGGCTGCGCCAACGCCTGAGCGGCCATGAGATCCGATAAATACAGTGCTAGCATGAAGTTTTTTACATAGTTTTGGCAGCACATCATCAGGCATACCCTCAGCAATATGGCAATGATCATCTGCAATATTGTGGTGATGGGCAAATTCAATGATTCTTCTCTTATGCTCAGCTAAAATACTCTCAGCATAAAGCTCTGGAGCATAGTTAGGTACTTCTAGCATTACAGTAGGTAAAACCACAGGAGCACCATTAACTAAATGGATAGGGGCTCCAGTAATAGTTGATAAGAGCTGAGCCTCACGCAATAGCAAGACATTCATGAGCTGTTTTTCACCAGAGGTAAAGTCAACAGCCACAACAATAGTGCTATTCTCATCCCAAGTGTGTTCTTTGGCGATAACTACTGGAATGTTGGAGTGACGTAATAAGTTCCAATCATGAGGAGTAAAGATAATAGAATCAAGTAGGCCGTGGTGATTGGCTCCTTTAATGATCAAATCAAAGTTACCACTATTAGCCTCATTTAACATACCCTCAGAAACATCTCTTGTCCATTTTACTGAAGGCACAATAGTAAAGCTTTCAGGATCTATATCTTGATGTTTCTCTAAAGCAGCAGCAATAATTTTTTGAAGCTCTTGAGTAGTAACTTCTTCTACATCTTCGTGAGAAGTCATTTCACTCTTCTTGCCGATAAATGGAATATCGTTAGAAAAGTCGTAAATGAGACGGAGTGCAGTAATGGTTACCTTAGGGTTGAAACGAGCAATTTCAATAGCTCGGTTAAGAGCTAATTGCTGGTCTTTTTTAGGCTCTATGATGACCAGAATGTTATGGTACTGTCTCATTTGGCAATCTCCTTAAGCCTAGCCTGTATCTCCAGTCGTGCCGACCTCAAGGGGTGATAGATCAAGATAAATGGAGATGTGCTAGCTGACACGCCCAAAAGGTGCTCAAACACATGACTCTATATTAAGGCAAGCGCAGCTATAAATTAGGATTTGTTGATAAGGTCTTTTAGGTTTTGTGATTTATAGCTAAAAAATCATAAAAAAAGCCCTCAATAGTAAATTGCCTGGGTACTAAAGAGGGCTAAAAAAGAAAAATTACATTTTAATGTGGCGAGGTCTAATACCTAATATTAAACAGCAGCTGGTAAATACCAGAGCACCACCTACAATTAAAGCACTTAAATAGCCAATAGAGGTTAAGGTGTCCATCTGTACCCAGGCCTCAAATTCAGGAGCTACATAGCGCACGCTAACAGCCATGATAATGCCTGAAATTAAAGCCTTAATAATAAACAATATGGAGGTCTTGGAAATGCGGTAGATATTTTTCTTATGCAAAAGATAAATTAGCTGCCCTGCATTAACAAAGGCCGCTAAGGCTGTAGATAAGGCCAAGCCTACATAACCTAAAGGCCATACCAAAATTAAATTAAAGACAATGTTAGCGCCAATAGCTACCATAGAGCAGCGTACTGGGGTTTTAGTATCTTGGATGGCGGCAAAGCCTTGAACTAGTACTCTAACTAGCATAATGGCGCATAAGCCTACTACTGATGCAAGTAAGGATTGAGCGCTTAAGAGTACATGCTCTGAGCCAAAAGCACCTCGCATAAAGATAACTCTTAAGATAGGCTCTCGTAGCGCCATAATACCTAAGGCCGAAGGAATGCCAAGCAAGAGCACGAGACGTACACCCCAGTCTAAGGTTTTATTGTATTTATCATGCTCGCTATTAAAGTCACAGCGTGATAGTGCAGGTAAAATCACAGTAGAAATAGCTACGGCAAAAATACCAATAGGAAACTCTAAGAGGCGATCAGAGTAGTACAGGTAAGAAATAGAACCTGTAGCTAAAAATGAGGCTAAGACAGTATTAACTAAAAGATTTAACTGGCTAGCAGAGACACCAAAGAGAGCTGGAATCATTAAAGTTCTGATACGAACAACGCCAGGATGATGCCATCCCCATTTTGGTAATACCATCAGACCTAATTTATAGACAAAAGGCAATTGAAACACTAATTGCACTACACCGCCTACCACCATACCAATGGATAAAATGACATTAGGATCTTCAAAGTTAGGGGCGATAAAGTAGGCTGTACCAATCATAACTACATTGAGTAAACATGGAGTAATGGCTGGAATAGCAAAGCTGCCATGAACATTTAATACCGAACTACATAAAGCAGTTAAGGTAATAAAAAACAAGTAAGGGAAGGTAATTTCCAATAAAAAGCTAGCTTGGGTAAATTTATGAGCATCAGGGCCATCGTTAAGCCAAGACTCAAACCAGCCCCAACCAAAAATAGCTGTTACTACAGGAGAGGCAAGCATACCAATTAAGGAAATAACAAAAACAATTAAGCCTAAGGTACCTGCGCTTTTAGCTATCAGTTCTCTAAGTTCAGATGAGCTTTGCTCTTTAGATGTTTTGGTTAGCACAGGCACAAAAGCTTGAGCAAAGGCTCCTTCGGCAAACAATCTTCTAAAGAAATTAGGAATACGATTGGCAAAGAAGAAAACGTCAGCCATTAGACCAGCGCCCAATAGTTGAGCGATAGCAATATCTCTAACCATGCCTAAAATTCGAGACAGGAAAGTAGCTGAGGCTGTGACTATACCTGAACGCAATAGACGTGGTTTTTTAACAACTTGATTCATGACAAGCAAAGCCAGTTAATAGTAAAACATGTAAAGAACAGACAAATTATACCTGTAGCTTTAGCCTAAAGAGGTATCTAATACCATCATAAGAACAAAGCCTAAGATTACGGCAATAGTGCCAATATCAGAGTGTTCGCCCAAACGAGCAGTAGGTATTAACTCTTCAATGACTACATAAATCATGGCTCCAGCGGCAAAAGACAATAGCCAAGGCATGATAGGGATAAATAAGGAAGAGAGCATCACCACAATTAGGGCAGCAATAGGCTCAACTAAACCAGAAATGACACCAAAAATAAATGATTTACCTGAGGACATACCACTAGCACGCAGCGGTAAAGTTACGGCTGTGCCCTCTGGTACGTTTTGTATGCCCATACCAATAGTAAGTGCAATGGCTGCTGAGTAGGCCTCAGGAGTATTAATAGCAGCTGCTGCTACAAAAGAAATACCTACAGCCATGCCCTCTGGGATATTGTGAATAGTCATAGCTAAAAATAAGAGCTGGTGCTTACCTAAAGTAGTTTTAGGGCCTTCTGGTTCCTGACTATTAATATGTAGGTGAGGCATGATCTTATCTAACATCATTAAGAAAGCTGCACCTAAAATAAAGCCAGTAGCAACAGGAAAAGCTGCGGTTTTTCCCTCACTCTCTAGTTGATCAATAGCTGGCATAAGCAATGACCATACAGATGCAGCGATCATAATGCCTGCTGCAAAACCTAAAGAGAGCTTAGTAAACAGTGGCGAGGGTTTCTTTTTAGAAATCAAGACTGCCGCTGCACCAAGCGTAGTCATTAAAAAAGTAAAGCTAGTGGCATAAAAAGTGGAGCTTAAAGCTTCCATAAGTCCATCCTTCTTAATAAAAAGTGGGGCATTTTTGCACTGACATAATCATTATCAAGAGAGCTATCTTAAATAAAGCACCCGCCATGAGCAGCACTCAAATTAGATAATTATGCTAACGATTATGAAGTGCAAATTATATGAAAAAATGGGTGCTACATGGTTTATTTTGTCTAATGTATAAAAATTAGTGGGAAAAATTTCATGATTTTAGACAATTTTTAAAAATATTTTAAAAATTTATTGTGGTGCTATTTTTGCCATAAATAAGCCTTTTCTTATGAAAATGCTATTTAAAATTTCTTTAAAAAATCATTAATTTCTTGGTAAATATTCACTTATATTGAGCCAATTTATCAAGTGAGCCCAATTTGCAAAGATTATCTATATAATGGGTGCCATACCAAGTTCAGTGCTACAGCACATAGAACAAGACAGATTTCAAAATATTTCAAGTAGCCAAATAAGCTTTGGTGATAAAAGTTGTGTTATAGAGCACATTTCTTGTAAATATTTAACCACATTTATAAAGAAAGCTCATATACTCATATATGAGTGTCTTAGAGCTAAATCGTGACCTTCGCTGGAGCGTTTTAGCAAAAAGGCAAGTGATTCGTTTCAAGGAGTTTTAGATGTCTTTTATCAATAAGGAAGTTGCAGATTTCGCTGTTCAGGCCTACGTTAACAAGGACTTCAAGGAAGTTACCAAGGCTGATCTTTTAGGCAAGTGGTCTGTATTCTTCTTTTACCCAGCTGATTTCACCTTCGTATGCCCAACTGAGTTAAAGGATTTAGCTGAGAAGTATGCTGAGTTCAAGGCAATCGGCTGTGAAATTTACTCTGTTTCTTGCGACTCTCACTTTGTTCACAAGGCATGGGCTGACGCTTCTGACACCATCAAGGCTATTGAGTACCCAATGCTCGCCGATCCTAACCACAAGTTAGCTAAGGACTTCGACGTATACATTGAGGAAGCTGGCTTATCAGAGCGTGGTACCTTCATTATCAACCCAGAGGGTAAGATCGTTTCTTATGAGGTATTAGCTGGCAACGTTGGCCGTAACGCTGATGAGTTATTACGTCGTGTTAAGGCTTTACAGTTTGTTGCTGAGCACGGCGATCAGGTTTGCCCAGCTAAGTGGCAGCCAGGTCAGGCTACCTTAAAGCCAGGTCTCGATTTAATCGGTACCCTCTAATTTGACTACTAGTTTTAACTAGTTGTTCTAAGGCGTTGAGCCAAAAGGAAGTCCCCTTATGGGGGCTTTCTTTTATCAAAAAACCCCCATGTGACCTAACATTGTTGCTGGGGGTTTTTTAGTAATTACGATAATTGTCATTTATCACGTCCTTATGGTTAGCTTTGGCTAACTCTAGCTTTTCTGCGTACTTAGAAATACAGTAATTGCTGTGTTTGCTATGTTGTTTGTCTTACTAGCTAAAAATCTATCAACTTAAACGCCATATTGTGATAGTTTTTTGCTAAAGTAGGTTTATTAATTACTAGATCCTGAGACTTTTTGCTGTAATTTAGGTTTCAATCATGAGCGCAAACGATAATTTATTTGATGCCATCATTGTTGGTGGTGGTCCTGCTGGTCTTACTGCTGCTTTATATTTAGCTCGTGCCCGTTATCGTGTTTTAGTCTTAGAAAAAGATCGCTTTGGTGGTCAAATTACTATTACTCACGAAGTGGTTAATTACCCTGGTGTAGAGTCAACCTCTGGTGAAGCTTTAACCGACACTATGCGTCGTCAAGCCATTAACTTTGGTGCCGAAGTTAAGTTAGCTGAGGTATTAGATGTTAAGCTTGATGGTGATATCAAAGAGGTGATCACTAATAGCGGAACTTTACGTGCTTTTTCTGTATTAATTTGTACAGGCGCTAACCCTCGTCATATTGGCTTTGAGGGAGAAAGTGAGTTCCGTGGCCATGGTGTAGCTTACTGTGCTACTTGCGATGGTGAGTTCTTTACTGGTAAAGAGCTTTTAGTAATCGGTGGTGGCTATGCTTCTGCTGAAGAGGCTATGTT
Source organism: Anaerobiospirillum sp. NML120448 (assembly GCF_023050945.1). Taxonomy (GTDB): domain Bacteria; phylum Pseudomonadota; class Gammaproteobacteria; order Enterobacterales; family Succinivibrionaceae; genus Anaerobiospirillum. Next base: position 54,273 of record NZ_JALKIM010000017.1, on the reverse strand, counting down.
CTTAACTCGTTATGCCAGCAAGGTAACTATTTTAGTTCGTAAAGATAGCTTCTCTTGTGCTCGCTCTATTGCTGATGAGGTTATGGCTCACCCTAAGATTAAAGTACTCTTTAATCACGAGGTTAAGTCTGTGAGCGGTAATCAATTTGGTATTACTAGCGCTCAGATCTTCAACAATAAGACAAACGAAACCTTTACTTATACAGCAGAAAATAATGATACCTTTGGTGTGTTCGTATTTGCTGGCTATGTTCCAAATACTGCTTTGGTAAAAGATAAGGTAGCTTTAAATGAGCAGGGCTATATTATTACTGACCACAACCAAGAAACTAATGTAAAAGGCGTATTTGCCGCAGGTGACGTATGTATTAAGACATTACGTCAGGTTGTAACAGCTGTGTCAGATGGTGCTTTAGCCGCCGCAGCAATGGAAAAGGTTGCAGCTACTATGCATGATAAGACTGGTTTAGTTCCTGAAGTGCCTAATGCTACTCGTAAGGCTCCTCAAGAGCCTCGTGCATCAATTGCTCCTGAGGCTCAAAGTGAAAGCTTTATTTCTCCAGACTTTATTCCTCAGTTAAATGCTGTCTTTGAAAGAATGGGCTCTAAGATTACGCTACGAGTTCATACTAAGGGCGATGAGAAGGGTAATGAGCTCTTACGTGCTATGACTGAGCTTAGTGATTTAAGTGATAAGTTAGCTCTAGAGACTACCGATGAGGGCGAGCACTTACCTTTTGTTGAGTTTATCAAAGAAGATGGCACCCCTGCTAACATGGCCTTCCACGGCGTGCCTGGCGGTCATGAATTTACCTCTTTTGTTTTAGGTATGTACAATGCAGCAGGCCCTGGTCAGCCAATTGATGATGCCGATCGCAATGCTATCTTAAACATCAGCAAAGAAGTAAAGATGCAGGTTTTAGTATCTTTATCTTGCACCATGTGCCCTGATTTAGTGGTAGCAGCTCAGCGTATTGCCTCTTTATCCGATAAGGTAACTACTCACGTTTATGATGTTGGTCTCTATCCTGATATGAGAACTGAGTTTAATGTGATGTCAGTACCTTGCTTAGTAGTGAATGGCAAGCATGAGACCTTTGGCAAGAAGAAGATGCCAGAGCTCTTAGAATACTTAAAAGGCTTAGACGTAATCTAAATAATTAATCTCTAAGCTAATTGACAAATAAAAAGGCTGTCCCAGTAATGGTGACAGCCTTTTTAATTTAACTAAAATTCACATATATGACTTAATCGTTAGCACTTATCAGGCCAGCTTGAATTTTGGTGCTTTCTTTTTGATAGCTATAGTTGTTGATTAAATCTAGCATTTCAGTAGCTTCCTTTCTGTCGCCATCGTAATGAACTAGCTCACACCAGCGATCGATTAATTTATCTAAATAATCGCACATTAAGAAATTAGCAGCCTCGCCAAATTCATCCTGAGCATTAACTGACAAATATCCTACTTGAGGGCAATCTTCATCGTCAATTTGACAATCAGTTGCTAAATCACAATTAGATACTAAGTAAACATTAGCGAGAATTTCTGCATTATGAGTCTCAGATATGTAGTCCTTAAGATTATAAAAATCGTCTATGATAGAAATATCTGCCTTTACAGCTTCACCTTCTAGAGGGTCAAAGTAGGAGACAGCGGTAATCTCTAATTCACAGTCCTGACCATCATTTTGGGTGCATTTAGCATCTAAGAGCTTGCAACTATAGCTATAGTCGTCATCCTCATTATAATCTTCGACAAACGTATAAAAATCACCACTATAATCGTCAATTGCATATTTAGCTGCATTATAGATTTCTAGAATAGTGTCTTCATCGCCTTTAAAGATGATCTTAGCCATAGTTTTGTAGGCATAAGGAGGAATGTAGGTTTCTTTTTTAAAGAAACTAACAACTGGAGCAAAGTCTTCATTAGGCTGAGAGATTAATTCGATTAGTTGCTCTTGAGTATATTCCTCAGGATCAATCTTATTGTATTCACACCAGTAATTAAGTGATTCCTCTAAACTATCAAGTTCAAAGTATAAATCCTCTTCTTCATTGTAAAGTTGCCTATCCTCGTCGGCTTCATCAAAACATAAATAATTTTTGGCGGTCAAAAGTTCATCAGTATACTTTTGCAGTTCCTCATCATAGAAAGTAGCGCTATCGACATGATTACCGAAATAAAGCCAAGTACACTTACATGCTCCTTTGATGTTGAGCATCATAGACTTAAGTAAAATGGCAGTCCATGGATGGGTGGTAAAGTCTACGAATAGTTGATTATGAAATTTGCTCACTTCAGCTAGTCTTGCTGGATGGAGTTCATCAATAAAGAAATCAGCCTTTTCTTTTTCAATACCACAAGCTACAGCTAGCTGTTTAACAACTTCAAGATCGCGATCTTCATAGTCACGTTGATATTGGTTAACGAGTTGCTCGATCTTTTCAAGTTCGTTAGGCTCACCGTAAAACCTAACACTAAGAATGTATTGTAAATCCATGGGGCATTCCTTATTAGTTGACAGAATAATGGCTAATTAGCGCTATCACTATTCATGCATAGTGCATTGTTTATATTATACTATTTTTTATTAAAAACAAATAAAAATCATAATAAAAATATGAATATTAGTTTAATAATTAATTTACACATAAAAAGTAAATAGTTGTTTTGTAGGCTTATTATGAAAATTTTTGTGCGATTCATTAGATTGACAAGATAGCTAAATGGAGTTAGCATAGGCTAACGACAGGAAATTACTAGAAATACCTCATTTGTGGAACTCTCTAGTTTTAATTCTGGGCGGTTCTTTCCATTGTGTATATCCTTACAGATCCTTATTATTCATTAGTATTTTGGCAAGATGATGCTAATGAGTAATAAGGATCTTGCTTTTTTATACGTCCCTTCTTTGATTTTTTTATCTCCATAATAGTTTAGCCGTGGTACCATGGTCTAATAATATTTTACGATCCTAGTAGCCATCTAACATTATTTACCTTAGGCTCAACAAGAACCGTACATACTAGTAGTGTCCTATTTGCAGGGCTTTGGAGAAAGAAAATGAGCGATAGCCAAAATACCTCTGCTAATTTAAGCGAAATTTTATTTAAGCCAAAGCATGATTATATTGAGACCTCTTTAATCTCCAATTCTGGCTGTCCACTGCCAGATGTGGGTGATGGCTTGCATTTTATGGGCTCTCCTTTTAGATCTAAGTGGTATCGCCCTTTAAATCTCTATACTTGGACATATTTAGGCGGAAATAATTTAGACATTGAATTGGCCTTATCCAATATCATTATGAGCAAGAACGAGCGTTCTCGTGAAACTTGCTTTGATACTGTTAGCCAATATGGTGCGGGCAATTGGATTTATGAGTTTAGCTCTATTGCTCAAGAGCGTGTTATGAGAGCTCGTCTTGCTACCGAGCAGGGCAACTTACCTGAGGCCAGCCACCACTATCGTATGGCATCCCGCTATTTTGCTATTGCTGCCTATCCTAATTTAAAGGGAGATGTCTTAGCCGCTCAAGCTTCTTTATTAGGTCGTCAGGCATATAGAAAGATTTTTAATGACGAAAAAGAGTTTGGCTATTATAAGGAGTTGACCTTCTTAGTTAGAGGTGAAAAAGTTACAGGCCACTTGCATAGCGTGGACAATAAAACGCTCCAGCCATGCGTCATCGTGGTTACTGCCTATGGTGATACCTCTACTGACTACTATCGTCTTTTTAGCGACTATTTTAGAAAGATGGGCATTGCTATCTTTGTTATTGATATGCCAGGTATGGGTGATGCCTCAAAAATTACCTTAGACGCTAATACCTCAGACATTTTAGAGGCTGCTGTTGATTATTTGCGTGAGCATGTTAACTACATTGATAGTAGCGCTATCGGAGCTATGGGCTATCGTTTTAGCTCTAATCCTGTGGCCAGATTAGCGCTCTTGCGTCCTGATGTGTTTAAGGCTATTGCACTTGCCAGTCCTGCTGTTCACAACGCTTATATCAATCATAAGCTGCTTAATAATATGCCACTAGCAGCCCGCTCTTCTTTAGCTAATAGATTGAATCTGGATGCTAGCAATTGGGAAACTATTGTGCCGCAAATGCAGATGCTATCCCTTAAGAAACAAGGCTTAATTGGTTACCATGCTAGCAATAAAGTACCAGTATTAAGCGTCTTTACTCCAGTTGATCTTAAGTTTAATGATGATGACTTGGCTGTGATTAATAATGCTTTTACTAATAACACGGTAATCAAACATAAACACATTAGAGTTAGTGAATTTGCTCCTAAGGTGTTTAATGATATTGCCCTCTTCTTTAAAGAGCATCTTTTGTCATAAGAGCTTATGTTAAAAATCTAGTTTTTTGTATTCAAAGTGCGGCTTAGGTTTTCTTGAGCCGCATTTTTATTTTTGTGCGTTTAGAATACGGAAACATTTGGGGCATGAGCTCTAAAATGGGGAATGACTTTACTACTGACAGTAAGTCCTTACAGGACGTTTTTTGCGATAAATATAGTGTTTTACTGATGTTTTTAGGCTGTAGATAATATTAACTATTTTTGGTAATTGGGTAGTTTTCTTAAAAATGGTTGCTATAATGTTTGGTAGTTAACTTCCGAAAATGGTTGCTATGAGTACTGACAAGAAAGATCAAATTCGCAAAGAGGATATTATTGATTTTCCTCACGACAATCCTAAAGCCGTTTTATACCCCACCAAAAAATGGCTCTATGTTTGTGAGCGTGAGTATTTCCAAACTCCATCAGGAGCTCACTCTGAAAATCGAGTTACTTTGGGCAAAGTATGGCAAGGCAAGTTCTATACTTTAGATGAGTTTAAGCGTTTATTTAAGCGTGATGGCAGCCCAAGAGTTTATCCTAGTAAACGAAAGTACAACAAAAGAACTAATCTGGACACCACTATGGATCAATCATCATTAGATAACAATACTTTAAATAGCGATGGTCAAAATATTGTTATTAAGTTAGGCACTAGCACTCTTACCCAAGGCAAAAATGAGCTTAATCGTGCTCATATGTTAGAAATAGTACGTGTAGTGGCTAAAATGCGTGAGCAGGGCCATAGGGTTACCTTAGTATCATCAGGTGCTATGGCGGCTGGTCGTGAAGTAGTTAAGCATTATGCTAATTTACCTCCAGTATTAAGTTCTAAGCAGTTATTGGCATCCGTAGGTCAAGGCTACTTAATTGAGGTTTGGTCTAATTTATTTGCTATTTATGGCATCCATATTGGTCAATTACTCTTAACTCGTGCTGATTTGGAAAATCGTGAGCGCTTTTTAAATGCTCGTGATACTTTATTTGCTTTACTTGATAATGGCATTGTTCCAGTTATTAATGAAAATGATGCTTTATCTACCGCTGAAATTAAAGTGGGCGACAATGATACTTTAGGTGCCATTACTGCTTGTGCTATTGAGGCTGATAAGCTCATTTTGTTAACCGACCAAAAGGGCCTTTATGATGCTGATCCAAGAACCAATCCAGAGGCTAAGCTCATTCGTCGAGTAGATAAGATTGATGAGAGCATCATTAAGTTAGCTGGTGGCTCTGGTACTAATTTAGGTACAGGCGGTATGTCCACAAAGGTAAAAGCTGCCAAAATAGCGACCCAAGGTGGCGTGGAGCTCATTATTGCCTCAGGTAAAGATCCTAGCATTATGTTGGATCTTATCAACGAGCAAGGTGAAGGTACTTTCTTTAAGACCGCTACCAAGTCAACTGAGTTACGTAAGATTTGGTTATCGTCTACTACTAAACCTGCTGGAAAATTGATTGTTGATGATGGTGCTGCTAAGGCTTTAGTAGAGCGTGGCTCTTCTTTATTGCCATCAGGCATTGTCAAAGTATCAGGTGAGTTCTTGCGTGGTGCCGTCATTGAAATTGATGATTTAAATGGCAAATCATTGGCTAAAGGTATAGTTCGCTATACTGCTCAAGAGTGTGAGCAAATTCGTGGTTGTAAGAGCGACGAAATTGAGAGTAAATTAGGTTTTTCTCATGGAGTTGTGATTCATAGAAACGATTTAGTGTTAATTTAAGGCTAGAATATCTACATATTGTTTTGTAATGAAATTTAAAAGGGTTGGTCTCAAATGGATTTTGGTATTGATATGAATAAGGTTGGCTACAACGCTAGGATAGCCAGTCACACTTTAGCAATGGCCAGCACTGAGGATAAAAATGAAGCACTTGCACATATAGCTTCTATGCTTAAAAAAATGAAGAGCTTTATTCTTGATGTAAATGCTAAAGAAGTGGCAGATGCTCAGAGTCGTTCTTTACCAACTCCTATGATTGATCGCATGACATTAACTGATGCTCGCTTCAATGAAATGGTTGAGGGCATTGAGCGTGTGATAGCTCTTCCTGATCCTATAGGTAAAATACTTGAGGGCTATACCGTGCCATCAGGTTTAAATATCATGCGTCGTGTCGTGCCTTTAGGTGTAATTGGCGTTATTTATGAGTCCCGCCCTAATGTAACTGTCGACATTGCTGCTCTATGTATCAAATCAGGTAATGCTTGTATTTTAAGAGGTGGTTCTGAGTGCTTCCAAACTAATCTTACTTTATTTGAGATTATGGAAGAGGCTTTGACTAATAGCCCAATTCCAGCAAGCTGTGTAAATTTTATTACTTCAACAGATCGTGAAATGGTTAATCGTTTATTAACTTTGGATGAGTATGTTGATTTAATTATTCCACGTGGTGGTGAGGCTCTACACCGCATGTGTGTTAAGCACGCTACTATTCCAGTAATTGTCGGTGGTTTTGGTGTAAGCCATATTTATGTAGATAGTTCTGCTGATATTGAGCGCTCTGTGCCTGTTATTATCAATGCAAAGGTGCAAAAGCCTTCAGCATGTAATGCTTTAGATACTTTAATTGTGCATCGTGATCGTGCTGCTTCATTAATGCATAATTTAGCTCCAGAGCTTGAAAAACATCATATTTTAGTTCATGCCCATGGTGAAATGGCTGATATCTTACGTGACTATCCTTTCTTAGGTAAGTGTTCAGCACAGGATTTTGATACTGAGTTTTTAGGCTTGCAGATGAATGTGGTTATGGTGGATAGTATCTCTGATGCCATTATTCATATTAGAAAGCACAAAGCCATTCACTCTGATGCAATTTTGACTAACAATTTGACCAATGCTGCTCTGTTTGAGCGTTCTGTACCATCAGCTTGTGTCTATGTTAATGCCTCCACTCGTTTCTCTGATGGTGGTCAATTTGGCATGGGTGCTGAGGTGGCTATTTCCACCCAAAAACTTCATGCTCGTGGCCCAATGGGCTTACAAGCTCTTACTACTTACCAATATGTATGTAGTGGTGATTACTTAGCCCGTCAATAATTTTTGTAAGTTTAGCCTCCATAAAGAACTCACTTAGACTATTACTAGCTAAGTGAGTTTTTTTATTTGGGGCAAAATAGATGCCATAGCTCTTAAGGGCTCCTGCCATTAAGGGCTATTAGGCGCTGTGGCTGATGAGGCTGCTTCGTCTGTTGTTAATGCCGTTGGTGCTATGGCTGATGAGGTTGCTGCTGGTTGCTGCTTTGGTTGATGGGGCTGCTGTTGGTGCTTTGGGAGTAAGGATAATAGCAAAGTAAAGTAGGGCAAAATTGGGGGTGTTGTCGGCCTTTCTTTGCTGAACTTTATAGATGACAAAAATAATTTAATTAAAATTGATTACAGGTCATATATTTGAGTTAAATGTTTTTTAATATCTCATAAGCTTTGTAATAATGAATCAAGAGTAGCTATCTCTACATTTTTAGAGTAAGGAGGAGATATGTCCTACAAGGTTTTAGTGCTCGTTAAGCCTACTGAGGAACAGCCAGCCTTAGAGCGTGCTGCCGAGTTTGCGCGTTTTATGCCTGATCTTAAATTGGTACTTTATCGTGTGGTCAGGGATTTTACCGAGGATAAACTTCCTGAGTTAGAACAGCGCTATACCAGAGAAGTTAGCTCCCTAATGGATCGCTATCCTAGCATTAAGAACTATGAGATTAAGATAGCATTTTCTGAAGAAGTTGCTCCTTCATTCTGCCACTATGCAGGACTAAAGTCTGAGCATTTCGATTTAGCAATTATTTCAGCTAACCGTCGTAATACCTTAAAGGATCTCTTCTTCTCTCCTATTGATTCTCAAATCATGCGTCAAGTGCCAATCCCACTTTTAATTGTTAAGGATCCACAGGCACCACAGCGTCTTGATCGTGCTATTTTATTGGCTATTGATTTTGAAGAAAGCAATCATGAGAAGTTCATTGATGAGGTATTAATTACTGCCGCCAAGATCTTTGCTGATAACTTTAATGGCGAAGTACACGTATTAAATTGCGTACCTCCTGTTCATGGCGGTCTCATGGGTGGTGATACCAATATTTCCATCATGATGGGCTCTAATAAGCCTTCAACTCGTCCTGCAATTCATACCGCTGCTTTATATGATTTTGCAGATAAACATGGCATTCCAAGAGAAAGATGCCATGTGGCCGAAGGCCGTGTTGATGAAATGATTCCTCGTGTATGTACTACTTTAGAGGCTCGCATGGTATGCATGGGCACTTCATCACGTGAAGGTGTATTAAGCTCCTTTGATCAAAGTGCTAGCGAATTAGTTTTAGAGCAAATCAAGGGCGACATCTTTATTGTTAATCGCCATGTAAGATTTGATGAGACAAATCTACACGATTAAGCTATTTATAATTATCTTTAGGATAAGGCCACACTATTGCAGTGTGGCTTTTTTGTTTGTATGCTCATAGTACGTTGTGGTTTAGGATTAGATATTTCTATTAGTTATGAGTGATATAAAAATACGTAATTTCCATTGGGGGAAAGACTTTAAACGCATTATCAAGATAGTTCAGGAAGTTTGGTTCTTTGATGCTCCTACTAAGAGGATAGGTTATTTAAATGCTCTAAACTTTATGTTGCACTATCTAAATATTGCAACTCATATTGTGGTTACTGTAGATGAGCATGATAATGCTACAGGCATTTTAGGCCTCACTACTAAGCAAGACCAGCCATTATTTAGACAGAATCGTTTTATCTGTTGTAAAGCTCGTGCCCTAGAGTTTACCTCTAAAGTTGCTCTTTATTTTTGGCCTCAGGCTTTAGTATCTCGCCTGTTTAATGGTATTTTCTTTGAAAATTATCAAAAATTAAGAAAAATGGTGCCTAACCCTCAAGATCCTGAGTTTTTGGTCATGATTGTTGATCCTAAGATTAAGGGTAAGGGCTTGGGACGTGCTTTGGTGCAAGCTGGTGAGGATATTTTAAAAAGCAAAGGCTTTAATCAGTATTATTTGCTTACAGACTCAAGCTGTGATGTAGGTTTTTATGAGCGCCTTAAGATGGATAAGGTGCTTGATGTTAGCTTATGCTTTGATATTAAACACGAACCTGCCTACGACCATTACTTGGTAGGTTTTTTACGTGGTTTAATTTACGTAAGAAATATTTAAAAAAAAGCCCTGCAAGGATTCAAGCAGGGCTTTTTTTCATTAAGCTAAAGACTAGTCTTATACATTAAAGAGGAACTCAAAGAGGTCGCCGTCTTGTACAATATAGTCCTTACCCTCAGAGCGTAATTTACCAGCCTCTTTAGCGCCAGCCTCGCCGTTGTACTTAATAAAGTCATCAAAGGCAATAGTTTGGGCACGAATGAAGCCACGCTCAAAGTCAGAGTGAATCTTACCTGCAGCTTGTGGAGCGGTTGCGCCAACCTTAACAGTCCAAGCACGAACTTCCTTAACGCCAGCAGTAAAGAAGGTTTGTAGACCTAAGAGCTGATAACCTGCACGAATTACACGGTTTAAGCCAGGCTCTTCAAGACCCATGCTCTCCATAAACTCTTTGCGATCTTCCTCTTCCATAGTAGCTAAGTCAGCCTCAATAGAAGCACTTACAGGAACTACAATAGAGCCTTCCTTTTGAGCATACTCACGTAAACCATCTAAATATGGATTATTTTCAAAGCCATCCTCAGAAACGTTGGCAATATACATCATTGGCTTTAAGGTTAAGAAGTTAAAGCCCTTCATAGCAGCTAAGTCTTCTTGAGTAAACTCAACAGCACGTAACATCTTGCCTTGTTCTAGTGCTGGCTTTACCTTTTCAAGAGCAATAACCTGAGCTAAAGCTTCCTTATCGCCACCTGTGCGAGCTCTCTTCTCTAAGCGCTGGAGAGCCTTATCAGCAACTTCTAAGTCAGCAATAGCAAGCTCAGTGTTGATAACTTCAACGTCATCAACAGGGTTAACCTTGCCATTTACGTGGATTACATTAGGATCGTCAAAGCATCTTACTACATGGGCAATAGCATCAGTTTCACGAATGTTAGATAGGAACTTATTACCTAAGCCTTCACCAGCAGCAGCGCCCTTAACTAAACCTGCAATATCCACAAATTCCATAGCTGTTGGAACAACTTTCTGTGGCTTAACAATAGCAGCAATTTGATCTAAGCGTACATCAGGAACAGGAACAATACCTGTATTTGGATCAATGGTGCAGAATGGGAAGTTTTCTGCTGCGATGCCAGCCTTGGTTAAAGCGTTAAATAAGGTAGATTTACCCACATTTGGTAAACCAACGATACCACAGTTAAAACCCATGTTAATACCTCAAGTATATGAGTTAAAGTTAAAGTAATTTGGTGCTTAGCTATTATTTTTGCCACTGGAGCGGCTTGAAACCATTAATAGCGCTGGTTGCTTTGGTAATGCCTTGAGTAAAAATAGTGCCAATGCTGATGGTGGCAGCATCCAAAGTCTCTTCAATTAAAGCACGATCAGTAGGGCTTGGTTTACCAAGAACCCATGAATAAGTGTCTGGGCCTTTGCCAATACCAATACGTAAACGATAGTAGTCTTGGCTACCGCTTAAATTAGCTGTAATTGATTTTAGGCCGTTATGACCAGCTAGGCCACCTCCAAATTTTAGTTTCATCTGGCCTGGGGCTAAATCCAGTTCATCATGTAAAACTAAAATTTCTTGAGGAGCAATTTTAAAGAAATTGCATAAGGCACCTACAGCTCTACCTGATTCATTCATGAAGGTAGTAGGGAAAAGCAAGTGAACCTCATGGCCCTCAATCATACCCTTACCATGTAAGCCTGAAAACTTGCTATTAGGTTGGAGGCTAATATTGTACTTGCGTGCAATGAGCTCTAAGAGATCATAGCCCATATTATGGCGGGTATGGTCATACTTAGCTCCTACATTGCCTAAACCAACAATCAATTTAATAGTGTTATTAGCTGCCATAAGATATCTTGTTAAATAAAAGCTTAAATTAAACTATCTGAGCCCAATTTTGCTCAAGCTTAATAATTTCTTGAACGTCTTTTACTGGTAGTTTTGCTAGTACTTGTAGCACACTTAACTTACTATCTGCAAAGACATGATTAGGGACAATTTCACTCATAGGCACAATGACAAAAGCACGCTCTTGAGCACGTGGATGAGGCAAAATTAATTTAGGATCATCGCTTAGCAAATTATCACAGCTAATGACATCTAAATCTAGAGTACGTGGACCATTTTTAATCAAACGAACTCGACCAAAATCAAGTTCTATCTTAGCTAAGTTATCATAAAGATCCATAGGTAAGATAGAAATCTCAAGCTCAATAACAGCATTAATAAAGTCATCTTGGTCAAGATAACCTACAGGTTTAGTGCGATATAAAGAAGAGGCTTTAACTATGGTTACGCCGTCAATATTGTTGATGGCCTTTAGCGCCTCTGTTAAGGTCTCTATACTTTGACCCATGTTAGAACCAAGGGCAATAATAGCTTGCATAGATAGTCCTTGCACTTAGGTGCAAACAGAATTAAGGCCAAAGTGTAGCTTGATAGGGGCTACTAGCTTTGGCCTTTAAATAATGTAGGGGTAAGCCTAATGATTTATGGCTCTAAGTTCATGGACTTACGCCAGCTACGAGCCTTATTGATAGAGGCTGGTGAGTCATAGATCGGGAACTCTTTTTCAGCATCGTGACGGTCTTTACGATTATTGCGTGAAGCGTTACGACGAGAGTTACGACGATCATCTCGAGAAGCTCGCTCCTCACGAGAGCGCTTTTCAGCTTCTAACTTGCACTTATCATAATAAGGCTGCCAGAACTCAACTCGTGAGGCTAAGCTCTTATCAAATTGAGCACGAAGCTTAAATAAGTCAAATGCAGCACGGAAACTATGGTAAGAGGTAGTCTCTTTTACATACTTCTTAGGCTCTTTGGATTCGAGCAAGAATTGTAAGCGCCATAGTAAAGCTATAGAGCGAATGATCTGCTCTGGCATAGCAGTAATGCTGTATTGGTTGATTACTACTTGAGAAGCCAAGAAAGAGATTAAGCTCTTATAGTTAATATTTTCAGCACTAAACATTAAGTCGTCACGGACTTCATAGAAGTTCCATAAGAACTCATTCCATAAAATAATGGCATATAAGAAGTGCGGCTTATTGCACTTACCCTCATGGAAGCGCTGATCGGTGCTAGCAAAAGCGTAATTTAAGAGATCACGGCAAGAGCTAGAGTTTAATAGCATCTCAGATAAGGTAAAGAGATGACCAAATAAACCAAGTGAGGTTAAAACCTTGAAACTAGCTTGAGCATGACCTGTTAAAAAGAGCTTATTAACCTCATCGTACATACGAGCAGGAGCTACTTGAGACAGTAATTTTGCGCAAGGCTCAATACTGTTTCTAGTACGATCAGATAATTGGAAACCTAATTTGGCGCTAAAACGTGCTGCACGTAAGATACGAACAGGATCTTCACGATAGCGGGTTTCAGGATCACCAATAATATCGATAACGCCATGGGTTAAATCATAAAGACCACCATGAAGATCGATAAGCTCTCCAGTTTGAATGTCTAAGTAAATAGCATTAATGGTAAAGTCACGACGCTGAGCGTCTTCTTCAATACGCTTACCATAGCTGTTATCACGTACTAACATACCCTCAGAGGTAATTTGTACGTCAAAACGCTTGCTATCGCTTGCTACAGGGCGAGATACTTGTACCTTATTAGCATTGCCACCGCGGAAAGTAGTTACTTCAATAATATCGTTGTTGGAATAAACGATATGAACAATCTTAAAGCGGCGTCCAATAATACGTGCATTATTAAATAAACGACGTACCTGCTCTGGAGTAGCATTAGTTGAAACGTCAAAGTCCTTTGGTGTTTTGCCAAGTAATAAATCACGAACACCACCGCCTACTAAATAGGCCTCATAACCTGCTTGCTTAAGTCTTTTAATAACTTTAATAGCAAATTTAGAGATCTTTTCAGTTGGTAGTTGATGTTGGCTGGCATCTAAAACCAGCTTATGCTGGCCTTCTTTAGTTACCAAAGCTTTGTGCTTCTTTAATAGGTCTTCAAGACCTGGGAGTAAGGCAGAAATTTTTATGTACCTCAAATCTCATAAAGAAGTCTGGTTCTCCTAATATTTTACTTCGAGGCTCTTATCACTAAGGCAAAGCTATCGTTTCCATTAATAAGTAAAGTTATCACGATAGGCTGAGAACAAAAGCTCTCCAAGTAAAATATCAGGGGAACCTACAAGAATTGAGCTGAAAATTAAATAGTTATCAATCTTTTTGGAGCTTATATGTTTTACCAACTAGATTAGGTATTAACAGCTTTAATGCTATCAACTAACAGTTGTCCTTAAGATAAATTGACAATTCCCTAAAATAAGGGCGCTCAATCTATAAAGAGATCAGCTCGTACTTTAAAGTATGGTACGTAATTTACCTTTTAGATTTACCTTATGTAGTGTAAAACTAAGACAAAAAGTGTAATTCATCTAATTTGAGCGCTTAGAGCTTAGTTAATAAAACAATAAGATAAGAGCTCATGGCTTAATTTAAACTTAAACTAAGCTCAGCTTAATTCGCCAAGTACTACAGCCTTAAAATAATGCTGCAATACTAAATTCAGCCGCATTATATCACAATCGCACAATGCGGCATGTTTTGTTCTTTAAAGCTATCACAAAGAGTTTGTAAAAGCTTATCCATAGTAGAGCGATATTCGCTAATAATAGTTAAGTAATCCTTGCTATTAATCCCCAACATCTTAATAAGTCCAGAGCCTAAAATCTTAGGCTCAAGATAATGCGCCCCTAAAATGTATTCGCCCAAGCCCAAGTCTAAGCCCAAGCTATCGCTTGTGCTTAGGCTTGCGCCCTCGCCCTCGCCCTGGCGCACGCTCACGCCTGCGCTCTGGCTCTTGTCAGCGCTATGGCCCTTGCCCTCGCCTGCGCTCAGGCTCGTGCCTGCTTCTGCGCTCAGACTTCCCCCAGCGGCTATTTGGTCAAGGCAAGAGTAGCCATAACTTAGTAGGGCATTAACTGGCTCACAAAGATGAAGAGTGAGTATTTTTTTATCTAAGGCTGAGGTGCTGCCTTTAAGCAGGGATAGCTTAGTAGAAATAAGTTCACTTAGTTCTTGATAGAGCTTATTGAGCGTGACATAGTGGCAGTCGTTTTTAATGTCACTTTGACCTAATAGCTGATAGGTATGGGCTAAGGCCTGATGAGGAGCATTAGTTACTAATACAGCAGGGGCTTTATTTTGCTTGGATAGTTTATTGCCACTGTGATCTACTATTAAAGGCACATGGAAAAAGCTTGGTGCTTGATAGCCTAAGATCTCATAAAGACAAAGTTGTAAAAAGGTAGCATCAAGCATATCAGCGCCACGTACCACCTCACTAATGTGCTCATCATGGTCATCAAGTACTACTGCTAAATTGTAGGCAATAATGTTATCAGCACGTTTTAAGACCAAACTATGGGCTAGCTCATGGTCTAAGGTTGCTTGCTCAATGAGCCCTAAATTGCCATCAATAAAGCTCTTATGATGGGTAAGATAAGGGCTAAGATCAATTCTAATAGCCACATGATCAAGTGGCCCCTTGGCAATTTGCTCTTGTATAGTCTTGTCATGACAAGAGCAAGGACGCATTTTCATTTGGGCTCGGCTACATGTGCAATAGTAGGCTTGTTTACTATCAATAAGCTTAGAGAGTAGTTCTTGGTAGTTACTCAATTGCTCTGATTGAATAATAGGGCTACAGTCACTTTTAATGCCAAGTAACTCAAGTTCCTCTAGGACAATAGGGGTATTTTCTTTGGGGCAACGAGGAAAATCTAAGTCCTCAATACGGACAATAAATCTACCTTGTTGACTTTTAGCTCTAAAATAAGAGGCATAACCAGAAACTAATGATCCCCAATGCAAACGACCACTAGGTGATGGCGCAAAGCGTCCACAATAAGCCATAATATTCACCAAAATCCAAAATGAGACCTTCTAATTTTAACAAAAGCTTAGCTCTTCGACTAAAACAAGCTTCGCCCTTCCCCTTACCTCCAGCCCAATAGGCCACAGCCAAGCCACACGGGCCCTGCACTGCCCAATAGGCTACAGCCAAGCCCGTTGGGCTTTGCTGTGCCCATAGGCTTTGCCAAACCCAATGGGCTATGCTGTGCAAAACTTGCTTTGCTGCGCAAAGCTTGCTTGCCTAATAAGCTTATAGAGGAAAGCCGTGCTTATCATGAATGTTAGGTATGGGGGCATGACCTGTTACGGATAGTGAGGTATAGGAGGAGATAGTGGGCTATTAAGAGTAGCTATTGTTTAAGAGATAGGGGATAGGGAGATTAAGAGTGCGATGCTGAGCGCAGGCAGGTCTTATACCCAAGCGCACTTTCTTAAAGTGCGCCTGAGTATATGAGGCAAGATTAGTCTTGCGGCTATTAGTTAGTGATTAGTTACTAATCACCGTATTGCTTTTCTTTGATTTCAGCTAAGGACTTGCAGTCAACGCAAAGATCGGCAGTTGGACGGGCCTCAAGGCGCTTAATGCCAATTTCAATACCGCATTGCTCACAGAAGCCAAACTCGTCGTCATCAAGCTTACGTAAGGTCTTTTCAATCTTCTTGATAAGCTTACGCTCACGATCACGGGCACGTAACTCTAAAGCAAACTCTTCTTCTTGAGAGGCACGATCTACAGGATCTGGGAAGTTAGCAGCCTCATTCTTCATGTGACCTACAGTACGATCTACCTCAGAGCGAAGCTGGTCACGCCAAGCAGTTAAAATTTTGCGGAAGTGCTCTTTTTGAGCATCATTCATGTACTCTTCGCCATCTTTCTCAACGTATGGCTTAACACCTGCAATCGCAAGTGGGGACATGGAGTCTAAATCTTCCTGGGTAAGGTTACTCATAACTCATTTCCTTATTAACTTGTAAATATCATAAAGCTTTAAGCTCTTAGATATTTAGTAAGTGATTATTAACAAATCTGTGCCAATTATGTTTAGCAAATCAAGACATATTAGCATGTCTAGCCAGTTAAAAAGTGTACTTTAGGTTAAACCCTGATTAAGTTTTTTCTGGCTCTAATTAATAAGCACTAAAGAGCAATCACTCCTTAGAAAAAAGTAACTTAACAAATCGTGTAAAAAGCTTGTTCCAGCCTTATTTTAAGGTACGACTATAATTTAAGCCCTGCATTATCCATAAATTGCTATATAGTGGCAAGTAAAAAATCGTTACGCTGTGAGAAAGTTAACCAAATTGAAAATTACAATATGCTTAAGTTCTCGTTTTTACCCAAAAATAAGGGGTTTTTCTTGTCACTATTGGCCTATGAATAAGGATAATCGCTAATAAATAGATAACACATAAAAAGAAAGATAAATGCATTTTCACAATAATGGATCAGTGGAAAAATTTATTAGCTTTTTTTACAGCTAAGATCCTAGCAAATGAGAGTTGCTAGACAGCTAGCCTGCTAGGCTTTGTGGAGGGCAGATAGACTGGCTCCAGAGAGCCAAACAGCCAGGCAGCTATACAGCATGGCTGCCTGTCTGCTTGGCAGCCTGGCTGCCTGGCAGCCAGGCGGTGTGATCGTTTATGGTGTGTTTTCACTAGTAAAGTGCATAAGATAAGGAGTGCCATTGATCTTAATTGATCCATTAAGATCAATACGCCACTCTTGGGTCATGGTTGGTTGGTGCTCTATAGAGGAATTATAACAATTGCTAAGATAAATAAATCTTTGATTAGTAGAGCCCACCCAATTACGTTTATCCTCTGGCAAGTTTTCTTTAAAAGGCCCATCGACTAAAACATCAATATAAGCTAACAACTCTTGAGCACCATCTATAGTCTTGGTGCTTAATAAGCTTTCATAAGTGTAGCCAGTAAAACACATCACGCTTAACCCTAAATCTTTACAAGCCTTGGCCACGATAACTAAGCCTTTGGCTTGTAAAAAGGGCTCACCTCCTAATAAGGTAATGCCCTCAATATGATGTTGCTTATAAGCCTGATTAATGAGAGCAATGACTTCATCGGTGCTCATAATATTTGCAGGCTTAATAGGCAGCATATCTTGATTGCAGCATTTAGGGCAGTTCATTAAACAGCCTTGCACCCAAATTACAAAGCGCTTGCCAGGGCCTTCGGCCTCACTACAGTCAATAAAATGAGCAAGGTTGAGCCATCCCATATCTAGCTCCTACTCAAGTAAAAAGGTAAAGTGATGTTCAATATTAATAATACTAATGCTATGACCCTTGATTAGTTCAGGATGCTCGGTATTTTCAAAGAGAAACTCACTTAAAGGGTCAAAGAGAAATTTGATCATGGCATTGAGTACACCACGACCACCATTATGAACATCCATTTGTTTAATAATAGCCTCTAGTGCTTGATCCTCAGAGACAAACTTCATATCAATAATGCCCCATTTATCTTTAAGGCGCTCTTTGAGCGGTAATAGCTTGGAGCGGGCGATTTCTTTTAGTATAGAAACGTCGGTCATAAAGTTAAATGGGATGATATTGGCATCACCAATACGGCCTAATAGTTCAGGCCTATTGAGCACTTTAGTAAAGTGATTTTGTACTGCTTCTTTAAATTGACTGGCCACTAAATCATTATTGTCAGGCTTAATATAAGAAGCACCAATATTAGAGGTAAATACAATAAAGGTGTCAGCAAAGGAAATAGTTTCTCCTTTGCCATCAGTAAGACGACCATCCTCAAGAATTTGTAAGAATTTGTCCAAAATACGAGGATGAGCTTTTTCAATCTCATCGAATAATAAGAGGGAAAAAGGCTTGGCTTTAACGGCATTAGTTAGTTGTCCGCCTTCTTCGTAGCCTACATAGCCTGGAGGTGCGCCTATGAGACGCTGATCAGCATGCTCATGGTTAAACTCAGACATGTCAAAGCGAATACAAGCATCCTCATCGCCAAATAGGAATTGAGCTAAGGATTTTGCTAATTCTGTTTTACCTACACCTGTAGGGCCTACAAAAAATAAAGCGCCTTTAGGGGTACGAGATTTAGAGGAATGCTGTAGTCCTGAAAGTCCAGTATAAGCTCTAATCAGCACCTTATTAACAGCCTCAATGGCTTGATCTTGTCCTTTGACTCTCTTTTGTAAGGTTTGTTTAGCCGACTTAATTCTTTGATAGTTAAGTTGTTCCCAAGGGGATTCCTTGGTGCCATAACGATATAAGGACACTAAACTTGAAATATCTAAAATTTCATCTTGTTGACGAGAGAGGCGGGCTAAGTTGTTTAAATCTCTAAGAGTAAGGGCATCAGTAAGGGTAACTAACTCTGCAAAAGATTTACTTTTAGCGCTAATTAGGTCTTTAGTAATAAAATTGCTTGCCTGCGCCATGATGGCCGCTTCTCTTTCTTTAATGGATGGCTTAGGAATAGAGATATGGGCACACAAAGGGTTGTCAACAAAAAGAATAGGCGGAATAGAGCTATTTCCTTGGCACAAAAAGATCACTATGCTTTGAGGCTCTCTCATTTGTTGAGGGGTTTGAGAAGGAACAGTATCTCTTAGCGATTGAGCGATACGTTGTAAATAGGAGCGCTCCATTTCGCTTAAAGCATTTACTTGTCCAAATAAATAATTAGACCAGTCAACAATAAAAGCAATCTTTTTGGTGTCCAAAGGATCAGTAAGTACCTTTTCTATAGTCGCAAAAAAGTCCTGAACACTAATGGAGGTGGCGGCTTCTTGAGCTACTTCTAGCTCGTAGTCACTATCCTTATAGTCTTCAAAATCATAATCCTGACCTTGTTCAAAGGTCATTTGTGAAGCCATTAGTTGTTTAAAGTCTTGTTCTGATATGCCTTTAATGCCACTAATGCTCGAAAAAAAGATTACTTCCCTAAAACCTAGAGCTCGTAAGCTATCTTCGATAATTTTATTAACAGGTAAGATGCGGGCAGATCGGGAAAAAGACAAATCAATAATATTGCCATTGATCAGCAAAGCTCGCCTAATCATGGCTTGGCGCTCAAAATTTTCTAGCCAAGAACTAATGTAATTACTCATAGTGATCCTAATAAATTCTTATGCTGTTAAGCTTAGAACGGCTGTTAGCCTCGATAGACATTATTTATTTAACGAGCGAGTTAATGGTGATAAAGGTCGAGAGGTTGCTGACTCATCATCAGGGTTTGACCATAAAACTTTCTTATTACTAAGTTTAATACCATAAATTTCAGTCAGTTTTGGTATTACTTGATCAATGTCCTTCTGGCAGCTTTGGCCAGAGTAATGATCAAACTTATAAGTAAGTTTACCATTGAGCTTAACTTCAAATTCAGCTTTGTTACCACAAGCACGGGCTGCTTGAATCAGCACAATATCACTGCCATCATCAAGCAATTTTTTTATAGGCTTGGCTACAATAAAGCCAGCCTTATTAAGGGAGTGGAAAATAGCTTTGACAATGTGCTTGCGACTTTCCTCGTCTTTTAAATCAGGCTCAATTAGCTCGTGGTCTTCATAAGGATCGATGTCTTTATGATCTTGTGGTGTGGTAGAGCTATGGCATAAGCTATGGTGGTCATGAGCGGCAATATGTTGCTCAAGCTTGCTATAGAGTTCTTGTAAAGCTTGGCTTATTTGCTCTTTAGACCAAGATTTTTCTAGTGCTTGTTCTTTAATCTCAGCAATATGTACCAGGGCTAGATTATAAGCTCTAGAATTATTCCATGTAGAAAGAACATCTTTAATAAAGTTAGAAATAGCTAATCGTTGGGCCTCAATTTCTTCAAGGGCAAACTCTTTAGTCTTTACCAAAGGGGTCTCTTGCAAGGATGCCTTGACTATAGTGCGGCATTCTCCTAAATACTCCAATATTTGAGAAGAAATATCTCGAGCTTGCTCTTTATTATTAGCCTGACGGAAATTTTGAATAATCCGCTCCCCTAAGTTAATGCGCTCTTGTACTAAGGAAGCTCCAATATTCCTTTGGGCCATGCTCAGCAGAGCTTCGCATTTTTTAAGGTTAAGCTCATTATTAGAAATTACAGAATCAATACTATTGCTCAAAGAGATATCAACAGACACATAATTGCTCATAATAGTTATAGTCCGCTTGTTTGTTAGGTAGCAATCAGGAAGAGCTAACGACCATGCATCAAAAGCTCTTCCTCGTCACTATAAATAAAATAGACCTCTACATAGAGATATTATTAACAGTAGTTATCCCTAATTGTTCGGCCTTCATATTGCAATTGCGATCTTCTGAGTAAAAAACTACATCATTAAAGCAATAGCGCAAAGCAACACAAATAATCTTGTCATCATTGTTAATTTGGTTGTCGGTAACAACAAGATTGATTAGGTTAGGTCTAAAGTTTTCAATGGTTTTATCTGAGGCAAGATTATCAAGAGCAGCAATGGCGCTACGGACTTTTAATAAAAATTCAGCCTTATCAGTGCCATAAGAACTACTCTTAAGCTTATCAAGCTCTAAAATCACAGTATTAGGAATAATGACAGTACGATCGATACTCAAGGCTTTAAGCTCCTGAGAATGATTAATTACATAATTAGTATCAAAGACTGCATATTTTTGTTCAGGAGTTATAGGCGCAAAAGTGGCAAATATCTCTGAATAAACAGTTTGTGCCTGCATGACTAAATCATTGAACAGACTAAGATCAAGATGGCTAAAACGTTCTTGTAGCTCCATGATGCTTGAGGCTACGTGTTTAAGCTGGTCAATAATCTTAGTGTTTAATAACTCAAGATTAATGTTTTTAGGGTTAAATTTAGCCAAAAACTCATTAATATCTTGCAAAAAGCCTAGCTCTTTAATCTTAAATTGCTGTATTAAGGCAAACTTATTGTCTGGAACTAGGATATTATCGAGCAATTGTTGCTGAAACTCAGGGGTGCAATTAGACAAACTAAAAGCTTGATCCTGCAATATGGAGTTTAGCGGCAATAGCTCTTCAGGAGAGGCAATAGGAACGACATTATCTAATACAACATTAGGCAACTTACGTTTGGTGGCCTTAGCTAGTAGAGCTAAGTCTTGAGTGTTCACTGGTGCTAACTTATTGGCTAAATCATTAAGATCAAATAAGTTGCTATAAGCTATAGCCTGAGCAATATTGAGCTTACTATCAGGCTGTTTTAGCATCTGCCTAATATCATAATAAGGTGCTTCATATTGAGCATAAACAGGCATAAGAAAAGAAGCATCGTCATAAGTGCAGTTTAAACTACTGATCTTAAGCATTAGCGCCCTTCGTTTTTGCTGGTTAAGTATTAAGAGGCTATTGTTAAGTCTTTTAACAATAGAGACAAATTGTCCTGATAGGGCTGCGCTGTTTTCAACAAAGCTTGCTTGGCTTAAAAATATCCAGCCTAAAAACTCTTTATTAAAGTTTTTTTCTAAGCTTTTGATATGTTCATAAGCTTTGTGGTTTTGCTCAGCTTGCTCAGTATCATTAGGGCATAAAACAGCAATTACATAAGGTAAAGAAGAGTACTTAGCTTGCAAAGACTTAATAAACTTAAGCAAGTTAGGACTTACCTCATTAATGTCGTTAGCATGGCCAGTAAGAGCCATATAAGTGTCAAAACTTATTAACAGCACAACACTATTGTTGGGGGAGAAAAGTTTTCTGATGCTGCGATTAGGTTCAATGAAATCATTATTAACATGCTCAATCGACTCTAATTTTAGGTTAGGCTCATTAAAGAGATTGTGCTCATTAACTTGCGGCTGGCCTTCTTGATTAGACACTTCATTAATATTGAGAGTATTAAATAAAGGTCTAAGGATATGATTAAGCACTAATGTAGGCTCAGTTCGTTCAAAGAAACCTTGTACACTAGGAGTAGTGCTGTTTAATTGTAAATGACACTGCTCATCAACACTAATGCTAAACCATATGCCAATCTTATATTGTTCACCATTTTGTTTTACGCAATTAATGCCATTAGGACTTAACTTGCAGTCTTGAGTGAACCAGCTGCAACTGACAAGATGTTGTTGAGCCATTGAGTTTAACTGCTCATTGTTAAGCTTAAGCTCTTTGGGTAATGCTTTAGTCCAACTAATACCTAAGACCTGATTACTCTCAAGAACTTCCTGGTATTTCTTAATATCAGACTCGATCATAAAGCCAGAGAAAATAGGGCTATAGAACATAGTAAGGTCTTTGCTTAACATTTTGCCTGGTACAAGTTTTTCCAGGTAAAACTTTTTGCCCTCATTAGTAATACTAAGATCACTGACTTTCAACTCATCATTGCTTAAATAGTCGCTAGTATTGGAGTTGAGTGAATTATGCTCTACCAAATCACTAAGAGACTTTTTAATAAAGCTACTATCAATACTAAGCTCATTAGTAAGCTGATAAAGACAGTGATCCTTGAACTGTGAGAAAAGCTCACTGTACAAAGACAGTATCAGTTCTTCGTATACTGTAAGCTTACGTACTTTATAGTACTTATAGCTAATCATGTACTGTAGAGCTTCAGAGGTAATCTTAGCTTGTAATAGTTTATGAACGCTCATATGAACCTCCTATTTCTTGGCCTTGCCATTGGCCTTGGCCTTAGCTTTGCCAGAAGCCTTGCCATCGGCCTTGGCATTGGCATTGGCCTTGCCATCGGACTTAGCCTTAGCTTTACCTGAAGCCTTGGCAATATTAATAATAGGGATGGATAAAGCATGGTTAAACTCAGCGCAAGTTGTCATATGACCATCCTTAGCAGTTAACTCTAAATAGTCGAACATGCTTTTGTAGACCTTTTTGATTTGATAGGCAGAGCTATCCATTTGAGGTAAGAAGACTTCACGGTTTTTGAGCATATTGCTAGCACCAAAAATGATAAGAAGATTTTGGGCTCGGCTCATTGCAACATTAATAAACTCAAAACGAGCAATATTGGCTTTGCTCTTTTTGAGGACTTGGTCAGGGGACTTACCGTTGTTTTTAACGAGGCTTAAGATAACTACAGGCTTTTCTTTGCCTTGGTAGCGGATTACAGTATTGATTTCAACATCAATATTTTGAAACCAATTGTTGTGTCGCTTAAGAAGTTTGGCGATTTCTTGGCGAATAGTGCGACACTGAGGCTGGTAAAAAGATACAACACCTATCTTAAGCTTATTGTAGGGGCCATAACCTGCACTTTCACATTGATTATCAATATCCACTAAAGTGCGGGCGATAAGTTGGGCTTCAACTACATTAATATTGCGATCTGTAGGAATGGAGTATGGTTGATTTTGGGTGTCTAAGTAAGTATCAACCCATAATACATGATCGTTAGGACTTAAGAAAACATGGCCGCTAGGACTGGTAAAGTTTAGCTTATGCTCACGCTTAAGCTCAGGATTACCGCACTTGAGTTCTCCATTATAGAAGAAGTTGATCATGCTCATAATACTTGGATGCATGCGAAATTGAATATCCAAGCGTTGACGTAGTATATCAGGAGCTTGTTCAAACAATTCTTTAAACAAGCTTGCTGTAACCATGCGTTCATACTTTAGTAAATTTGATTGGTTAACTGCAGTATCATCATCATCCTCATCATTATTATCATCAAGAGAATCAGCTAAGCTAATACCATCAGCCTCATTAAAAATTGGAGGCAGCTGCCTATGATCGCCTACTAAAATGGCCTTAGGGGCTCTCATCAAAGGTAGCAACATTTCTAAAGGAGTAGCTTTAGAAACCTCATCGATAATTACCACATCAAAGCCGTCAAAATTATTTTTGTTCAAAGTGCGCTCATTTTCATTGCAAGAAATAGCTACGAGATTGCAACTGGCAAGATAAGTATCGTTTAACAGCTCCCAGTCTGATAAAGCACTTTTAATAGGTGAGGACAAGATTTTATCCCAATGCTCATATAAAGGAACAAGACCATTAGCTTGATTGCAAACTTGATTAACTTCTTGTTGTAAATGTTCTAAGAAGCGACGATTTTCCACTAATAAGTTTTGAATCATAGCTAAATCAAGTTCATAAGTCTGATTTTGGCTCATAAGAACACAATAAGACTTATTGGTAAGCTTGTCTTTTTGTACCGTTAGGTCGGTTAGAACTTGTTTGGTGGTAGGCTCAAGGTCTAAATTAGCTAAAAGCTCTCTTTGCTCTTTAAAAGTGAGAGACTGATAGGGCTTATTAGTATTGGCTGCTAGTTTTACTAGCAGTTGTCTGAGCTTGATGATGCTGTCAACTTGACCATGAAGTCTGAGGGCAACTTGGTTTTGCAAATCATTGATATGATCTTTAGCGCTCTTAATTAAGGCGTTAACCTGAGCAATAGCTGTACTATTATTTTTCAGCTCGTTTACTTGAGACTGATAGTTGCTCATAGTTTCAAGACAGCTTTGCTGAGCTTGCTTTAGGGATATAAGCAAACTTTCATTAAAAGTAATAATGCTTTGCATATGATCAGTAAGCCATGCTTGAGCCTTTAGCTTATCTTGAGTGGATAAGAGCTCATCATAGTCAGTAAATAAGCTGTAATCATCAAACCTAAATTTGTCATCAGAGCTCTTAGAGTTGCTACTAAGGGTTAATTGATTACGCTCAGATACTAGTTTTTGTAGTTGAGCAATTTTTACTTCGCTTAACTCTTGGCCTTGTAGCAACTCAGTTTTCAAAGCTGCTAGTTGTTCATCAAGCTCTTTAATTTTGCTTAAGAGGTCGCTCTTGTCTGAGTCGGTTGCAGCGCTATCAAGCTGTAGGTTTTTCAAATCAATGACCATATTTGCAAAGGCAAGATTAACATTGGTCACTATGCTATAGAGCTTAAGAAACTCTTCTTCTTGGGTGCTTTTAGAAAGAGTAAATTGCTCTGATGAACAATTAATCGTTATCTTTAAGCTCTTAAGTTCTAATAAATTAGTTGCTAAATGGTCAAACCAAGGTTGATCGGATAAAGAAAGATTAACCAAGTTAAAGGAAGACTGGGGCTCAAGGAGCAACAATTGCAGATCAATATTTTGGTAGTTAATGATGTTCTGACAATTATTAATTGCTTGGTCTAAAAATTGAGCAATCTTACTTTGCTCGTTGAGCTTCAAGTCTAAAAAACGCTCTTGTCTTTGCTCTTGCTCTAAGGTTTTTAGATGCTGAGAATTAACAGCCATTTGCTCTTGAGCAGCAGCTATTTGCTTATCGATGATAGAAAAATCATCGATTAAAAAGGCAGTTTCATTAATCCAAGTATTAAGCTCGTCAATACCAGTTTCTAGCTGAGTTTTACGATTTAAATACTTTTGGCCAACGAAGCTTTTTAGAGCAGTATATTGTTTAGCAAGAACAGCTGCTCCCGTAAAAGCCTTGCCTCCATCAGTAATACGGCTTTCATCATTAGCTAGGCGTATTGCTCTTAGTTGAGGGTGGTTTTTGATTCGGGATAAAGCATTATCTAAAGCATCATGAGATTGGCTTGCAAGTAAAATGCGATGATTACGCTCTGCAAATTGTAAGCAAGCCTCTGCAATGACTGTGGTTTTGCCTGTGCCTGGAGGGCCTTGAACCAGAGCAATATTAGGGGCAGAGAGCATCTTGAGAACAGCTAGTTTTTGGTTCTCATTAAGATCCTCATTAAACCAATGATCGACCTGCTCTAAAGACTCAGGAACTTGGGCAGACTTAATATTAAACAAATATGATGACAAATAAGGTGAGTAGCAATTTTCGTTGGAAAAAAGATTGTTTAACGCACGACGATGTCGAGAGATTAAAGCCAAATCACCTATTAAGGAAATAGCAAGAAAACCCTGATAAGGAAGGGTCTTAAATATTTCCTTAAACTCATCAATATAGTCTTGAGACTCAGGGTCAAATTCAATCTGACTAATTAAATAAGCAAGCTTCTCAGAAGGTTCAATCTTTAAGAGCGCAAAAGAAGCTTGATTAAAGTTAATCTTAGAGCCTGAAACATCAAGCTCTTTTATTAAATCCTTAATTTGCTGCTGATTGTTGTTAGGATTATTTGCCTCATAGATCTCAAGACCTTTAGATGCAAGTTGACCTAAATCAGCAAAGGAGGCAGTAATTCTTTCATTGTCCCTGCCATTAGGTTGAGGTAAGGAAAAAATGAAGCTGTCAGTGGACACACTAAGTTTAAAGGCATGAAGATTTTGCCTATTCATAGTGGCTATAGTTTGCTTTAAATAGCTCACATCAGGGCTAACAATGAGAAACTCTAAATTACCTGAATCCTGATTGTATGTCCAAGATAGGTATCTTAAGCCTTTGCTCTTTTGTTTGACCAGATTCTCCTTAAAGTCAAGAAAGTTGCTCCAATCTGAAAAACGTTTAGAGCTTTCTAAGACATAAGCAGGCAACTTGGTAAAAATTGGGTCATTTAGGCAGTTGTGCAGATATTTATCGCCATATTTTGGTGGAAAATCATTGTTTTCCAAAAAACAAAAAGTAATTTTAGCCTGTTTCTCATAGGGAGCAGCACTATTTTGACCAAAAGAAATAGAGGCTCTATATGGTCTAAAAAATGGGGTATCAGAATTTTGGTTAAAGCACCCAACTACAGTTAGGGCTGTATTATTAGGCAAAAGGTGAAAGACAGGATGAGATGGGATCCTGATACAAAAAAATCGTGAAGTATCATTTTCACTGTTGCTAATGTTGCTGATAAAGCAATCAACAGGTTCATTGACACTATATAAGAAAAAGTAGAATAAGAACTTTTTGGTAATATCCTCATAAGGATAGATTACATTATTGGAACTATCAGCAAAAAAATCAGGGTACAGAGATTTGTACTTATTAAGTGCAAAACGAATAGATTTGGCAAATTGTTCTGGATTTCTCATTGCTTCGAAATTAGGTAAGCGCCAAAACATATAGCCAGATAGAATATCGTTTGGATTTTGTTCTTTATCCATAGTAATTCTCTGCAGCACCACCCAAGATATATTTGCAGACAAGAGACAAATACGCCCTTAAAGAGCATATTGGGTGGTACCAATAAAAGCATTTAACAATGTAGTAGTGTTGGTGCTGTACTTGCTATATATAAAAAAACAAAGTAATTGCTAATAGACTGATCAACAAGTTTATAAAGCAACAAACTACTAAGTCTTTTTAGCTGCTGCTTAAATCCAAATTCAGCAACTAACGAGGGTTAATACAGATCAAGCCGTAAAAAGAATTAATGATTTCATTTAGATGGGCGTGAATATCCTAGCCTAAAACATCTAGCATACTAGTCGGTCAGTATGTATCATCGATGTAGGCTTATAACCCCAATGTCTAAACGCTTCAGCATTAAAGGCTAATGCCAAAACACCTAGCTAACCTGGTAGAAGAGCCAAAACATAGGTAGTTATGGTCTTTTACCATTTAGAGGAAATAGGAAAATGTAAAAAATTTAATATTCACGCATAAGCAAGCCCGAACTACAGGGAACATGCGTAGGGGACAATTACTGACTGTATGAGGTCAGTAATTATCGCTTATAAAAATAAGCAGGTGTTTATACTCCAGTTGGGGCATTGGATTGCCAAACCAGAGTTGGGATGAAATTAAAGTTAGATCCTAGGTTTTGTTTATCAAAACATTAAACCACTAGGCCATAAGAAATACATGTGCTTCATACGACGTAATTAAAGGTAAATAACCCTTAACTACAAGCCATGACGGCTTTTTTCTTATAAAAGAGCAAGCCTTGGGCTTATGGCAAGAAAAAACTTATAAAATCACCTCCAAACGTAGTTAAGTGTTCACTACGTTTTTTGGTCTTACCTTGATTAGCGTTGTTCACACAAGAGGAGGTAATCTTGTAAAACAATTTTAGGATATATAGTTCATGCCCAAAGGCTTATCCTATAGGTACGCTAAATACTTACTGTTAGCTAACAGCAGTTCTAGAAATGCCACGTCAGAAATGCGCAGCATCTCTCTATTAAGGTAGTATATCTAATACCAACCCTAAGAGGTAAAACCTACATATCTTATAAAAGACATGCATAGTCTTTATATAATAAGCGCAAATTTATAGAATTTTTGCGCTTATTTTCCATAATAAGATATAGATCAAAAAATTTTAAGCTCTAAGTTACCTACCAGTAGTTAAAAATCACAGTGCCTATAAAACTTATGCTCTAAAGCTCCAATATGGAACAAAAACAAGCTTTGGCACTCTAAGATAGTAAGGGACTTTCTTACTAATTAATGTTGTTTGTGCAGTGAGTTTAGTCTGCCTTTGGTATAATCTAGCGAAATTTTGATCTCTAAGCTTGAGGCTTAACCCTAAGGCCTAATGGCTAAGGCCTACAGCCTAAAGGCTAAGGCCTAAAGTTTTGAGCTAAAGATTATGGTTTTGTGTTGATCTGGGCTTTTGGGAATTAAGAAGGGAAAAAGGACATGCAAGATAAGCATAATGGCCAGAATGGTTCTGGTACTAATGAGAGATTAGAGCCTACCTTTGGTGATGTTCCTAATTTGCATAATCAACCTTCTTATCAAGGTAATAATCAAGAGCAACCCTTTAGTGCAGTAAATTTTAGTGCCCTTGATGATGAGCAACAACAAAACTTCAATGGCCATAAGCCATCTCATGCCTTTAATAACCATAATGGTGCTAAGGATAGCCCATCACAGGTCTTTGAGTACGCTCCACAGTCCCATGCTAAACCTCAAGATCAATCACCAGAGCAACTAAATCAGCAGGAGCCAGAGCCAAGTGTGAATGCCAATGACTCTGCTAGTGCTTTTGATAAGGTATTGGGTAAGTTTAAATTTTCCTCCTCATCTCAAAGCAAAGAGGATCAAGCCCAAGAGCAAGTAGCAGATAACTTTAAAGCTGCTGGCCACAAAGTTGAGCCACAAGCTAATCAGGGCACAGCTCCTAGCAAAGTGCCAGGAGATGAGCCTGGCGTAGAGCCTGGCACAGAGGCCATGGCTGCCGATCAAGATTGGGATGCTAATCAAAAAGAGATTTATCAACAATACTTGGATGCTAAAGAGCGCTTTGAAAATAGCTCCAAGGTAGAGGGTAATTTCTTATACCGTTGGCGTGAAAGAGTTCAGGCTGAAAAGGCATATCGCAAAGCCCAAAAACAAGCCCGTAAAGCAGGTGTACTGCCTAAGCTTGGCTTTTTACAGGGATTTATCAATACCTTTCGTTTTGCCACCTACTTATTTATTAAGTTAGGTGTAGTGGGTATTGGCGTTTGTATTATTCTCTTTATTTACTTTGATGCCATGGTAATTGATGGCTATGAGGTAGATGATAAGTGGGTTTTACCTGCGGTAGTTTATTCACGACCATTGGAGCTTTATCCAGACCAAAGACTTTCTTTAGATCAAATGATCTACGAGCTTAAGCTCTTACAGTATCGTGAGGTTGATAGCCCTCGCAAGCCTGGTGAATATGCGGTTAATAAAAAGACAGGCCGTGTAGTTTTAATTAAGCGTCCATTTAAATTCCCTGATGGTGAAGAGCCACGTTTGTCTATTATGATAGAGTTTGAGGGCAAGCGTGTTAATCGTATTTTAAATGCAGAAAGCCTACAAGAACTTGCTTTCTTGCGTATGGATCCTGTGCTCTTAGATCGTATTAATCGTATTAATCCACAAGAAGATCGTATTTTTGTTTCTTTGGATCAAGTGCCAGAGCAATTAGTAACTACTTTAGTTGAAATTGAAGATCGCTCTTATTTTGAGCACTTTGGTATCAATCCTGTTGCTATCGTTCGTGCCTTTGTTAAAAACACTATGGCAGGTCGTGTAGTTGAGGGTGGTAGTACTATTACTCAGCAGCTAGTTAAAAATTACTTCTTAACTAATGAGCGTAGCTATAGCCGTAAATTGAAAGAAATTTTTATGGCTATTTCTATGAACCATCGCTATACCAAAGAGCAGATTTTAGAAGCCTACATGAATGAGATCTATTTAGGTCAAAATGGTAATGCAGGCATCTATGGCTTTGGCTTAGCCTCCTATTTTTACTTTGGTGTGCCTATTGGTGAGCTGTCTTTAGATCAAATCGCACTATTAGTAGGTTTGATTAAAGGCCCTTCTTATTATGATCCATGGCGTTATCCTGATAATGCTTTATCTCGTCGTAATACCGTATTAGCTGTATTACGTAATCGTGGCCACATCTCTCCTGAAACTTTTGAGACCTTATCCCAAAAGCCTTTAAATGTGATTCCTCGTGGTCAGATGAATTACAACAAAACCCCAGCATTTATGGGCTTAGTTAAGACAGAAATTGGCTGGCGTTTTAAGGAAGAGGAAGAAAAGACAGGTAAGGACTTCTTATCAGGTAATGGTATTCGTATCTTTACCTCACTTGATCCTCAGGCTCAAATGTCAGCCGAGAAAGCTGTAACTGAGCAGATTGCGGCTATTGAAAAGGAGCGTAAGTTAAAGAATCTTGAGGCCGCTATGATTGTCTCATCCTGGCGTACAGGTGAGGTGTCTGCGGTGGTGGGTTCTTCTAATCCAAAATATGATGGTTATAACCGAGTATTGGACTCTCGCCGTCAGGTAGGTTCTTTAATTAAGCCTTTTGTTTATTTAACCGCCTTCCATCAGGGTTATCATTTAGGCTCCATTGTTAATGATAATCCTGTACAGGTTAAGTTACCAAATGGTGATATCTGGGCTCCAAAGAATGATGATAAGAAGTTTAGAGGCCCAATTAGAGTAATTAGAGCTATGGCTAGCTCCTTAAACGTGCCAACAGTACGTGTTGGTATGGGCGCTGGTTTAGATAATGTTATTAACACTTTAAAAGCAGCTGGTTATAAGAGAGATATTCCTTTATATCCTTCTATAGTGTTAGGTACCCCTGAAATTACCCCTTATGAGCTCAACTCTATGTATGTAGGTATGGCCACAGAGGGCATATATCGCGATCTTACTACTTTAAGAACCATTGAAAAGGATGGAGAAATTGTCTATCAACGTGGTGGCAACCGTTCGCCACGTACTTTAGATCCAAAGGATACCTATTTAGCTATTTATGGTATGACTGAGGCTACTAGATCAGGTACTGGTCGACGTATTGGTCAAATGTTCCCTGGCGTAACCTTAGCCTCCAAGACTGGCACCACTAACGACTTTAGAGACTCATGGGCTGTAGGTATTGATTCTGATGAAATCTCTACTGTGTGGGTAGGCTATGATAATAACAAGTCCACTGGCTTGTATGGCTCAACTGGTGCGATGCGTTTATATGGAGCATATTTACAAGAGCGTGGCGTAAACTCATTAGAGTTAAAGCGACCTCAAGGTATTGTGTTTGCTAATTTCGATAAGCAAGGTAATGTTCTAGCCAGCGGCTGTGAAGAGCCTGGTATGGAGCGTTTCCCTGCTCGTGAAGATAGAATCCAATACATTAAACAATGTAATAATTTTGGTGAGGCTGGCTATGAAGAATTGCCTTATGCCGTGCCAGAAAATGTAAATACTCCTCCAGAGTACAAGCCTTATAATCCTTATGAGGATAAGTCTCAAGGACAATTGCCTGTCCCAAGCGTGCCTCAGGGATACAATGAAGGTCAAGAAATGGGCCCAGGTGGCGCTGCTATGCCTGTTAATAACAATAGTACTCCAAATATAAGCTTTGGTAATAAACCAGCAACACCAAATTCTAATGCTGGCTTTGCTCAAGGCCCTTATCAAGGCACTAATAATTTTGCGCCAAAGCCTAATATCAATGCTTTACAAGATAGCAAAGTTGAGGATTCAAAAGCTCAGGATATTGATCCAGTAAAGCCAGATAGCCAAGCAAGACCAACTCAAAAGAGCTCTGACAATGTTGAGCGTCAGGCTGATGCCTTTGAAGACGAGCTATTAGGCATATTCTAATTCTTACCAACTCCCATGGGAGTTGGTCGGCTGAATGAAAAAAGCCTTAGTCTTAATTGACTAAGGCTTTTTTTTAAGCATTGATATTAATTGCCCGAGAACCGTCGGCTCTGGTCCATGAACTTGGAGTCTTGCCTTGTAGCAAGTAGCTAAAAGCTAAAATCTGGGCGATAACTTCAAATAATTCACGAGGAATTTCCTCGCCCTCTTTAAGGCACTTTAATTGATTGAGCAATTGCTCGTCTCTATGGACATAAAGTCCCAGCTCATTGGCCATATCAACAATGGCCTCAGCCATAGCACCCTCTCCTTTAGAGGAAATTACAGGTGTCTTTTGTTGCTCCTCATCATAGCTAATACCAACAGCTTCTTTAATGGGAGCTTTATTTTTAGAATAACTCGAAGCAAACATAGGTTTTAATCCTTGGGTTAATTATTACTAAGCATCAACATTAAAAGCATTGCCTTCATATTTAAACTTAGAGCCATTATTGCTTGGGCTTGGTGCTTGATCCTGGTTAAAGTTAATATGTCCTAAGCGGGCATTAGAGCCTGTTGAGGTTAAGCCAATTTCTTTAAGTTTGGCATTAAGCTCAGGCATATGTTGTTGTACCTTTTGTAAGGTTTCAAACTTTTCAGCCACAAAAGACATTTGAATTTCAGGGAAACGTAATTTGACCTTAACTTGTAAGGCTCCCATATCTTGTAAATCAAGATTAAAGTTTAAATGCCAACTGGTACCTCCATCCTCGTCTTTACGCTTTTGTGCACTAAAGCTACCTTCTTTTCCGCCTTGATAGTTTGGAGGTAAAGGAATATAGCGTAAGACAGATTGATCCTGAGGAATGGATTGCATCTGCTGCTGCATGCGCTCTACTTGGCTAAAGGTCTCTTTTAGGAGATCATGGCTCTTCGATACAGTAACATCATCTAACTCTTGAGCAACCTTGGCGCTATCTTTGATGGCTGTGTCCAATTTAGCTATCTTGTCTGTACCACCTTGGGTCTTTTTCAAGAATTTTTCAACATTCTTACCAATTTGCTCAAAACGAATGCATAACAGCATAAAAGCCCATTGGTGTAAGGCCAGTGCCTGAGATGAAGATGGTGACATTGGGCCTGTTACAAAGTTCAGCCAGGAGCTAACTGTTTTTAAGTCATTAACAGGGTTTTGTAATGACTTTAATAAGTTTTGAGCCTGCTCTTGCATCTTAGGTGGAAGTGCTTCATCAGCAGCAGCCATTTGTAATTTATTAACTAAACTCTCGTAGCTGTTCATACGGATATTAGTAGCTGCGCTGTTTTGGCTTGAAGCTGTTTGCTCACTCTTATTTAATAAGTTATCTAAAGCAGCCTTGCTAGGGTCTACGCTTTTTGATTCATTACTGGAGCTGCTTACGGCCTCTTCTACGTTGTTCTTACGGCCAAACAAAGAGGCTAAGCGACGTAAAATACCGCCTTCCTTAGGAGTGGCTACATTATTAACTACACTTTCCTCAGGAATAGGGTCATTTTGTCCACTAGTAATTTGAGCAGCACCAAGCGCACTATTAGTAGGAACCACTTTAGAGCTATCACCTAAAGCTGATAAAGCATTAGGCTCGCTAGCGCCCTTATTAAGAATTTGGCTGAAAGTATTATTATCCTCAGTTAAGTCAGTATCGGCCACTACACCTGATAATGGAGCAGAGGTTAGATTATTGTTATTTTTGATACCAAACTCATCTAGGTCATCAGAAGGCACAGTTTGCATTACATTCTTAATGATTTCGTCTTGGAGACTGTCCTCATCAAGATTTACCACAGGTGTGCTTAAGCCATTAGGCATTTGAATAGCGTTGCCATTAGCCTGAATCTGAGCTTGAATCTGAGCTTGAATCTGAGCCTGAGCTTGAGCTTGAGCTTGCGTCTGAACCTGAACCTGAGCCTGCATTTGGCTTACAGCCCCAGTACCGCTCACCGCTCCTACGCCTACATTTGGCTGCACTGCCTGACTCTGAACATTGCTATTAGGTACATTAGTTTGCACCTGAGCCTGTCCTGGCACTTGCACTTGAGTCTGTCCCTGAGGTTGTACCTGAACAGGGGCCTGGCCCTGTCCTTGCACTTGAGCCTGAGCTTGAGGCTGTCCTTGTACCTGTGCTGGGGTGCTTACTTGAGCTTGTCCTTGAGTCTGAGCTTGACCGCCTTGAGTGGCGGTATTTTGAGCGCCCGCACTAGGGGTGTTAGCTAGGTTTTGAGCCTGAGCTTGAGCTTGGCCTTGGGCTTGAGTGCCTTGGTTTAACTGGTTGGCAGAAACTGCGCTTTGATCGCCACCTAACAAGCGATTGGACTGATCTACTGTGGTATTACCTACAGTATTACGGTTAGCTAAATTAGTGGCACCAGTATTTTGTTGTCCTTGTTCTTGAGTTTCAACATTAATAGTGGTGGTAGTAGTGGCAATTGTAGCGCCTGTAGCCTTGATATTAGTATCACCTACAGTATTAACCTGACTAGAACCTAAAACACGAGCTTGTTGGGCATTCTGCTCACTAATAGTATGTTGATATAAACGGCTAAATTGGTTAATTTGACCATTTTCATAAAGCTTACCATTAGCAAGTTGTTGATTGCTTTGTACTTGTTGAGCTTGTAAGTTAGCTTGAATTTGAGCTTGCTCGATTGCTTGCTGGGTGCTTTGGGCACGAGCTTGCATGGTAGCTACAAATTCCTCTTGTACTACTTGCTCCTCTTGAATTTTTTGCTCTTGTTTATTTTCTTTTATATTTTGTTCAAGAGCTTCCTTAGTGGCTTGCTTTTCCTGAATAACAGCCTCTTTTTCTTGAGCCTCTTGAGCGTTTTGAGCTAAAAATTCTTTAGTCTTAGAAACATCGGTAGCAGAAGCATTAGTAGCGTGCTTAGGCTTGTCAGTAATTGATGGCTCCTCAGATGCAGCCTCTGCATCTACAGGGCCCTTAACAATAATAGTATTATTGCTAAATTGAGCCTCATCACTAGCTTCGCTCATCATGCTACCAGAGCCTGAAGGCACATACTGATTGCTATTAGATTGGGTTTGTGATGACTGGCTATTGCCGTCCATAGGCTTAGCTAAAGCAGTATTAAAGCCTAAAGTATTACTACTATTACCCTTATCATTTAAATTAGGCTGTTGAATATTAGCCTCATCGTAGTGTCCTTGTTGCATTGCTCCGTAAAGCTTTGCAAAAGGATTGGTGCGATTAGAGTGCTCAACAGTAGGTGCGCCCGCACCAGCTAAATTATTGTTGCTATTAACTGGTTGTTCAGTAGTCATTACTGGTGGCTTAACAACAGTATCAACCTTCTGCTCTACTACACTCTCATCACCATCGGCCATAGGCACGCTGCTAGGGCCCTTAGGAACCTCAGTATTAGGAACAATACTTGGCTTATTAGCTACATTAGAGCCAGAGCTGAGCTGTTGCTCATCACCATCAGCCACAGGAACCCCGCTAGGGCCCTTAGGAACCTCAGTATTAGGGACAATACTTGGCTTATTGGCTACATTAGAGCCAGAGCTAAGTTGCTGTTCATCACCATCGGCTACAGGCACGCCGCTAGGGCCCTTAGGAACCTCAGTATTAGGAACAATACTTGGCTTATTAGCTACATTAGAGCCAGAGCTAAGTTGCTGTTCATCACCATCGGCTACAGGCACACCGCTAGGGCCTTTAGGAACTTCAGTATTAGGAACAATACTTGGCTTATTAGCTACATTAGATCCAGAGCTAAGCTGTTGCTCATCACCATCGGCTACAGGTACACCGCTAGGGCCCTTAGGCACTTCGGTATTAGGAACAATACTTGGCTTATTGGCT
This sequence comes from Anaerobiospirillum sp. NML120448, assembly GCF_023050945.1. Classification (GTDB taxonomy): domain Bacteria; phylum Pseudomonadota; class Gammaproteobacteria; order Enterobacterales; family Succinivibrionaceae; genus Anaerobiospirillum. Next base: position 18,190 of record NZ_JALKIM010000017.1, on the reverse strand, counting down.
ACATTAGAGCCAGAGCTAAGTTGCTGTTCATCACCATCGGCCACAGGTACACCGCTAGGGCCCTTAGGCACTTCGGTATTAGGAACAATACTTGGCTTATTGGCTACATTAGAGCCAGAGCTTAGCTGTTGCTCATCACCATCGGCCACAGGCACACCGCTAGGGCCCTTAGGAACCTCAGTATTAGACACAATACTTGGCTTATTAGCTACATTAGAGCCAGAGCTAAGTTGCTGTTCATCACCATCGGCTAAAGGCACGCCGCTAGGGCCCTTAGGAACCTCAGTATTAGGCACAATACTTGGCTTATTAGCTACATTAGAGCCAGAGCTTAACTGCTGTTCATCGCCATCGGTTACAGGCTGACTGGTATTAAGTGTAGGCTTGCTCTCTAAAGTTGCATTTTGCTTTAGCTGGGCAAGTTCTTGTTCAGCTGATTTTAGTTGAGATTCTAATAAGCGAGCTTGTACTTTGAGTGCTTCAAGCGCCTTGTTATTAGGCTGAATAGTATCGTTATCAAACTGACCAAAATGAGAAACAGGTATAGTCATGCCTGGCATGATATCCATACCGCCATAAGTACTACTTTGAATAGCATTAAAGCTTAAATTTACGTCAGTTTTACCAAAGTTCAAGCTTGAGTGGTTAAGCTCTATATTACTTGGCTTTTGCTCGGTAGTTTGAGACTGGGCAGGTTGCTGTTGGGCAGCAGGTGCCTTGTTGTCTTGTACTACTGGCTTTTGCTCAGTGGTTTGAGGCTGAGCTGGTTGCTGTGCAGCAGGAGCCTTGTTGTCTTGAGCTACTGGTTTTTGCTCAGTGGTTTGAGGCTGTGTAGGTTGCTGTGTAGCAGGGGCCTTGTTGTCTTGGGCTACAGGCTTTTGCTCGGTAGCTTGAGGATGAGCAGGTTGCTGTGCAGCAGGAGCCTTGTTGTCTTGAGCTACTGGTTTTTGCTCAGTGGTTTGAGGCTGTGTAGGTTGCTGTGTAGCAGGGGCCTTGTTATCTTGTACTACGGGCTTTTGCTCAGTGGTTTGAGGCTGTGCTGGTTGTTGGGCAGCAGGGGCCTTGTTGTCTTGTACTACTGGCTTTTGCTCAGTAGTTTGAGACTGGGCAGGTTGCTGTTGGGCAGCAGGGGCCTTGTTGTCTTGGGCTACTGGCTTTTGCTCAGTAGTTTGAGACTGGGCAGGTTGCTGTTGCTGAGGGGCTGGCTGCTCGGCTTGTTGAGTTTGGTTAGCATACTGGGAACTATGGGCGCTAATAGCACTACGAGCACGAGCTAAGCTTTCGTATAGGGATGAAGTTTGTTGAGCACGTTGTTGTTCTTGTTGCTGCTGCTGAATATGTGCCTGAGTGAGAGTAGCCTTCACTGAGGCCTTATCAAAGGTATATTCAGGCATTTGTGCAGGATCAGGTAACTTACCTTCTTGAACAATGCGCTGTCTTTCTTCACGAAATTGGGTTTGTAGCTGGTTAGCACGAGCTGAAAGCTCAGCTAATGACAACTGTCTAACATTAGTTGGTGCTTGTTTATTGGTAGTGCTAGGTGGTGGTAATTCCCCATCAGCTCCGTTATTTACACTGCTGGTGTTAGAACTAGAGTTATTATTCTGGCCAAAAATGCGCTTTAGATTGTCCGATGACTGAGGGCTTTGGGTACGATCAAAGCGCTCTGCCTCTTCTGGAGACAAAGAAATAAGATTACCGCTTTTAGCTGTAGTTGCAGCCTGAGCAATTAAACTATGAATACGCTTGGAAATTTCAGCACTAATTTTATCTTGTGGTGCTTGCGCCTTAGGCTCTTGATCATTGTTAATAGCACTTTGATGACGCTGAGCTTTAAGAGCTGAAATATAGGTAGTATCTTTAGTTTGAGCTGGGGCACTATGCTCTTGTGCTTTGATAGTGGTAGTAGAGCTAGTTTGACTCTCTGCTTTGGTCTCTGGCGGTATTTTAGCTAGTACTTCAGGTTGATTGTTTTTTACATACTCAATAGACGCACTCAATACTTTAGAGCTAGCTTGCTGAATACGGCTATTTGGTTGATTTTTAGGAATAGAAATTTGGCGTACAGCCAAATCACGCTCTAAACCTGCACCCATTTGCTTGCGATCGCTTAAGGTTACTAGGTTTTCAACCATGAATTTTGCTAAATCTTTACCAGCTTGAGTTCCTTCCTTTAAAGCTGGAGGAAGGTTATCCATAGCTTTTTGCAAAGACTCTGAGGCATCTTTAGAGCGAACAACATTGCTATTGCTTGAAAGGTTCTGAGCAACTTTTTCTTGTAAAGAGCTATCACGATCAATCAGTTTGCCTGCTAATTTGCTGTAGACAGCCATCTTTTGAGCTTGTTCATCTACAGGGGCTGTGTCACTTTTAGCAGCTGCTTGAGATAAGCTTTGGTTAAGCTTATTCATAGAGCGTGATAAGTTATCACCTACCTCATCTTGTTCCCTTCTTAAAGAACTTAAGTAGTTTGCAGTTGCTGCTTTGTTCATGGATGCTGGACGTGACTGTTCTTGCTCTTGTTCTAAACCAAGGGCAGATTTTAGTGACATACCTGTAGAAGTATCATTGCTCTTTAAGAGGCGATTATCAACATTAGTACTCATGAACAAAACCTAGGACTAAACCAAAAGATAGATCGGTATTAATAGCATTAACGGCATAATTGATTTCTTCTGGTATTTAGCTGACTAAAGAAACCTAAGAATCATTGTAGCATGTCATTTAATAATATGCTGTGCCCCAAATATGGTATTTAATACAATCAATATTAAAAAATAATATGTTGCATGACTCTCGTTTTCTTTGCTGCTTATTAGCATAGATAAAGCAATTTCTAATATAATAAAGTTCTTTATAAAGGGCGCTAATTTTAAGTTCCTAAAGTGCCTATATGTGTCTATATGCCTTAGTAAAGACACAGATTATTGTTTTATGAGTTAGATTTTTGTTGTTAAAGTTTTAAGCAAGATTTGCGATTCCCATTAGGTGACTTTTATTTTTTTACCAACATATTTTAAGAGCTAATAGAGTGTTTTTAGATCGTTTTTACTCATTATTGGCGCTCGTAAGTATCATCTTATTTTTAGTATCAAGCACTAATAATGTTAGCGCCTCTGAACCTACATCTAATGTCATTGATAGCAATGATAAGGCCTCTTTTTCTCAAAGCATGGTTGATATTAAGCCATCTGCTCAGTTTGACTATGGCTATATTACAGAGCGAGAGATGGAAAAGATTGCTAATCAGTCTGATATAGATCTTGAGATGCTAAAAAAGGAAGCTTTAGATCGCCAGAAAAACATGAATAAAGCGTCCAATATGAGCTTAATGGAGATTAATGATCTGCTCGGTACTGGCTCTAAAACCTTTAAACAATCACAGATTCCTCATACTCACTATTTAGGTTCTGAGGTTCATCTTCATTTAATGCACATTGATTATGCCCAAGTTTTAATGAACTACTGGGATATGCTTAAGGCAACTAATGTTGATACTAATAATTTGCCTAAGTTTGGTCGCATTAATCATGATGATGTGGGGTTTTATAATAAGAAAACCTATCAAAACTTCTGTAAAGACAATCGTATCGGCCTTTGTATGACCTCATTTTCTCCAGCTCTTAAGAGTGTTTTTACCTTAAATCGCTATATTCATGGGATACATAAGTCACTTGAGATTAATGGCTATGATGTTAATGACACCTATAAAGCCTTAATGTCCTATAAGCATCTATTACAACACATTATTTATAATGATTTACTAGACAGTAGTTTAGTTGGTCTTAAAGAAGCGCAAGATCGTGAATTGAGAAAGGGTCAGCCTATAGTTAACACGTCTTTTGAGGGGGTTGAGGTTAAAAAGAAGCCTTTTACTCCTGAGCAAATTGCCAGAATTAAGGAGGCTGCTCGTAGTTCCCATAGTGTGGTGCTTCAGGCTCATTCTGAAGATAAAATCGATGTGATGGTCTCTTTGGATGACCTGCCTTACGGCTATGTTGACCCGTATCAAAAGCAGGTTAAGAAGTTTAAGCCTGAGTATTTAAATAATAATGCAGGGGCTAATAAGGAAAAAGCTGCAAAGGAGCAAGAACTCAAGAAAGAGCATGATTTGAGCAAAAATCAAAGTGCCGAAGACTTAAAGCTTTTGGCTTATGAAAAAGCTCGTCATAGCGCTAAGTTTAAAGCTCAAAAAATAGCTCGTGAACAAAAACGTATCCCTAAGCCAATCAGTGAGCAGGATATACAAAAAGAGTTAGAGCTGCTTTATGGCCCGAATCATAATTATGCTTTAGTATTAACTGATGATTTGCATTATGACACTGATCATTACCGCAGTGAAGCTAATAGTAAATTAGCTATTGAGCATTTTGTAAGTCAGAAAATGCAAAGCTCAGTTAATCGTGCTCCCAAGCATCAGGATTTATCAATGGAGGAGATTAGAGCTAAAGATTTAGGCCTTGGCTATGAGCCTCATTTTTATCACTCAAAAGCTAATGCCTTAAGCCATATTACTAAAAACCCTATTTTTGAACAGGGAGGTAGTACCTTTTTTAAGCACTCAGTGCTCTTTCGCAACGAAAAAACTAAGTGTAGCGAAATAGGAAGGCTAATTATTGGCACCTCAGAATTAAGATTAAATTAACTAAGACCCTAGCTGCAAAGCTAGGGTTTTTTTATTTATCAAGCAAGCTCTAATCCTTTTAACTAACTAAGAGCGATCCTTGGCTATCTTGCAACTTAACTTGCAGGACGTGTTGTGTCCAGTCGTGGCTTAGCTTGCGTTGCATAGCGGCGTAGCGTGGGTTGCGTAGCTGTAACTGTGTGGAGTGTAGTTATAGCCTAATGTAGCGTAGGGCGTAGTATTACATGGCCTAGCTGGCTAGGCTGATAGCTGAGCTGATGGGGGCTTGGCAATAGTAAGTGGGGCTTATTGCCGTGCTGGTGCCAGATGGTGGATTGAAGGGGGATGATTGAGGGTAGGGCTGTGTTTGGCCAATAAAAAATAACCTCCGTATACCCAAGTTTAGGCATAGGGAGGTCTTTGTAATGATGGAAGGATTAAATCGCTGCTCTTAAGCCCAGATGTTCTCAGAGCGTGGATCAGCAGCAATAGGAATTTCCATATTAGGGCCAAAGTAGGCATCTGGATCTACTACTGACTTAATGAAGTATTGACGAATTAATTCGTCTTCCATAATTACGCCCATATTTTCACCGCCATTAGAGGCCTCATACCAAGGAGTGCCAGGAGCAGTTAAAAATTCAGTAAACTCTTGTGGGCTGAGAGTAGCAAAGTTATCAACTGTTTGATTGATAACATAAATGATTGCTGGTTGAGAAAGCTTTTGCTCTAATGGATTTTGATAATCAGTAAAGTTTAACTGATGGTTCATATGATCAAAGACGGCACGCGGGAAAATAGGGCCAGCTTCCCAAGTAATTGGTCTTTCATCAGTAAGACGCATATCAAACAAGCCCATAATAGAGCCATAGCTGCAATAAAGCAGTCTCTGGGCTGTAGCCTGATTAATGTTATAGTCTTTTAGATAGCATCTTTTAATGATGTAAGTTAAAACCTGTGAGCTGCTAAAGAAAATCTCGCGCATGTTACCTTCCTCTGATACGCATTTAGCAATAAAACTAACTCTCTAATAGAAAGTAAGAAATTAATTATATAGATTATATGACGTTTTGCTCTTAAAGATCATCAAAAATACTAGTTAGGGCCAATGATAGTTTTAATCAAGGCTCTATTATGTGAGCTATCCCGAGATTTTAGCAATAATCTTAAGGTCTCACCATCTCTTTAAGTATAGCAATACGTTCATCTTGATCTTGAGATCTTAAATATATACCAATGCTAATTAAAAGCACGAGCAGAATATAAAGAGGGATATTGCCAAATCTTACATAAGGGGTCATACCTTTAGTTGGTACGAAATTCATTTGTAAGGCACCATCTACATTACTTGGCAGACGCTTTACTACCTCACCTTTTTCATTGATATAAGCAGTAATGCCTGAGTTAGTTACTCTAATCATAGGCTTTTGCATTTCTAAAGATCTCATTTGAGCAATAGCTAAATGCTCTTGAGGGCCTCTAGTATCACCATACCAAGAGTCATTAGAAATCATAATAATGCCATTAGTGTTTTCGTCATGTAATGAGAGCATGAGCTCTGGGAAAATGGACTCATAGCATAGGGCAGGGATGAGTGATAAGCCCTGCTGCTCTAAAAACATTTGCTTTTGCTCATAAGCGCCATGAGTAAAACTAGACATAGGGAAGTTAAAAATTGAGCCTAGTTGTCTAGTGTATTTTTCAAAAGGCACTACCTCGCCAAAAGGCACTAATTGACGCTTATCATAGTTTTGTAGGTTGTCTAAATCAGGGCCTTGGCCTAAAAGGAACATAGAGTTAAAGCTTTGCTTTTGAGGAGTGACTCTTTGCATACCAATGATCATGGCTGTATTTTTTTCATAAGCAAGATTATTAAGATCATTGATTAAAGGCACCACCTGTTCAAAATATACAGGCATGGCTGATTCTGGCCACACGATAAGATCAGTTTTGCCAAAGTGCTCTAGTGTTAAATTGATATATTTATCAATGCTTGGCTTGGTCTGGCGAGGATCCCATTTAATGGATTGAGGAATATTACCTTGAATGCCAATGACATTAACACTATTGAGTGGGGTAGTGTACTGTACTCCTAAAACAAAGACACCAAATAAAAATAGTACACCTGCTACTGGTAAATAAATATAGCGACGCTCAATTGCTAAGGCTAAAGCACCTGCACTAATAAAGAGAATTAAGGTAAGGCCTCTAACTCCAATTAAAGGTGCATAAGCAGAAAAAGGCCCTTCAAGTACGCTATAGCCAAAGTACATCCAAGGGAAGCCAGTAAATAACCAGCCAATAATAAAGTCAGCAATAATCAAGGCTACAGGTAAGAAGCATAATAAAAAGGCATTTTTAAAGAAGCGGTATTCTCTGCCTTGAGCAAACTTTAAAATAGGGAAGAGGTAGTTTTGGCTAATACCTTGAGGGATAAAGGAACCTACAGTAGAGCTATCAGCCATCTCTACTGACTCTTCATCATCTTCGTCTTGAGCTTCTTGGTTGTCTGCAAGGCTTGGGTTTGGCTTATACTTTTGCATAGAAAACTTATAAGCTAAAGTAGTTAAGGCAGCATGGAAAATAGCAAGATAGCAAGCAAATAAGGTCTCTACTAGCAAAGATAAAATATAAGGCAAGCCACCAAAATCTACCATGACAAAGTTAAGCCACTCTAAGGTAATGGTATTAAGGGCAGTAAAATAGAGTAAAGAGGAAAAGAAGACCTGCTTTTTGCTTTTTAAAGAAGCGATAAAACAAAACTCAAAAGCTAAAGAAGCAAGGCTAATAACCCACATATTAAAAGGAGCAAAACCTAAAGTAGCAATTAAGCCTAAAGCTATGGAGGTGACACAGATGCCGAGTTTAGAGTGCAAAACACTTTGCCAAAAGTTTTTATTGCTAAAGATTTGTAACTTTACAAGTAAAGAGGACATTATGATCACCACAAGCCTAAGATATGCTACCAAAAAATTGAGCCCTCATTCTAACAAAATTAACTAGTGACCACCCCCGAATTTCGCCAAAAAATAGCAATAATAACGATAGAGTAAGTGTGACTTATCTTTTAGTGGTGCGGGCGCATTAAATTGCTGTCATAAAGCTAACTATTAATTGCTAAAATTATGGTTAGAGTAATGTTGAGGACTTGGCTTTATGGAACCAAATGATTTATCGCAGCTCCTGCCTTCTTATCGTGTTTTTACTATAGAAGAGCTTAAAAATGGCTCTTATGAGCACAAAGCGCCTGACTATCAAATCTATGATGTGGTGATTGAAAAGTCTTTTAAAAGCTTAAATGAGGCTTTTGAGACTCAGTGCATTAAATTTGGTAAACCATATACCCCTCACCAGCAACCAAAAAGCACTAGCGCTGCTAAGCTCAAGTCCCCTAAAGAGTCTTTACCTCAAAATGCTCACAGCCAAGAGGCGCAAGATGTGCTTGATGCGCAAGATGCGCCAGTAGCTCCTAAGATGTCAGCAGTGCCTGCTCCAGGTGCGCCAGCTCTAGATCAAACTCAAGTCATAGCACTACAAACGAAGCAGGTGCAGGAGCAAAAGCAAGAGCTATCCTTAGAGCCAGCTAATAGTCCTATTAGTGATGAGGCTATTATGGACTATGATTTTGGCTATAGCGATGAAGAAGCAAGCCCTGCAATTAACGAGCAAGAAATGCCTCAATCATTGGGCCATAATGGCTTAAACGAGCCAGAACCACGCCAGAGCAGTGATTTAGATGAATTTGATCTTACTAGCTTAGTATCATTGATTGATGACTATAATCAGCACCACAGTAAAGATTCTCCAGTTTATGAAGCTGAGGCTGAGCAAGAGCCAGAATCAGGCTATGAGCCAGAGCTAGAGACAGGGGCTGAGGTAAAGGTAGAGACCCCAATAGTTTCACCTGTTACCACGGATAGTAATAATGAGCTTAACTTGCCTTTTGGTGAGCCTTCTTTAATGCCTGATAGTCCTTTTAAGGTTAGCCAACCTCCAGAGGCAGTTGCATCTGATGCGGCCGCTGTAAATGCAGCTGATACGGTTGCTGCGACTGCTGCTTATGGTGGTACACGCTCTCAAGAGCTTGCAGAAGGGATGGAGATTGATGGCAATGCTGCACTTGCTAATATAGTTAGTAGCTTGTTAGCGCCTTTGCATTGTGAGGCTCAATTTGATAATGAGTTGGTTAACCATAAGCGCTTTAGGGTAACTCTACCTAGTGGTAATGATTATTTGTTGCTGATTTATCATAAGCAAAACAACAATATCTCTAAAATCGCTTTTAATAAGAGATTGGTAGAGGACAATGGCTTATTGCAGCACATTATTGAGCTTTTGGAGCAAAACTTACTTCATAGAACTATTAATAATGGCTCTACACCTACTTTAAACATTGAATCAGAGGTTAAGGCAAATATAAGCCCTAAACAGTCTTTAGACAGTGCTCAAGGCAAGGGACAAGAAATAAATAGAGGTGCTGTTGCTTTGAGTGGGCCTAGTCCTTGGAGCGAAGCTATCTTGGAAGAAGAATCCAAGGCTTTACAGTATGGAGTGGTCATTCAAAAATATAGCCCTGATAATACTAGGGGTGACTTATTGGTAAAACCTACTTATGCCACTAATAGTGGCTACATGCAGGGCTTATTGCCAGAGGGCAATATGCCTGTAGGCAATCAGGCTGTAGGCGCAATGCATGATGGGAATCTTCTTGCTGGCGCTATGCCTGCCATTATGAATCCTACGGCTCATAAGAGTGATGATGCTATGCCATGGGGTGGCAAGATAGAGAGTAGTAAGACTCAGGTAAATGGCGCTCAGGATGGCTCTATTGATGATAGGGTAAGTAGGATTTTGGTGCCTTTAGGTTTTGAAGTTAAGTTTTTACAAGATGCCAGTTACCAAAGGCAATATGAAGTGAAAACTCACAGCGGTGAAAGCTGTATTTTAATGATTTACTACAAGGGCAATAACACCATATCTAATATTCGCTTTAATAAGACCCCGCAAGCAGATAAGGTAAATTTAGCTATGGCGGCAGTGGAGCTTAATAAGCAATTATTGAAGACCAAGATTTGGTAATGTTAGGAGTATAGTATGGGCAAATTAGCTAAGATAGCATGTGCCATCATGGCTACCTTTTCTGTAGGGGCTTGTAGCTCATATAGTGAACAAGATTTAGCAGCTATTGACCAAGTAGTTAGTGCTTTGCCTACTGAGGTTGAAGGTTGCACTTTCCTTGGTGATATCGATAGCAATTACGGCTCCTTTAGTATTAATGGTGCTCGTAATATCTTAAAGCTTAAGACTGCTCAATTAGGCGGTAATCATTTAGTTGAGACCAATTTAGCTGTAAGAGCCGATTACATGCTGCCTCCGCCGCATTGGGATACCCCATTTATTGGCCATGATGAGTTTTTTATGACAGGAAGAGCTTATTATTGTCCTGTAGGTAAGGGAGTGAAAGTTGCTCCTAATAGCAAACAATCTTACTCTCATCAAGGCTTTGCTAATAAGCCCTATACAGATGAAAAGCATCAGCCCTTAAGTGCAGATAAGCTTGATAATAATGCTGCCCCTAATCACTCGGTGCACATTAATGAACAGGTTAATTTGCCTAAAGAGCCTCTTAAAGAGTAGCAGAAAGAACCCATGCCAGGGTAATAATTAAAAAAGGCTCAAGACCAGTAGTAAAGGAACACAAGGTCTTGAGCCTTTTTTGTGGAGTGAAGAGAGCTTAATTACTCTTCTTCTTTAGGACTTACAGTTACCAAGAGGGTATGTACTTGGTGTAAGTTAGAATTTAAGACCTTAAAGGTAAATTCATTTAAGGTGGTAGATTCATCTTGATTTGGAATATGGCCTAATAAGTGAATAACTAAGCCTGCCACAGTATCAACGTCTACATGAGGTAAGGTAGTGTTAAAGTACTCTTCAAATTCCTCAAGAGGGGTTGTGCCCTCAACAGTGTAGATATTTTCACCTGTTTTAGTAATGCAGGTAGTAGTTTCGGTAGGATCATATTCGTCAGTGATCTCACCTACGATAAGCTCAATAATATCTTCGATAGTTACTAAACCACAAACGCCACCATATTCATCAATAGCTAAAGCTAAGTGCAAGTGGTCTTTTTGGAAATCACGTAACATCATATTGACGCGCTTACTCTCAGGCACAAAGACAGCCTTACGTAATAAGTCATCAAATTCTGAAATTTTCTTATCGCTCATATTAGCCAATGGTAATAAGTCCTTGGCCAATAAAATACCTATGATATGGTCTTTATCCTCATTACAAACAGGATAGCGAGAGTGACCATATTGTTTAATGGTATCAATAGCGTCAGCGATAGTGCTTTGTGAATCAATTGCCACAATGTTGGCTCTTGGGATCATGATATCAGCAATACGGCGTTGAGAAATATCAAAGACACCACGGATCATGTCCTCAGTATCTTCATTAATAATTTCATCTTGACCTGCTTGCTCGATAACTTTGGCTAGATCGCTTTGATTTTGAGGAAGGCCTCGTTTTAAAAAGGTGCGCATAAAACGTTCGCGAGTGCGACTTAAAAAAGACGGTTGCGACGGAAGATCAGATCCCATATAAGATTAAAAAACTCCTATTAACAAACATAAGGCTCATTATAGCTTAGCAAAATGCTTTTTTAGTGTTTGCCCCTATTTTGCGTGAGTATGGTCAACAAAATAGGTGCTAATTGATAAGTTTAATATTAAAGCTCATCAGCAGCATATGGATTAGCATAGCCTAAAGTTGCTAGTACTTTAATTTCAATGCCTTCCATTTCTTGAGCCTCATCATCTTGAATATGATCATAGCCTAAAAGGTGGAGACAGCCATGGACAATTAAGTGGGCAGCATGCTCTTGCAAAGTTTTATTTTGCTCTTGTGCTTCCCTTTTTAGTACATCCATAGCAATGACTAAGTCACCTAAGTATTGGCCCATATTAACGTTACTCTCAGAGGACTCACTAGAGTTTAGTTCCTCTTTAAGCTCAGGATCTAAAGCTAAGAGCTCTTCTGGCTCTTCATAAGGGAAAGATAAAATATTAGTAGGCTTGTCTATATTTCTGTAAGTAGCATTAAGCTCTTGAATTTCATCATTGGAAACAAAACAGGCGCTAAAGGAACAGTCTTTTTGATAGTTAACGGCATTAAAAGCAGCACGAGCCCAGCTTTGTAAATCTTCCATACTTGGGATGTGCTCATGATCGGCAACTTCTACCTGTAAATCAATCACAATATTTTGCATAGCATTACTTCTAAAGCTAAATGGAAAAAGAGGCTGACCATAAAGTAGGGGTCAGCCTCTTAAAAATTAAGTTAAATAATTATTCTTGGTGAGCCTTGTGCTCAGGATTATCTTCTATGAGATCATCCATTAAATTATTAAAATTATGGCCAGTTACCTGAGACTGGGTCAATGAACTTTGATTATCCTGGTCTTGATCGTAAATTAAATCGTCCATTAAAGCATCAAAGTCGTCAGAGGTACTAAAAGCTTGCTCAACCTTAATTTGTTGAGCATTTAATCGAGCCACATCCTCATCTAAAGAGCGCTTATATTCGCTGCTATAATCAGCTTTTGGGCCCTCAGGAGCATGGCCAGGTGCTGGCGCATTTGCAGGTGCTGGCTCTTGTTCGCCATCATAGTCAAATTCTTGCTCATCTTCATGAGAGCTCATACGCTCACGATCTTGGTAATATCTGTCCTTTGGGCCAGAGCGATATGGGCGGTCATAGCGGCGCTCTCTTGGAGCTTTTTCTTCGAGCTCTTTTTCTTTCTTATCCCACTCGTCATAGGCATTAACAATAGCAGCTACTACTGGGTGGCGTACTACGTCACCAGAGAGGAAGTAAGTAAAAGAAATAGCGTCTACTTTAGAAAGCACATCCATAGCATGACGCAAACCAGAGCGTACATTCTTAGGCAAATCAACCTGAGATGGGTCACCTGTAATAACAGCTTTAGAATTAAAGCCAATACGGGTCAAGAACATCTTCATTTGCTCAATGGTGGTGTTTTGAGCCTCGTCTAAAATGATAAAGCTATCATTTAAAGTACGACCACGCATATAGGCTAAAGGTGCAATTTCAATGACCTGACGCTCAATAAGCTTTTCTACCTTTTCAAAACCAAGCATTTCAAAAAGGGCATCATAAAGAGGACGTAAATAAGGATCGACCTTTTGGGTAAGATCACCTGGTAAGAAGCCTAATTTTTCACCAGCTTCTACCGCAGGACGGGTCAAAATAATGCGGCGTACTTCATTGCGAGTAAGAGCATCAACAGCAGCAGCTACTGCTAAGAAAGTCTTACCAGTACCAGCAGGGCCAATACCAAAACTTACATCATGAGAAATGATTTGACTAATATAGCCTGCCTGGTTAGGGGTACGTGCCTTAATAACACCTCTTTGGGTCTTTAAGGTAGAAGCCTTATGATATAACTCGCCTACGCTACCACGATCCTCAGACTCATTAGAGGTCTTGTGAGCATTCTTTTTAAGAGTAGCTCGGGCGTTTTCAGCTTGTTCTAGCTGGCTTTCTTGATCAATAAAATCTAAAGGATTTGGGCTATCTTGAGCGTCTGATTCTAAATGAGTATTTTCAATAATAGCTAAGTTCACTTTATCTGGAGTGATAAATTGAGCCTTCTTTTGCTTACCCAGAGGTGCAGTTTCAAGGTAAAGCTGCTTAATAATGCGCTCAGCAGCAAGAGCCTTTTTACCACCGCCCTTAATACAAAAATTTGCACCAGAATTGAGGATTTCTACACCTAAGCGACTTTCAATCTGAATTAGGTTCTCATTTTCTGGACCTACCATATTAGCAAGGCGATTACGATCCACTGGCTCAAGGCTAAAACGACGATCAGAGTCTTTATTAAGCTGCTCTTTGGACATTGAAACTCCCAAAAAAGTTTTCTTTAACATTTCGCTAATTACATGAGCTTAAGCCTAAAACCCATATTAAGCTCAGAGCAATAATTATAAAATGCCCGCATTTATTATCAAGTATTTGCCAAATAATAAGGCCAAAGTGTCTAAACAAGGTTAAGACAGCTTTGGCCTTTAGTTAAATTTAGATTATTGTTCTGCTACTAGCTTAAGTTCATGCCTTGACCTACTAAGCGGCCTTTCATGGTGTGGCTCATAACCTTGATAACATCAATATCAACCATTTGGCCTACTAAATCACGGCTACCTTCAAAAACTACAATACGGTTGTTAGAGGTACGAGCCTTGAGCTCTTGATCGCTCTTACGAGAGATACCCTCAACTAATACTCTTTGACGGGTGCCCATTAAGCTTTGGGAATACATGGTGGCGTATTCTTCTAATTTAGCTTGTAAAGCATAGAGATTTTGTCTCTTGTGCTCTAGCGGTACATTGTCCTCATATTCAGCAGCTGGAGTGCCTGGGCGCTTGGAGTAAATAAAGCTAAAGCTGGCATCAAACTTAATGTCATCAACCAATTGCATGGTCTGAGCAAAGTCCTCGTCAGTTTCTCCAGGGAAGCCCACAATAATATCAGTAGAAATAAAGATATTAGGACGAGCCTGTCTTAACTTACGAATTAACTCACGATAAGAGTCAGCAGTGTAATCACGGTGCATAAGCTTTAAGATGCGATCTGAACCTGATTGTACTGGGATATGAATGGAATCAGCAATAACAGGTAAGTCAGCAATAGCCTGAATAATATCGTCAGTAAACTCCATTGGATTGGAGGTGGTAAAGCGCAAGCGCTCTACGCCATCAATAGCTGCAATCTCATAAAGTAAGGAGGAGAGGCGGCTTACATTTCCATTAGCATCAAGACCACGATAAGAGTTTACATTTTGGCCTAAGAGGTGAATTTCTTTAACGCCATTGGCCACATGAGTAATAACCTCATCAATGATGTCTTGCTCTGGACGGGACTCCTCGCCACCACGGGTGTGAGGAACAATACAATAAGTACAATTGTTAGAGCAGCCTTCCATAATGGTAACAAAGGCGCTAGGGCCACGTTGACCTTGCTCTGGGAGGGCATCAAACTTTTCTAAGGCCTCAGCATTAACATCAACCACACTTTCATGCGTAGCACGATACTGAGCTACCATGGCTGGCAATTTGTGAGCTGTTCTTGGACCAAAGACAATAGCAATCTTAGGGTCAATTTCAATAATTTGGTGAGCCAGCTCTGAGCCTACACAGCCACCAAGGGCAATAACAGTATCGTCATTAATAATGCCTTGATGTCTCCAGGAACCAAGCTGGTTAAATACTTTGTCCTCAGCTTTGGCACGGACAGCACAGGTTACTAAAATGATAACATCAGCGCCTTTAGGTTCATTTTGCTCAACGTAGCCAGAGGCTGTCATTAAATCGCGAATTCGATCTGCATCATAGACGTTCATCTGACAGCCCCAAACAGCTACGTGGAAAGTACCCATCTGAAGCTTAACGTTGCTATTGAGCTTAATTGCAGTAATATCAGCCATGACTAACCTCGATCAATTGTTATTGACTCTTAATAAAAAAATGCGGGCTATTATACTATTTTTCTAGCGATTGGCACCCTAAAGTGCTATTTGGTGATCAAACAAAATCACTTTTCTTAAATTTTATGTAGCACCTAAGGATAGGCTAATTTGCAATAAGTAATATAGCAAAGTGTACAAATTATTGGCTGATTTAAGCGCAAAATTTAAACAACCATACTTCTACCGTATTAGCCGCAATTTAAGAGCATTTAGGATATGCTCTAAAGTTTTGAGTTTTAGTTTAAATCATAAGAACATGTTAGTTTCTTTATAGAAGTCCCAAATATTAGGTAGTATTTTTAGGTGGCGTAAAAATATTACCCCCAACATTCTTGTTTAGAATATGGGTAACGAGCCTCTTAATATTAGGAAAAAAGCTATGTTACATGTCGCAAGTATCATTAAACACCCAGGACCACTAGCTAAAAGTAAAATGCTCTTAGGCTCTGCTGCGTTTTTACTAGGCATTGCTATGCTTACTCCAGAGGCTATGGCTGGTCATAAAATGCTGTTTGGCCCACAAGGCTTTGAAAACCAATACCATACTATAGCATCGATTCAGACCCATGGTAGGGATGATGAAATAGTTGTATTGCGTGGTCGCCTTACCAGCTATCTTTATAAAGATAGCTACGAGTTTACCGATGAGAGCGGAGCAACCATTGAAGTTGAGCTCGATGATGATGTTGATTGGTCATATGTCCATAAAGATCAGCTCATTGAAATTATGGGTGAAGTTGAACGCAACATGTTCAAAATTAAGATTGAAGCCAAGAACTATCGCATTTTAGAAACATCAGCTGTCGCACGCACTAAAGAAATGACTGAGGCTCAAACCTCCAATCAAGATGCTGTTCTTAGTGAAATAGCAGCGCAAGAAGCAATCCCTTTAGAGGCTAATTCTTTAGATACTAGCGCTTTAGAGACTAACAGCTTAGATACTAACGCCATAGAGGCAAACCATAGCGCTGCCAGCCATTTAGAGGCTGAGGCTAGCCATAGCGAAGCTGGCTCTGCCACTCCTATATCAAATGCTTCTCTAGAGCAACAAGATTTAGCCGTAGATGTAGCTAATCATCAAGATAAGGCTCAAGTACCAGCGCCAAGCTCAGAGTCATCAAGATGAGATAGAGCTTAATAAGGCCGATACTCAGCACTAAAAGCACAAAATGTGCTTTTTTTGTTTGTGAGCTATATATTTTTGCCTGTCCAATTCCGTTAAAAAACATATAGCTTATTGAAAATATCTTTTTACAGAGCGCTAATATTTTGGAGGAAGTCATGAGAAAGACCGTTGTCGCAACAGCGCTAACTTTACTATTTGGCTTGGCCCTAGGTTTTGGTGTGGCTGTAGCTGAAGATAGTAATAAAACGCCAAGCAATGAACCTAAGATTAAGGTTTATGGTAATAAAACACCTACCATGATCGGTACTCCAGAGGAAATTGCTAAATACCGTCAAGAGCTAGAGCAAAGAGAGCAATTTAATAACTCTCAGGTTACCTATAGCTATGTTGATGAAAATGGTAATACTGTGACCGTTCAGTCAGGTAAAGACAATAATTACGGCATAGACTATGGCGGTAGTTTCTATTACGATGGCTATTGGTATGGCAATAATGGCAATTATGGCCCGCCAGGCACTGATGGTCGTCCGCCTTATCCAGATCATAAACCACCATACCCAGGTCACAGGCCTCCTGGTCATAGGCCACCACATGATGGCAATGTCCATTATCCACCGCCACCTCCACATTGGGCTCCGACCTCGCCTAATGTAGCAACAGATCCAGATGGTAGGCCATTACCTCCACCACAAGGTTTACCAACTCCATCTTTACCTTAAGCAAGTTTTAGCCTATTAAAAGCAAAGGGCAGATTTGAAGAAAATCTGCCCTTTGTTGTATGGGGATTATTACTCAAAAGTTTTAGGGGTATAGACGTTGCCCGAGCGATGCGGTGCGTTGTCTATAGAAGGAGCTTTAAACTTTTGGTGCCATGGCTCATAGTAAGCAGGATCACGCTCATAGCTGTCTGAGCAGTTGTAGCAAGGTTGCTTGCCATTTTGATAGTAATTTTTAGTGCTATTAAGTGAGCTGGAGCGTATTGGCTTTTTGACTGGCACAGGTGCTATATAAGGCTCATGCTCGCTAATGCCTAGCTTATATCTGTTGCCAATCTCAACACTGTTTTTAGCATTATAGGTTTTGCCTCTGGCACTCATATCTCCAGTCCTAGTGCTATTACCTGCACTAGCGCTAGCCTCGGCCTCTAAAGCATCTGTTGAGCCTTCATTGCTGTTGAGGGCTTCTAATACCACCTTACTAATTGGTACTGGGAGACTCTATATCTGAGCTGTTCTCTGTCTCATTGCCACCATTGAGAGCCTCTTTGTAAAAAATATCTTGAGTCTCATCTTGGTTTTTTAAAGCTTGCTCATATAAGTATCGCTCTCGAGCACTTTGCTCTTGTTGAGAGGAAATAAAAGAAGCGCTCTGTTCATCATAAACAATATCAGTTTGTTTGATGGCTTGACGGTAGGCATCATCGTTTTCGTAAGTCCAAGAACTATTGGTGGCCATATTATTGGCCTCAATTTGTGCCTCTTGACGAACTTTATTAATGGCCTTGGTGCGAGCAGCCTCTTTTGCTTGAGCATTTTGCTCTTGCGACCAAATGCTAAGCAATGACTGATCTTCCTTATTGTCTTCACTAACAGAACAGGCACTTAACAGTAAGCCTGCTATTACTAAACTGCTGGATAAAGAAAATTTTTGTAAAAATGGTCGAGCACTAGGTAGTATCGCCATAAAACGCACCATACATTATTGAAAAATGAGCCAAAGACAAAATTCTTATTACCTTATGTTGCTAAGAGCCTTTTATCATAAGGGCACTTCTATAAATCAAAAACGTGATATATATCGGCTGGACGGAGGGGATTTTTCTTGAAAACCTTGGGGTATAATACTATACTATATTAGTATTATCTTAAATACACACATTCCCCAAGGATAA
>NZ_JALKIM010000016.1 GCF_023050945.1 Anaerobiospirillum sp. NML120448 | reverse complement strand
ATGTTGGGTGATGTCTTTAGTGCCATAAAAGGCAAAATTTTCATAATTTTAAAAAAACCAATATTAGAAAAACTTATAAAAAATTACTAAAAATTTAACTTAGATAAGTTTATGGCTCTTCTTGCAAAGATTGCTCATCTTTATGACGAAAATAAGCTAACTAAAATGGCAGTCGACAAGCTTTATAAACACCAAATACACGGTATTTTTGCTCTAGGTTAGCTGCGACTAACAAAAATTTACTTAGGTAATTACTAAAGATGCTAAAAAAATCATGAATTTTGGGAAAGTTATGCGCATTTTGATCACTTTAACTGCTTGGTAAAACCCCTAAATTTGGGGAACTCTTAAGACTGTCAATTGCTATAAATGGCTTATATAAGGGATTATAGTGGGGGAAAAGGGCTGTTTTTATTAATAAATAGCATTTATTAAAGATCTTATTTAAATAAAAGATTTTTTATAACGAGCAATTTGCTGCAAATTTTGCGCAATAATCAAAATTTTACATATCTAGACAAGAGGGGATATAACCTTAAAAGCCTTTATTTATCGTAATTTAGATAGAGCTCAATTAAACAATGGCACAAGAGCAATTTTTGTTAAAGTTAAAAAAATCACCATTGACCACAGTTATGAATAAACAAGCTAGATAACACATAAATAGCGATTCGTAGGCCATTTTTAGGGGATTTTTGAGCTCAAAAATATCCCATTTGAATTTTAAAAAATTTGTTAGTTAATGCTTGTTTTTAGTAAGGGTGCGTTGAATAATAGCGTCGTTCGATTTGATTTGGTTCACACTTTTAACATTAATTTGTATTTTGTAGATAGCAAATTAAGTGAAAGTTTTCTAAGTTTCTGAAATATTCTCACAGGAGATGTTTATGAGAGCAGAATGGCGTGGTTTTAAGGGTACTCACTGGGTTGACGAAATTGATGTTCGTGACTTCGTGCAATCTAACTACACTGCATATAATGGTGACGAGTCCTTCTTAGCTCCAGCTACCGAAAACACCGACAAGCTTTGGGGCATCTTACAGGATCTTCAAAAGCAAGAGCGTGCCAAGGGTGGCGTTCTCGATATGGAAACTGAAATTGTTTCTGGTATCAATGCTTACGGCGCAGCCTACATTGGTGAGGGTACTAAGGACTTAGAAAAGGTTGTTGGTTTACAAACTGACAAGCCTTTAAAGCGTGCTTTCATGCCATACGGTGGCATCAAGATGGCTCAAGAGGCCTGCACCACCTACGGCTACACTCCAAACGAGAAGTACGAGCAGATTTTCAACGAGTATCGTAAGACCCACAACCAAGGCGTTTTCGATGCTTACACTCCAGAGATGCGTGCTGCTCGTAAGAACAAGATCATTACTGGTTTACCAGATACCTATGGCCGTGGTCGTATCGTTGGTGACTACCGTCGTGTTGCCTTATACGGTATTGATTTCTTAATTGCTAAGAAGAAGGAAGACTTAGCAAACTGCGGTTGTGGCATCATGACTGATGACATCATTCGTCAGCGTGAGGAGATCTCCGAGCAGATCCGTGCTTTAGCTGAGATGAAGAAGATGGCTGCCACTTATGGTTACGACATCTCTGGTCCTGCTAAGAATGCCCGTGAGGCCTTCCAGTGGTTATACTTCGGCTACTTAGCTGCCATCAAGACTCAAAATGGCGCTGCTATGTCCGTAGGTCGTATCTCCACCTTCTTAGACATCTACATTGAGCGTGATTTACAAGACGGTACCTTAACCGAGAGTGAGGCTCAGGAGCTTGTTGACCATATCGTTATGAAGTTCCGTATGGTTAAGTTTGCTCGTATCCCATCTTACAACCAGTTATTCTCTGGCGATCCAGTATGGGCTACCTTAGAGATGGCAGGTATCGGCATGGATGGCCGTTCCATGGTTACTAAGAACGACTTCCGTTTCTTACACACCTTAGAGAACATGGGCCCAGCTCCAGAGCCTAACTTAACTGTTCTTTACTCTAAGAACTTACCACAGGGCTTCCGTGATTACTCTGCTAAGATTTCTATCATTACCTCTTCTGTACAGTACGAGAACGATGATGTAATGCGTCCAATCTGGGGCGATGATTACTCAATCTGCTGCTGCGTATCTGCAACTGAGACTGGTAAGGAAATGCAGTTCTTCGGTGCTCGTGCTAACTTAGCTAAGTGCATGCTTTACGCAATCAACGGTGGTGTTGATGAGAAGACCTTAGTTCAGGTAGGTCCAAAGTTACGTCCTATTACCTCTGAGTACTTAAACTATGACGAGGTTATGGAGCGTTACAACGACATGATGGATTGGCTCGCTGGCTTATATGTTAACGTGCTCAACTTAATCCACTACATGCACGACAAGTACTTCTACGAGGCTGCTGAGATGGCCTTAATCGATACTGATGTACGTCGTACCTTCGCAACTGGTATCGCTGGCTTCTCACACGTAGTTGACTCCTTATGTGCTATTAAGTACGCCAAGGTTAAGACCATCCGTAATGAGCAGGGCATCGTAGTTGACTACGAGACCGAGGGTGACTTCCCACGTTACGGTAACGATGATGACCGTGCTGACGAGTTAGCTGTATGGTTATTAAAGACCTTCTTAAACAAGATTAAGAAGTTCCACACCTACCGTGACTCTGAGCCAACCACCTCTATCTTAACCATTACTTCTAACGTAGTTTATGGTAAGGCAACTGGTTCTTTACCTGATGGCCGTAAGGCTGGTGAGCCATTAAGCCCAGGTGCAAACCCATCTTACGGTGCTGAGCAGAGCGGTTTATTAGCTTCCTTAAACTCTGTTGCTAAGCTCCCATATGAGTATGCATTAGATGGTATTTCTAACACTCAAACCATCTCTCCAGATGCTTTAGGTCACGACCTTGGCGAGCGTACTACTAAGTTAGTACAAGTTATGGATGGTTACTTCGAGCAGGGCGCTCACCACTTGAACGTTAACGTATTCGGTACCGAAAAGTTAATCGACGCTATGGAGCACCCAGAGAAGCCTGAGTACGCAAACTTCACCATCCGTGTATCTGGCTACGCTGTTAAGTTCATCGACTTAACCCGTGAGCAGCAGTTAGACGTTATTTCACGTACTTGCCACAAGAGCATGTAATGAAAAGTTAACGCCCCAATAGCTTAAATTAGCTTGAGGCTGTTAATATAAAAAAGGGGCGGCCAAAAATGGTCGCCCTTTTTTATTTATTGGAAAATATCTTCACAGACATAGCTGCCAAATCTTGCTATGCTCTTGTTGTAAGTTTTACGTAATATCATCCCCCCAACCCATCTACCCCTACAGCCAAGCTAGGCTAGCCAGGATTGGCTAAGCCAAGCCAAGCTAACAGCTTGCGTGCAAGCCGTTAGCTCTAGCAGCAAGCTATAAATATAAAGCTGTAGCGGCAGGCTGTAGCTGCAAACTGTCGCAGCAAGCTGCTCAGAGCAGCCTGCTAAGAGCAAGCTTTCCTGACGGTAAGATTGGGGTGTTTAGCCAAGTGCAAGCATATATATGTCTTGAAACTTGGCTTAAATTTGGTTTTTTGTGGAGAAAATAATGGCCACTGGACGTATTCACTCTTTTGAAACCTTTGGTTCTGTTGACGGCCCAGGCATTCGCTTTGTAGTGTTTTTACAAGGTTGTAAGATGCGCTGCTTATATTGTCACAATCCTGATACCTGGAAAATGGAAGCAGGTGAGGAAAAGACAGTAGAGCAAATTGTTAAGCAGGCCTTACGCTATCGTACTTATTGGGGTAAGGATGGTGGTGTTACTTGCTCTGGTGGTGAGCCATTATTACAAATCGACTTTATGATTGAGCTCTTTAAAGCTTTAAAGCAAGAGGGTGTTCATACTACCATTGATACTTGTGGTGCACCTTTTACTCGTGAAGAGCCTTTCTTATCAAAGTTTAATGAGTTGATGAAGTATACCGACTTGATCATGCTCGATTTAAAGCACATTAATAATGAAAAGCACATTGAATTAACTCACCTTCCTAATGAGAATATTTTAGATTGTGCTAAGTACTTAGATGAGTTACACAAAGATGTCTGGATCCGTCACGTATTAGTACCTGGCTATACCGATGATGACGTTTATTTAACTCAGCTTAGTGACTTTATTAAGACCTTGAGCAATGTAAAGCGCATTGAAGTCTTACCTTACCATTCTTTTGGTGCCTTTAAGTATGAAGAGATGGGTATTCCTTATAAGTTAAAAGATACTCAAACTCCAACTGCTGAGCGTGAAGAGAACGCCAAGAGAATTTTAGGCGTGCAATCTTTTAAAGAATACGAAGCATCTTTGAAAAAGTAGCCTCACCAAAGCTCTAAAAAAACAAAAGGACTAGTAATAGTCCTTTTGTTTTTTTTTAGCCCAGGCACAAGGCTAGCGCCTCGCTCCTGGCCAAAGGCCAGACCTTGCGCCATGGCGCTAGCCATAGCGCTAGCGCTAACGCTAGCGCTAGCTTTATGGCTGGTGCTCTTGTGCCTGGAGCTACAATCAAGCTCAGTCTAGGGAAGCTCTTAGATTAGGGTTTGGTAGTTTGAGTAATCTACATTGAATTTTGAGCCTAAATCTAAAGTACAGCCCTTAATAATGGCCCCAAATGGAGAGCAATTAATAAACTCAATATGGACGTTGCTTTCAACCATTTCCTCTACATGCAATCTAGAGGCGGTAAACTTGTGCGAAGCCTTTCTAACACGGCCATCATTACAATCCACAACATCACTAAGATCAGTAGGGGCAACTAAGTAACTTACTACCTGATCATCAAAGCCTGCATAAAAGCTATCTTTACGAGCCACAGTGTCTAAACCAAACAAATAAACTCTTTGTGGCTGCATCTTAATGGCTAATGAAATCATTAAGCTAGAGTTGGATAAGGTAATGTCCAAATCTGTAATAGCATTATCCATCTTAGGGATTTCTAAGCGGTGCATATCATTAGTATAAATAATATACTTATTACCGCTAAATAAAGCAGGGATGAGCAGATGCGTCTTAGAGTTGTAAATTAAAGTGCTCTGATCATAAAAGTGCTTTTTCATAAAAAATTGGCCAGGCAGAATATTGTTGTCTCCTGCCATTTTATAAATGCCAATATCATTTGAAACAACTATATTAGGTGATAAACCTTTCTTTTCTAAAAAAGGTAAGGCAGTATCAGAGGCAATAACACAAGCGCCCTGATTTTTTAACTCGCACAAACGATCAAAACTATCCTCTAAACTAGCTCCAGGAAATACTAAGGCTATTTCTTCACTGGTTTTTATAACATCGCTAGTAAGCTGTGGTGCTTTGATAGTGTTCGGATAGTTATATTGCGCAATTAGTTGGTTAAGATTACGCTGCTTTTTATTAGAGATGAGACTGTTATAGTTGCGCTCCATATTAAATAACAAGCGTTGTTTTAAACGGGCGTTAAATTGTGGAACCAACATTAACTCAGGTAATAAGACTACTCTATTATTAAAGATAGGAGTGTCATCTTGACCTTCAATTAAATGGACATTTTTATGTGCTAATCTTTTACCCATAAGAGGGTCTAAACTTAGCATAATAGCCGTAATCTCTGGATTTAAAACTACTACGTTAATTTCCAGATTAGGGTAAAGGTTAGTTAAATACTCAACAACATGAGCAGCAGCTACGCCATAAATGGTAACTTTAGGCGGATCTTCTCTTTGAGGAGCAAAAGCCTCATCGGAGGCATTAGTAATAACTAAGCCTTGAGAGAGCTCAGGAAAGTCACTGGTGTCCACCTGTGAGGGCTTAATAGTATTAGATAAAATTTCATCGTTAACTATACTTTCTTGTAAGTATTGTGCTCTAGCTTGCTCTCTAATGGCCTTACGATTAGGGAAAAGGCTGTATTCAACTTCATCAATAGTGTTTTGACATACAGGGATTTGGTAAACCTTGGCTAAAGGTAAATGTGAGCATAAGAGTTTGCACTCCTCTTGTACATTATGACGAGAGTACATTTGGATGCGATTAATCACTATGGCTTTGCTCAAGCCCTTAATTTCACCATAAGTAAAATCTGAACTGGTATATAGTCCCTTAGCTATAGTATTGAGCAATTGATGATCATGATATGGCATTAACAGATCGAGATTAGCTTTGAAAGTCTCAATCTCTTGTGCAGATGATCTAATGGCCATAAATGCTCCTTAATAGCTAGGGAAAGATAAGCAAAATAAACAAACTCTGCTTTGACTTAACTATCGTCAATTAAGTATTAATGTTAAGTTCCTAAATATTTAGACTATTGTCAATGAGTCAAAGCTTAGCCAAGCTATATATAATCAAGAATATTCTTAGTATAAGCTAAAACTAAACTAGTGCTAAGCTAAATATCTAGGTACAAAAAATATCATGAATCTTACAGTTAAGTAAGAATAGGAATCTTGCCTGAATAATATGCTAGTTTGAGATGTTAAATTGCTTATCAAGGTTTGACAATAAATTATAAAAGTGTGAACCGTGCAGAGCTTGTATGATGTAATAGGGCTTGATAGTAAATTTTTTTGCTATAATGCCCCAATAGGCTATAAAGCCAATAGGTTTTTTAAGAATGGGTGTCCATATGTTAAAGTTTTGGCTTTACATCATTGTTTTGATTTTATTATGTGTTTTAGGTTTAACCATTGGATCTGCTAATGAGGCCATGGTTACTTTCGATTTCTTATTTGTAAAGGCTGATCTATCCTTAGCCATGGTTATGGTTGTAGGTATAGTAGTTGGTATTATCATTGGTCTTTACATCTCAATGCTCTTCTCTGTAAAGATGTGGGCTCGTGCTCAAGGCGCTAAGAGCGAAACTAAGCGTATTAAGAAAGAAGCACAAAAAGCTATTCAAGAGGCTAGCCAGGCCAAAACTGCTGATGCTCAATAATCTTATCTTATTTGTTTAACATTAATGCCGCTGCCAAATTAAAGATTAATCTTTAAAGACAGCGGCTTTGTATTTGTTAGGACAATATATAGAGCTCTAGACTAAATATTTATGTTTGAACTACTCTTTTTACTGCTTCCGATTGCAGCTGCCTATGGTTACTATATGGGAAAAAACTCCTATAAGGATAGGCACGCCAGTAAAAAGACCGAGCAAACACAAAACTATTTAAGAGGAGTGGATTTCCTCTTAAATAATAAAAAAGAACAAGCTATGGACGAGTTTATTGCTTATTTGGACTCGGCCCATCCAACTTTTGAATCTTCTCTAGCTTTAGGCAATCTCTTTAGACAAAGAGGCGAGGTAGATAAGGCTATTTCATTACATACTACTTTAGCTAATGATGAACAATCAGAGCCTTATGAAAATGAATTAGCTCAAATTGAGTTAGCTTGTGATTTTATGAGTGCAGGCTTGCTTGATCGTGCTGAGGCTATTTTATTAGATTTAATTGAAATCCCACGCCAAAGAAAAAGCTCAGCTCAGCTTTTAGTAAAACTCTATGAGCAAGAGCGTGACTATAACAAAGCACTAGAAATTGGCTTAAACAATCAAGATGTTTTAAGTCAAAGCTACCTTAGTCATTTAGCACAGTACTATTGTGAGTTATCACAAAAAGCCATATTAGATAATAATCTTAAAGAAGCATTTAAACTTTTAGAGCATGCTTTAACTATTCACCCTCAATCTATTCGTGCTCGTTTAATGAAGGCTGATCTCTTAATTAAAGAGCGCAAAAGTGGCTATCAGTCCAAGGTTTTAGAACTAGTTTCGCAAATCTCTAGCATAGACAAGGCTACAGGTACCTTTTGTTTAGACTTAATTGAGCGCTGTTTTGCAGGGCAAGTTAATGAACAATATAAAAAGGCGCTTGAGGAGCTTACCTCTAAGACCAAAAGCGCTGCTGTTATTATTGCCTTAAGTAAGTATTTAGAAACTTATGAATCACGCAGCCAAGCTCAAGAGTTTTTACTAGGTTATATTAAAGAGCGACCTAATATTAAGCTCTTTTCTTGTTATATGGGTATGAGATCTAAAGACCCTAATCAAGAGGGGCAAAGTGAAACCATTATGCAGCTTAAAAGTATTGTTGATGCTCAAATAGCCTTGCATGCAACTTATAGTTGCGTAAATTGTGGTTTTGAATCCTCTATGATGTTCTGGCAATGCCCATCATGCCGCCACTTCGACTCCATCAGAGTAAAGCACTCCATCGACGGCGACTAGCACCGCTCCAGTCAATTACCCCAATTCCTAAAGCACGGCATCCGCCCCAGCACCTGCACCTGCGTCTGCAACCAGACGCGGATGCTGGTGCAGGTGCTGATGCGGCGCTAGGCCAAGGCTCAGGCTTGCGCCAGCGCTAGCAGCTTGCGCCTGAGCTAGTGGGGCTGCGCCTGCGCTGACGCATGCTCTGGTAGTCCCTGCCCATTAGGGATAAAAAGCCAAATCTTAGGCGGTAGAGCAAAGTTTTTTAGCAAAACATAGTATAATTGACCAATTGCTTTATCAATTGTGCGCACCAAATCTAAAAGGGAAAGCTTGTACTTTAGATAGACTGTGTACCTACCAAAGAGGAAAATAATATGTTCGATCCTAAGGTCATTGTTGCTCTTGATTATGACAATGATGCAGCGGCTCTAGATTTTGTCTCTCAGCTTGATCCAAGCACTTGTAATCTTAAAGTAGGTAAAGAACTTTTTACTATTGCAGGCCCACAATTTGTTTCTAAATTAGTTGATCTCAATTTCCGTGTGTTCTTAGACTTAAAGTTCCACGATATTCCTAATACTACTGCTCAGGCTATTAAGGCAGCTGCTAGCTTAGGTGTATGGATGGTAAATGTGCACGCTTCTGGCGGTCGTGTCATGATGGAAACTGTGCGCAATGAGCTTGATAAGTTACCTAATGCCAATACTCGTCCTATTGTGATTGGTGTAACTGTGCTAACCTCCATGGATCAAGCTCAGTTAAATGATATTGGCATTAATGTAAGCCCTAAAGAGCAAGTACTACGCTTAGCTCGTTTAGTAAAAGAGTCTGGTCTTGATGGTGTAGTATCCTCTGCTCAAGAGGCCGCTTTAATTAAGCAAGAGTTAGGCTCTGACTTTATTACTGTAACCCCTGGTATTCGTCCTGCTGGCGCTGCTTTAGGCGATCAAAAGCGAGTTATGACCCCAGTTGAAGCTGTGCAAGCTGGCTCTGATTACTTAGTAATTGGTCGTCCTATTACTCGTGCCGAAGAGCCTTGCGCTGTTTTAAAATCGATTAATGCTGAGCTCTATCAAGCTTTAGCAAAGCGTAATGGCATATTGTAAGAGTATTGTTGAGACGCATAATTAAAAAAGGCCAGCTATATTGATAGTTGGCCTTTTAGTTTTTAGCTTGCTCGTGTTAAGCAAGTTTTTCTGCTAATTCTATTGGTTGTTTGTTTTCTTTGCGCTTAGGGCGGTGAAGTTCTGCTTTTTGGAAGAGGCTTTGCTTATGATCAATGCTCTCACTTAAACGAACAAAAGCCTCCTGAGTTAAAAAGGCATCATTTAGCTGCTCATTTTTAACCAGAAAATCATCTCTGTTTTTGCCTGTAGCCTCAAGCAATTCCTTTAATTTGCGTGGCTCACGGCCTTGCCCTGACCACTCACATAAGTTGCCATCAAGATCGTGGTAGCGATACTTTACACGAGCACTATGAATGCGACGCAAGCGGCAGCTAAGATGGTCAGTTAAGGCATTGAGTACTTCTTGGGGATCAAGGCCTAAGTACATGCGGGCACTATAGCCTTGGGCGGCATAATGTTCCCACATTTCTTTAAAGCGTAAGTTTCTAATATTGTCCTCTTCTTCTTGTTTAATCTTCTCTCTTCTTAAATGTTCAAGCTGCTTAATAACATCATTGATATCTTGAGAAGAAGCATCTCTAAACCAAGAACGTAGATTACGTAAGCTCTTTAAAGTAATGTATTTATTACTTTGATTAGCTTTGGTAGTTGTTCCTGAAGACTTTAAGTTGTTGCTATGCTGTGACATAAAAACTTACTCTATCTAAATCGATACAGAGTTGAAGATCCGAAAAACAAAAGAAATTAAGCAAACACATTAGTACAAGAAATATCAGTCTTGGCTGGCATAGGAGATTGGCCCTAAGCGCTAAAAAACTTGAAGTAGAACTGATCTAAAAATTGGCTAAACGGTTAAAAAGTCCGAAAATATCGCTCATTGCAATGTCAATATTATAGCTTTTTTTGGGCCATAATGACTATGATAGCAAGGGAAAATTGTGCTTTTTTCTTGTGCCATACTAGTAATGCGTAAAACTTAATTTATACTAAGAACATGCCTACCAAAGTGATCTTGATCAACAAAGCTATGAGCTCTTGTAAGTTAGAGTGCTCTTTTTTTGTTAGAATCTTAAACTCAATCAATTAGCGTTTAGGTTTAGATTTTTATTTATGGGGAGCGTAAGGTGAGAGTTATCGTAATGAGACATGGTGATGCTGTATTTAGCGGCGGAGATCGTATTTTAAGTATACGTGGTGAACAAGAAGCTAAAATTACAGGAATGAAATTAGTTTCTCATATTCCTATCACCAAAATCATTAGCTCACCTAAGCAAAGAGCCATTCAAACAGCTAATATAGTTCGCTCACTATTACGTGGCCGCAACATACCTGAAATTGAATTATTAAATGAACTCTCCCCATCAGGTGATGCCCAAATGGTCTATGACTATATTTGCACCATTGCTAATCCTGATGACAATATTCTCTTAGTGTCACACATCCCTCAGGTCATCAATCTTAGCTATACTTTTGGCTATACCTCCCAAGAGGTGCCACGCTTCTATACAGCTGCTGCCATGGTCTTACAAAAGGAAGCAGATCAAGATCGCTTTAAACCACAAGCCTTTTATGACCCAACATGTGAAAACCAGCTCATCTAAGCCAAAGCTTAAGCCAAGCTTAAGCCCAATTGCCAGTACCAGTGCCTGCGACTGCTGTACTGCTATACAGCCTCAGAACTGCTACAGCAACAAGCTAAAAGCTAAAAACTTCCCTTCTATTTCCCCATCTTGGCTTAGCCCATCTTGCTTGGGCTAGCCAGTAAAACTCAGCTATCCAAGCAAAATAAAGCTCGGCTTAGCAATGGTGGGCTTCTACTTAGCCACCTAAGAGCTAGGCATAAATAGCAACCAACCAACCAACAAACAAACGAAACAATCAACTAATCAAACAATCAATTCCAAGCTTAATGACAAACTACTGAGCAGATGCCCTGGCCCAAATATTAAGCTTTTTAGTTTTCTGCATTAATGCCATTGTCATTGCCTTAGCCTTATACACTACCAGCGCTAGCGCTAGAGCTAGCGCTCAAAGCAGAAGCCATCATTGCTGTAGCTGGTGGCATCTGGGCTTTATGGCCTTGCTTATTGCTTAATTGCTACTAAGCGACACAAGCTGAGCTTGGGCTGGCCTAGGCTGGTGTGAGTAAAGGATGTTTGAGCAATGATTTTTTTGAGGCTATTAATAAATGGTGCTAATAAAGTGGATTTATAAACAAGGGATAAATGGTCTGAATGTGTGCCATAAAAATGGTACTTTTGGTTAGTAAAAGTGGAGCTAAATAGTACTTTTTAATGATAGGGGCGGTGCAAGATTACACAGTAGCTTATTAAGCACAGTGAGCTCTGGTATTTCAGTTGGTGAGGTTAGATGGCTCTTATATTAAATAGTGCTTGCTATGCATATTAGTATGTAAGAAAAAAATGATGTTAAAAATTTTGTGTCTACTAGATATGTAAAAATAAATGCCAAATTTGCCACACATGTCTGATCTTATCTGAATTTAAATGTTAAAATAGATACTGAACTTAAAAAGTGTGCCAACATTGAAAATTACTAAGGCTTATTTAGAAAATAGTGTGTATATTTGGTAGAAATATGAAAAAATTGTGCAAAATTCATTATTTTTCCCAAATTGTGAGCACGTGCTCAATGTTGCAAACTTGCTGGTTTTTTACCCTCATATTTGAATTTTTCGTATTGCCTTGTGCGGACTAATTTTTGATAATTAACTTATCAGGAGTAGCTTATTTATCCTGATTTAATAATTTTGTGAACAAGAAATTGTCACATGCTTTATTTTTGGCTTAATTGAAAATTACTTCACCGTCAGTGAGGAAAAAAATTTATTTTTTTCATTGGCAAATCAAAACAACGCTCCAATTTAATGCAAATTTAATTTTGCAACGATAAGATTCAAATACACACAGACTAAACGGGAGTTGTGCGTCTATGCGTACTTTTAGAAAATATGCGCCATTAATGATTGCTAAGCATGTTGCTTCTTTCTTTAAGGGACAATTTATTGTTGAATCTAAAGGAACTTTTACTTTTGATGGTGGAAAGGTCATTATTGATGACAATTGTAGCGAGAGCGAAAAGCTTATTGGTCGTGAGGTCAATAAGTTGATTGCTTCTTTCTTAGCCTCTTCACGTACTTTAGATGTGCATTACAAATAATAGCGCTAAGGAGTAATATGCAAGCCATTTTATTTAGCTTAGTAGCATTAGGACGCTACTAAGCTAAAAGAATAGTCATTGCTAACCACGCCAATAGAACAAGCTTTTAGTTTGTCAGTGCTTTCAGAGCTGCTGTTGGCGTAAAAGTCCTACCTGCCGATTGAACTATCCTGTCTCATCAAGCTTTTTTGTCTCTTTGCTATCGCTTTACCAAGCCTTGTCTTTTTTAGATAAACCTCAGGTCATTTGAGCTGTCCCAAAAACGCTCATGTATCAGTGGTTTAACAATTTTTTTAGCAAGTTTAACTTTCCATGGTTGATCTTTAGTAAAACTCTTAATATAGTCAGTACTATTGTTTTATTTTTGAGATTTACAACGGAGGCGGTGCTCTATCTTAAAGTGGTGTAATAACATTATTGTTATTGTGTCCAAGCTTAGTTAGGGGTGCCGATAATCATTTTAATGACCGCACAAAACGAAATAGTTGATACAAGTGATCTTAATGCTCATACTGCTGAGTCTGAGAGCTTGATTGACTCCATTATTGCTCCTATTGATGAAGAGTTTTATCACTTACCAAGTAATGAGGATGTGATTAATACTATGGTAGAGGAGCTCTACACTGTTCAAGATGTAGTGCGCTACTTAGTATCACTATTCTCCATGCATGGAGTTTATGTGGGCCATGGAACTGATAATTACTGGGACGAGGCTTTAGAGCTAGTTCAAGCAGTAATGTTCTTACAGCCTCCATGTGATGACTCGACATTAACCTCACGTTTAACTAAGCGTGAGCGTGAGCTTATTGCTAAGATGGCAATTGCTCGCACCAAGTATCGTATTCCAACCCCATATTTAACTCACCGTGCTTTCTTTGCAGGTCACCAGTTCTATGTAGATCGTAGAGTAATTATTCCACGCTCTCCAATAGCTGAATTAATCGAAAATGAGTTCCGTCCATATTTATCTAAGCGTCCTGAGCGTGTTTTAGATATGTGTACTGGCTCAGGCTGTATTGCTATTGCTATTGCGCTGCAATTTGAAGGCGAGTGTGAAGTTGACGCTGTAGATATTAGTGCTGAGGCCCTTGAAGTGGCTGCACGTAATATTGAAGGCTATGAGCTTGAGGATTTAGTCACCCCAATTCAAAGTGATCTCTTTGACAACTTACCTCAGGGTGATAAGTACGATTTAATTGTGGCTAACCCACCTTATGTTAATGCCTATGACTTATCTTCTATGCCAGATGAGTACCATCGTGAGCCAGAGTTGGCTTTAGGCTCAGGAGATGACGGCTTAGATTGTGTACGTCGTATTTTATTAAAGGCTCGTGATTTCTTAACTGATGACGGCATTTTAATTGTAGAAGTAGGTAATACTGAGGAAAATCTCATTGAGACTTATCCTAATGTGCCTTTCCACTTTATTGATTTAAAGCGTGGTGGTAGTGGTATTTTCCTATTATCAGCTGACCAGCTAGAATTATGCGCTCCTTATTTTGAGCAAGAGTATCGCTAAGTTAAATTACATTTAATAGCTAAAGAAAGGATCTGACAGTTGCTTTATGTGCTTTTTTGGTGCATTAAGGGCTAAAAGATCCTTTTTTTATGGCCAAAGCTGCGCATTAAATGCATTCTTAATTTGAAACTGCCCCATAAAGGATAAGCATGGGCTAATATAGAACGTACTTTTTCAGCAAGGTTAGCTGAAATAATTTAGATTCAAGAATATAGAAAATTTAGGAGTAAGACGATATTTATGGGCGCTAATACTTTTGGTCACATCTTCTGTGTAACTACTTGTGGTGAGTCCCATGGTAAGGCTCTAGCTTGTATTATTGATAACTGTCCACCAGGAGTTGAGATTAGCGAAGAATATATCCAAGTACAGTTAGATCGCCGTCGTCCAGGTAGTACCCGTTTTGGTACCCCAAGAAATGAAGCCGATGCGGTAAAAATCATTTCTGGTGTGTTTGAGGGTAAGACTACTGGCACTCCTATTGGTTTGATTATCGAAAATACCTCCCAAAGATCTCAAGATTACTCTGAGATTATGAACTCTTACCGTCCAGGCCATGCTGACTATACTTACAATATGAAGTATGGCGTACGTGATTATCGTGGTGGTGGTCGCTCTTCTGCTCGTGAAACTGCCATGAGAGTAGCTGCTGGTGCGGTAGCTAAAGCTGTGCTCGAAAAGCTCTTTGGGGTCACCATTGATGGCTGTGTTACAGCTATTGGCCCTCATAGCACCACTAATTATGATGCTAAGGCTGCATTAAACAACGCTTTAAACTTTGCCTCAAGCGATGAACAAGAACTTGCTAAGATTAGTGACTATATGGATGAGTTGCGCTTAGCCCAAGACTCCTGTGGTGCTGTTATTGAAGTGCGTGCCCATGGTGTTCCTGTAGGTACTGGCTCTCCTGTATTTGATCGCTTAGATGCTACCTTGGCTCACGCTATGATGAGCATTAATGCTGTAAAAGGCGTTGAGATTGGTGATGGTTTTGCTATGGCAGCCATGAAAGGCTCACAATCTCGTGATGAAATTAGTAAAGATGGCTTTTTATCTAATCACGCAGGCGGTATTTTAGGTGGTATTGCCACTGGCCAGGATATCAAAGTACGCATGGCCTTTAAGCCAACTTCATCTATCATGACTCCTGGTAAGAGTATTGATAAGTACGGTAATGAGATTAAAGAATTGGTAACCAAGGGTCGCCATGATCCTTGCGTAGGTATTAGAGCTGTGCCTATTGCCGAGGCTATGATGGCTCTTACTATTTTAGATGCCATTATGCTGGATAAAGCTCAATGTAGCAGCGTTGATCGTGATGCTATTTTCCATATTCCAGTTTAGTTTAGTTAGAAGTATTTTTTGTTTTAGCAAAAGATGCCTTAGGAGAAAAATATGAACGCATTGGATACTATTAAGTCTCACCAATCAGTTCGTCGTTTTACTGGTGAAAAAATCACAGCCGAGCAAATGGGGGCTATTGAGGATGCTATTGCTCAGACCTCTAGCACTTGCTTTTACCAATTTGTAACTACCATTAAGGTGCAAGACCCTGTAAAGCTAGAGCAAATTGCCAAGTTCTCTGGCGAGCAAGATCATATTGCTAAGTGTTCTCACTTCTTAGTATTTTGCTTGGACATGACTAAGCTCATGCATATTGCTGATGTTAAGCCTCCTTTTGGTTTTAGATTCTTAATTGGTGGCTTTAATGACTGCTCCTTAGTGTGTCAAAATGCCTTAACCGCAGCTGAGTCTATTGGTTTAGGCGGTGTAATTATTGGTGGCTATAAGGCTGGTATTAAGACTTTATCCGACATGCTTAAATTGCCTAAAGGTGTAGTTCCTTTGCTAGCCTTATGTTTAGGTGTGCCTGATAAAGAGTACTTAGAGGAACAAAAACCTCGTCTCCCACGTTCTTGGTTTATTATGGATGAGGAATATCACGATCCATTCAATGAACAAGAACTCCAAGAGTACGATGCTAAGGTCAATGAGTACTTCCAAAACCGTAAGTACAACCAGCGTTCAGACACCTGGACTAACTCCTCCAAGTCCATGCTCAAGGGCACTTTAGCTCCAGCAACTGGCGTAATTGAGTACTTAAAGGCTCAAGGCTTTGACTTTATCTAAATCTCACAAAGCAAGCTAAAACCAACCCACTCAAAAAAGGCAGCCTCCTATCGACATTACATCCTCAGGGCGCTGCCTTTAACATAATCAAGCCTAGCCATCTGCCCTTTCTTTTTTGACCTCTCCATACCATCCCCAATAGCCAGATTTAGACGCACTCATAAGAGCTCTTGCTCTTATCCTACGCCAATCAAGAAAGCTCAAAACTGCCCAATCACGCCCTTAACAGCTAACAGCTACCGCTGTTGCTGCACAGCCCCAGCTGACGCTTGTAGCTGACGCTATAATCTGCTCATGCTCTGAGCTACACAGCTTACAGCTGTTGCTTACAGCTGTAGCCCTGAGCCGCTCAAGCTCTTAACAGTTAAGTGCTCATGTTTTAGTGGCTAAAATTGTTCATTGCTAACAAGTTAATACGCATAAAAGCTAACATGGTTGGCTTTTTTGAGCTTTAATCTGTAAAAAGGGAGCAGGATAAGCATAAGCATAAGCCGTAGACCTTATGCTTTATGCTTGCAAAAGTGGAGAGTAGGGAGGGAGTAGAAAAAAGTTTAGCCAAGATAGCAACAAAAAGCCCTTGAGTTGGGCTCAAGGGCTGTAAAAAAGGGCTAAATTTTGTTAGGTGGTGATTACCACTTCTTCTTATCGCCGAAAATCTCGTCTAACTCTGACTCAGTTTCAGACTTCTCATTAACGCGCTCAACCTCTTCCTTGCTCTTTTCACGTACTTGATTTTCAAGCTCGTGGAGCATCTGGTTTAGCACATCAGATTTGTCCATTAACCAATTATCTTTAATTCCAGAGCGGCGGATAACATCTAAGCCTTTGGTGATCATGGTACGGCATGAACCCACTTGGCGGTTATCACGCATAATAATAACGTTTTGAATTAAGTTAGAAATATTAATCTTTAAAACTAGTAACTTTAAGCGACGATCTTCTTTTTGGCAAAGGTTTACGTCAACTGTAGTACCAGCACGAAGCTCAGATTGAATAATCTTACGTAATCTACGAATGGTACGTAACTGCATTACAGCTACATTATCATTTTCAGGATTACGGAAAGCTAAATCTTCTTTGTAGTTAGCTTTGATATCATCAATAATGCGCATTTGCTCGGCAATTCTATCTTCAATACCACGAGCACTTGGATCGCCCTTCATGCGCTTAAGGGCACTTAAAATGCGATTACGTAAAATCAAAACCATAGTCTTAGAGTAAGGTAATTGGTTTTGATTAATTAGTAATTCTTCTGACTCAGTAACAATATTGCGGCAGCGAGTATAGATAACACGCAAGTCCTCTTCGCGCTTAGCCATGTAATCACTATACATGTTATAGATAATTAGCATGAACGTTGTAAGCACGATGATGATTACAGCTATCGTAATTAACATATAAAGCCCTTTTGTTTTAATTAAAAGATGCCAAGCTTATCAAGCCTTAGCATACTCCTAGTTGCTCCTAAAAGCGTTTGTGACCATTATTTTGGATCAGTAGAAACCTATAATTTTGCCACAATTGCTACTTAAAAGTAATTATATATTTAACTTAGCTTAAGACTATTGGACTTAGGAGCGCTTTTTTTAAAATATTATGCACCAATTATTAAGAAAAAGCATTGCTAATAAATAGAAACTAACAGCAGCTGTGCACTATGAGCTTCTTAAATTTGAGTAAGCTCTTAATTGTAGATGGTGAATAATAGCATATCTAACAAAAAATGCTTTTTGCTAGATAAACTTAAGTTTAGCAATTGGTGTGCCATAAAGATAAAAGTATTAAAAATGCCGTAAATTAAAGCTTTAAAAGCTATTAACTAAGGTCAGTTTAGACAAAATGACACCTTTATTTTCTTAATGTAGTTTTTTTGGCATATATGTTTTTATCGGTTTCAAGCCAAGGTTTTTTGGCAAAATTTTATAAAGATAGTTTTAGGTAGCCCCTCATTAAGTACTTGTAATACTACTTATTAGATAAATAAGGCAAAAAATTTTAATTTTTTGTATAAGTTCAAGTTTTTTTGCAATAACTTTGTCTTAAAGTGAGCCAAAAGATGCAATTAAGTATCATTTGCGCTTATAATCATCTATGCTATTTAGCCTCCAACAAACTAGGGCGTTTAGATGTCCGTAGGCTCTTAGGTAGTCGTTAGTTAAAAATTAACTGCGTACTAGTTTTCACTGAACTTAAAGAAGAGGAGGAGGCGTACTAGCTTAAAGCTTTGCTTTAAGATTTTACGCTGAATTTTTTAATGACAACATTAATTAAGAACCAAGATTTCATTGACTCCATTTACGAGGCCTTACAGTTCATTTCCTATTATCACCCACGTGATTTCTTAGATGCCATGAAGCATGCTTATGAGATCGAGCAAAACCCATCTGCCAAGGCCGCTATTGCTCAGATCTTAAAGAACTCTAAGATGTGTGCTATTGGTCACCGCCCACTTTGCCAAGACACTGGTGCTGTTACCTGCTTTGTTAAGATTGGTATGGACGTTCGCTTTGAAGGCGATATGACCGTTCAGGAAATGGTTGATGAGGGTACTCGTCGTGCTTACTGCTGTGAGACTAACCCACTTCGTAAGTCTGTATTAGTTGATCCTGTAGGCAAGCGTGTTAACACCAAGGATAACACCCCAGCTGTAGTCCATATCGAAATGGTAAAGGGCGATAAGGTTGAGGTTTCTATTGCTGCCAAGGGTGGTGGTTCTGAGAACAAGACCCACATGAAGATGTTAAATCCATCTGACTCTATCGTTGATTGGATTTTACAAGAGATCCCTCACATGGGTGCTGGCTGGTGCCCTCCTGGCATTTTAGGTGTTGGTGTTGGTGGTACTCCAGAGAAGTCTGCTTTATTAGCTAAAGAGGCTTTAAACGAGCACATTGATATTCAAGATTTAATTAAGCGCGGCCCTCAGAATGCTGATGAAGAGCTCCGTTTAGAGCTTTACGAGAAGATCAATAAGCTTGGTATTGGTGCTCAGGGCTTAGGTGGTTTAACCACTGTGCTCGACGTTAAGGTAAAGAGCTACCCATGCCACGCCGTATCTAAGGCTACTACCATTATTCCAAACTGTGCTGCAACCCGTCACATTGACTTTGAGTTAGACGGTTCAGGTCCAGCAACCTTTACTCCTCCATCATTAGATGACTACCCAGAGATTGAGTTAGGTGGCAATGACAATGTTAAGCGTGTTAACTTAGACACCTTAACCAAGGAAGAAATTGCAACCTGGAAGATGGGTGACACCTTATTATTAAATGGCACCATCTTAACTGGTCGTGATGCTGCTCATAAGCGTATTTGTGACCTTATTGCTAAGGGTGAGCCATTACCTGATGGTGTTGATTTCAAGGGTAAGTTCATCTACTACGTAGGCCCAGTTCCAGCCGTAGGTGATGAGGTAGTAGGCCCAGCTGGCCCAACTACTTCTACCCGTATGGATAAGTTTGTTGAGACCATGTTAGCCGAGACTGGCTTATTTGGCATGATCGGCAAGTCAGAGCGTGGCCCTGCTGCTGTTGAGTCTATTAAGAAGCACAAGGCTGCTTACTTAATGGCTGTAGGTGGCGCTGCTTACTTAGTATCCAAGGCTATTAAGTCTGCTCGTGTCTTAGCATTCGAAGACTTAGGTATGGAAGCTATCTACGAGTTCAAGGTAGAAGATATGCCTGTTACCGTAGCTGTTGACTCTGAGGGTAACAACATTCACGCTGTAGGCCCTGCTACCTGGTCACAAAAGATCAAAGAGATCGACTTTAAGTACGTTTAATTTAAGCTAAGTAAGTATTCTTTTACTAAGGATACATAGCTCAACTAAAAAAATCGGTATGGCATACTATGCTATACCGATTTTTTTTGCTATTTTTAAAACTCAACTGACCTTAGTTAGTCTTGGCTTACAGCCAAGTTGTTAAGTAACAAGCTACCAAGCAAGCTAGCTCACAAGCTAGCTAGCTAGCTAGCTTGCTTGTGCCCTAGCCCTTAGGAAGTATTAGCTTTCATAAATTTAATATCTCTTAAGGCAAGAGTCTGGCTTCTAGTCTCTCGCTATCGCTACAGCACGCTAATCTACAGTGCCGTAGCGCTTTAGTGCAGTATCCAGTACGCAGTAGCACACTACGCTACCCTACGCAGGGCTGTGCTAGGATAGGCTGGGAGCTAGTGGCTGGCATGGTTAAGCTAAGAACTAACAGGCGTATTATGCTAATGGTTTGAATTTTGGTTAGCTATTGGCATGTGAAGTACGTTTAGGTCGTCATTTACCCGCCTAGAAACTTAGGAGAAAAAATATGGGCGCAGGTTTGACTGCTTATCTTAAAAGTGAGTTTAGCAATTGGGGCAAAGGAGAGACCATTTGGCTCTTTAGTGCTAGTGCTGTAATTTTAGGGCTGTCTTTGTATTGGGGCGATTCCTTGCTGGGCATTATTGCTGCGCTAACTGGCGTTTGGTGCGTAGTACTGACTGGTATGGGAAAAAGCGTGTGCTTTGTCTTTGGCATTGTTAATGTACTGTGCTATGCCTATATTTCTTATGGTGCTAAGTACTATGGTGAGGTAATGCTTAATACCTTGTATTACTTCCCTATGAATTTTGTGGGCTTATATATTTGGAATAAGCATACCAATAAGGAAACAGGTGAGGTTGATAAGCGTCATCTGAATAATAAAAAGCGCCTGATTATAGCCTTGGGATCGATAGTGGCTATTGGCATTTATGGTGTCATCTTAAAGTATATGGGCGGCAACCTTCCTTATGTAGATTCTTTGACTACTATTTTATCTATTACCGCTCAAATCTTAACGTTATATCGTGTAGCTGAGCAGTGGATCTTATGGATGGTAGTTAATGCAGCCACCATCTTTATGTGGGGCGTTAATTTTGCGCAAGGCAATGAAAATATAGCTGTACTACTGATGTGGATGGTGTACTTCCTTAATGCTGTCTTCATGTATTATCGCTGGTCTAAAGAGGCTAAAAATAATGAGATTTAATGTAGGTCTTTATGGAGGTTCTTTTAACCCTCTACATATGGGACATGTTGATGCCATTATCCAAGCTGCCAACATGTGTAAAGAGCTCTATTTGGTGCTTAGTGTGGGTACTAAAAGAGATGAGATCCCAGAACTCTTACGCTATCGCTGGCTCTACCAGTTAACTAAGCATATTGGCAATGTCTCTATTCTTACTATTTATGATGCCTGTGAAAGTAAGGCTCAGTATAGCGACGATATTGCTATTAATGATGCTATCAAGCTCCAAGAGCAAATTGGTAAACCAATTGACGTAGTCTTTGTTGGCGATGACTACAATCAAGATAGCTTTTGGGCAAAAGCTTATCCTAAATCTCAAATCTACTACTTTAAGCGTAATGGTATTAGCTCAACTAAGATTAGAGAAAATCCTTACGAGCATTGGGATGAGTTGCCAGATATGGTTAAGCCTTATTACACCAAAAAAGTATTAATTATTGGTGGCGAGAGTACAGGTAAATCTACCTTAAGCATTAATTTAAAGAATCGCTTTAATGCAGCTTATATTGATGAGGCAGGACGTGAACTGTCCTTTAAGTCAGGTACTGCCGAAAAGATGATTAGTGAGGACTTTGTTGAGATTTTGCTCAGACAAAAAATGAACGAAATTGAGGCTCTGACCTTAGGTAAAAAAGTGCTTTTTGAGGACACTGACACCTTAATTACCCAATTTTACATCGACTTTTTTGATGATCCGCAAGCCAAGCTTAATAAAGCCTTATCTGACGCTATTGATGGCTTAAATCGCTTTGATTTAATCTTATTTTTAGAGCCTGATGTTGACTTTGTTCAAGATGGAGATCGCAGCTTAGTAATTGCCGCCCAAAGACAAAAGTACTCCCAAAAGATTAAAGATCTTTTCACCTCTCATCACAAGAACTTCGTCTCTATCAGCGGTAGCTACCAAGAGCGCTACGAACAAGCGGTCAAACTCGTAAACGAGCTCTTTAAACAAAACCCGCACGCTCGCTCCTAACCACATGCCAGCTGCCATCTGGCAGCTGCCTGCGGCCAGCTTGCCAGCTGACCAGCTAGCTAGCTGAGCCGTGCCCAAGCGCAGCTTAGCGTGTCAGTGGCAACATGAGAGCATAGGGCTCAAATACCAAAAAAGCCAGATCTATACTTAGATCTGGCTTTTTAGCTCTTAAGCGCCATAGGGAAACCCTAGCGCTCTAGGGGGAGTTTGCTCTTAGTGGTGGTGACTTAGGAACATGGCTAAGATGGCACCTAAGAACAAATAACCAAAGCTAATAATCATACGGCGCTTGTTATCTGGCTTATTAATACGAGGCAAGATATCTGATAGGGCTACATAAATAAAGCTACCACCAGCTACTGCTAGGGCAAAAGGTAGAATAGAGTGGGCCTTATCTAAGATGTTATAGAACAAAATGCCGCCAATTAGCGAGCCTAGTAAAGCTACCAAGTTAACAATATAGCCTTGCAAACGGCTCATGCCAAAGTTAAGCATTAGGATGTAATTACTAATTTGTTGAGGCATCTCATGGGCAATAATAGCGGCAGTAATGGCTATGCCTACTTGAAAGTCCACCATAAAAGAAGATGCGATCACAATACCATCACATAAAGAGTGGAAAATAGAGCCAGCTAAAATAGGGGCACCACCATTGGCAATACCACGCTTAATAGATCCTGTACCTAAAGATTCATTTTCCTTGGCTTTTTTATGAGCCTGCTCAATATCGCTAGCTTTTAAAGAAAATAAATGGCTATGGCCTAAATGGTGTAAGGTTGAGCGATTATCTGGGTGCTCATGGCCGTGCTCATGATCATGGCAATTGCTATGATCGTGCCCTAGCTCCTGGCAGCTGCCATGGTCATGGCTATGCTCATGAGCAGGCGCTGGGTGGACGCTCATAAGGCTTAAATTAATAGGGCGAGAGATATTGATAATAGTTGAATTGCTATGGTCTTGATTAGCACTATGAACATGAGGTGCACCGTTTTGGCAAACAGGGCAGGTAGAAGAGTGGTGAGTGCTAGTGCAAACAGGGCAAGTAGGGGCATTATGATTGCTATTAAAGAACATCTCAATAGCAATGAGAACCATAATAGTAAGCCAAATGGTAAGGCCAATATCATGGATATCGTGACCCTCTTCAATGGCCTCTGGCAGAAGATGAGTTAAAGCTAAAGTAAGTAATAAACCTGTAGCAATTAAGCTTAAAGCTTTACCCATACGACCTAAAATAGAGTGAGGGATCATAAAAATTACAAGGGCTGAGCATAGTGCAGGTACTATGGTAGCCATAATTATGGTACTTAACATAAGTAAAGCTCCTCTAAGTTAAAAAACTTTAGACTAAAATGTAGTAAGCTATCGCTAACTACAAAGTGAGCGCAAAGAATACAGCAAAAATATGCTTTTTTACAGTTCTTTGAAAAAAAATAATTGCTTTGCCCCATCACTGAGCTAAAACAAAGGCACCAAGAAAATCTTATTTCTTGGTGCCTTATGTTCTATTTAGAAAAACTTAGTAAATTAACGATATTTTTCGATAGCGTTGAAAACTTGTAAAGCTTCGTAAGTTTCCTGAACATCATGTACTCTTACAATATGAGCTCCCTGCATAAAGGAGTAGAAAGCAGCACATACTGATCCTACTACACGATCAGCAGCGATGCTCTGGCCTGTAGCAGCACCAATCATAGACTTACGAGATAGGGCAGATAAAAGCCAATAGTCAGTGCCTTGAGTAAGCTTGCTTAAATTATTAAGTAGCTGATAGTTTTCATCTACATTCTTTCCAAAACCAAAGCCAGGATCTAATATGATTTTATCTTTGGCAATACCAGCTTGCTCACAAACACGAGCTCTTTCATGTAAAAAGTCAGTAACCTCTTGTACTACATTGGTATAAGTAGGTTTGATCTGCATGGTTTTAGGATCGCCTTGCATATGCATTAAGCATACAGCTACATCAAGCTTGCTTGCCATTTCTACGGCACCTGGACGCTGTAGCGCTCTAATATCATTCCATAAGTGGGCACCAGCAGCTACGCACTCTTGCATAACCTCTGGAGTAGAGGTATCTACAGAAATCATAACGTCCAATTCTTGAGCAATAGCTTTTACCACAGGCACAACACGTCTTAGCTCCTCCTCAACAGGAACTAAATCAGCACCAGGTCTAGTAGACTCACCACCAACATCAATAATAGCTGCGCCTGCTTCAACCATGAGACGAGCTTGAGCTACCGCCTGATCAAAGCCTAAGAATTTGCCGCCATCAGAAAAAGAATCTGGGGTAACATTTAAAATACCCATAATCTTAGGAGTTGAAAGATCAAGACAACGTCCTTTTGCATGTAATATTAGCTCACTCACAAGCTATTCTCCCAAAAAAACAAAAGCGAAAAAAATTAATAATCACAGTCTTATTTTAATTTTTCTTAAATTCTGATGAAAGCTCGGCTAAAAAAGATTTATCAAAACCCTGCGTGGCTCTTTCCTCTACAGAAGGCTCACTAATATACCAACTCTCATCCCCTGCACTTTCCATAGCTTCATTAGCCCAACCATATACATTAGCAGCCGTACTTCCATTAGCCCAAGAAGCCCCAGAAATTCCATCAGCACTGGCAATTCCTGCCGCAGCAGCTGCTGTTGCACCAGCTGCAGCGCCAGCAGTCTTATCAAACTCTGTAAACTCAGTAGGATTAGTAGGTTCTGTATGGTCTCTAGACCATGTTGCCCCTGTAAGGTCACTATTGCTAGATAGTTCTGCCATATTACCTGTTAAGTCCATAGGGGCTGACAAGTCCATAGGGGTGATAAGCTCAGCACTAGCCTCAGTAGCATTATTAAATGGCTGCTCTAAAGTTTCTAAAGTTTCTTGAGGCGCAGTATTACCTACAGTACCTTCTATAGTTCTTCCAAATTGTTCTTGCTCAGAGCTAATTGGCTCTAAATTTTCCTCAGCTCCACACCAGTAAGCATCACTTTCAGATAGTGGCTTGCCCTCATGGCAAGATTTTAAACCTTGCTCTTGCTCATTAGGTCTAAGTGTACGTGCACTGGAGCCAAAAAAGGCTTTTTCCATAGCCTCAGCTGTAGTCAATAATCCAGCATCAGCTACGATGCAGCTGCTATCTTCATTTAACAAAGAGCTACTAATATTATCGTTAACTTTACTTGGAGTATAGTCCTTAGCAACAGTTAAAGGCTCATAGCCAGAGTATAAGGCCTGTTCTTGACCTGTAGCTAATTGTCGCTTTTGTTCTTGTAGTTCGGGATCTGTATATCCTGGAGCTATAGATTCAAAGTCTTCTTTACCTGTAGCCAATGCAAATAAAGTAGGTTTATTAACTCTACTCTTAGGATCGTTATGCTTGGTATAAACACTATCATAGCGAGCATACAACTCTTGCATATCAACCCCACCGCCAGTATCAAAACTACTCTCGGGGTGACTGTTATATACAGAGTTATCCTGACCATACTCTAAATCTGGCTCTGATGATACATCTTGATGGCCAAAATCACGTTCACTAGCTACCATCATTGGCTCACCGCTTTGCTCACAGCTTAGCTCACCGCTTTGCTGTAAACCTTGCTCTGAGTGCATCTGCAAAGCTTGTTCACCAGCTTGACCCTTCATAGCACCATAGTCACTATTAGCCTTATTAGCAGGCAACACCTGACCTGTAGCACCAGCTTTAGCACCAGTTGGAGCTGCACTAGTGGCAGCAGGAGCTGGCGCTTGAGCTTGAGCCATGCCATTGGCCTGCCCCTGCGCAGGGGCCTGGCCGTTGGCCTGTGCCTGCGCCATAGCTTGCGCTGGGCTAGATTGAGGAGCTTGGTTAGCTGTAGGGTCTAAATT
Source organism: Anaerobiospirillum sp. NML120448 (assembly GCF_023050945.1). GTDB lineage: Bacteria > Pseudomonadota > Gammaproteobacteria > Enterobacterales > Succinivibrionaceae > Anaerobiospirillum. Next base: position 35,270 of record NZ_JALKIM010000016.1, on the reverse strand, counting down.
TTGTTGATGGTGGTTGGTTAGAGACAGCATTTGAGCTACTTGGCGTTTGGTGTCCTCGGAGCGGGCGCTGTAATCAATTTGATTGCGCTTTTCGTTATATTCTCTTTCACGACGCTCTAAGTCTCTAAGTTTTGCCTCGCTCATTTTATAAGCATATTTGGCAATAGCACTGTTGCGCTCTGGAATATTTTGCTGTGACTTGGAAAAATTATTAAAGCCACCTTGAGCCTTAGCTGACTGATAAGGGGTATTGCCTGATGAGGCATTACCAGATAGCGGGCCATCATTAAATGGATTAGGAAAAATAGGTGGAGTTTGCTCGTAATCAGAGTTAAAGATGGAGCTTGGTATATCGTAAGAGCTATAGCTCTCATCATAAGTCTCAGTTTCAGCCTCAGCCTCATTCTCAGTATAGACTGGAGTGCTTTGATTATAGGCTAAAGGATTTGGTACATAAGCATTGGGCTGAGTACTGGAGCTATAACCTGCAAAGCTACTGTCATTATTCTTACGATCATAAGACTTAACAGTTTGAGCGGATCTTACTTTTAATAAGCGCATTACAAAAGAGCGCTCCCAAGCCTGTTGGTTGCGACTTAAAGTTCGAGTGATCCAGAAACTAATAAAACTTTGTAGCTCATGGTCTTGGTAATGATAGTCAATTAAACCAGCTTGCAGTGCTACTGTAGGGTAGCTGGCACTTGGTTGCCAAGAAGGAAACATTTGAAATGGTCTACTAGGAACAAAGTTTGTCTCCATAACAAATAAAGGCAAGATAACATGTGCTCCTTGCCAAGAAATGGTGCCAGGCGCTCTTTTAATTAGGTTAATCTGCTCTAGCTCTAATAAAGCTTGCTCAACATCCTTTAAGCTAGGATTACAAGGGGCATAAGAGCTAATAGAAATGAGCTGTTTAGTCATGGCTATAGGATCAACAATCAGTTGGCCACTACGAGCTATAGGCTGAATATAAAATATGTAAAGAGTACGTGCCATGTGAGAGAGCAAGGTACTTTGTAACTGGGCAAATTCAGCACGATTAAGCATCAAGTTATCCTGGTCAAACATAAAAAAGCTATGGCGCTAGACAAAGAAAAGTAGTGCGATCTTATCACTTGTTGCCATATTGAGTTTAAAAAAAATAAAGCCCTCTTATCTTAAGGGGGCTTATTAAATAATGAGTAATCTCAAGTGGTTAGTATTAGTGCTACTTAGTTCTGGTGCCTGGCACTGGAGTAATTACCTGTTGGCCTTGCAAGATAGCATCTAAATTATCAATTACTAATTGAGCCATAGCAATGCGAGTTTCATTGGTAGCACTACCAATATGTGGTTGTAGCGCTACATTAGGGAGGCCCATAAGTTCGCTTGGTACATCAGGCTCATTTTCATAAACATCTAAGGCAGCACCTGCAATCATTTTGTTTTGCAGACAGTAGATAAGATCTTCGGTGTTAACAATAGAACCACGGGCAATATTGACTAGATAGCCCTCAGCACCAAGAGCAGTTAAAATTTCCTTATTAACACAGTGCTTATTTTCACTGCTAGCAGGCATCGCTAGCATCAAAACATCAGCCCAAGTTGCTAAATCTTTTAAGGAGCTAAAGTAAGGATAAGCCACACCTTCTTGCTGATGACGGCCAAAATAGCCAATCTCCATCTTAAAGGCAGCAGCACGAGCAGCAATTTCCTTACCAATACGACCAAAGCCAGCTATTCCTAATTTCTTATGACCAATTGAGGTGGTAAGTGGATATGGTGCCGCCTTGCCCCATTTTCCCTGCTCAATATAGTCTTGATTCGCCTTAAATTCACGGGTGCAGTTAAGCATGAGCATTAGAGCTGTATTGGCTACATCATCATTAAGTACATCAGGGGTATGGGTGACAAAGATATTGCGCTTAATAGCCTCTTGAACATTAATGCCATCATAGCCTACAGAAAAACAAACAATGGCCTTAAGATTTGGCGCACTGTCAAAGTCCTCAGCTTGAAATTGAGAGCCGCCTGAGGCTACTACTATGTCGGTTTTAGCTCTAATTTGTGCTCTTTGGGTATCAGTAAGTTTAGTGTCTACATAATAATCGCCACGTGCTTTGAGCTCTTGCTCTAAATAAGGCAACATGTCAAAGCGACCAACCTTTAAAATAGTAAGGGCCATAAATCATCTCCCCATGCACGATAGTTAAATTTATAAATCATAATGTAAGCAAGCTTGAGAGTAAGAGCAAGTTATTGATGCTTAATATAAGAAATAATAGACAGTATGCGTGACATTAGGGCATCCAGCTGCTGCCATAGCGACCGCAGCTGTTGCTGCTGCGGCCGTAGCGTTAGTATCTGCAATAGCTTAGGCAAGGGTAGTTGCTATATCTGGGGATATTGCCACAGATATAGGTATGGGTACAGGCGCAAGCAAGATGGTTAAAGGGGAGTTTGCGGTGGTTGTGGGGAGTGAAATAAAATTTTTTTGGTAAGGATACAAATATTTGAACAACCATTCAAATATTTGTGTATAATGTATTCATATTTGAATGATTGTTCAAATATTGGAATAAGTTAGAAAACTAACTTTTTATAGCTCTTAATTGGCTAAGAGCCCATTCCTATCAATGGGGCTTATATTTAGTAATTTAACATGGAGGGCGCTAAAACCCCTGATAACTACAGAGGTGGTGCGTCAAGAAATATGAAAGTACGTTGCGATATTGAAGGTTTAGATTGTCCACACTGCGCTTTAGAGTTATCTCAAATGTTAGCTAAAGATGAGGCTATTAGTGCTGCTGAAATTAACTTTCCTATGAAGTCATTAGTTATGGAAGTAGCTGATGATGCTGATGAAGAAGAAATCTTAGCCCGTGCTCAGAAAATTGCCAATGATTTTGAAGATGGCATCGAGATTGATTTACGTGACTAAGTAGTTGGTTGTGGTTTAAGTGCTATTAATCTTTTGTTTGCTTTGTAAGTTGAGTGATATTTTGGAGGTAACCCATGCTTAAAACCATGTCTTGGCAATTAAAATTAAGGCTGCTTGCAGGTTTAATCACTATTATATTGCTGGTAGCAGATGTGATTACCTCTCAAGTTTTCACTGTTGTGCTTTCTTATGCTGTTTACTTAGCTGTTGCTTATCCTATTTTAAAGGCAGCTTTTCGTGACATAGTGATTCGCCATCGCATGTCAGAGCAGTTTTTAATGACTATTGCTACCTTTGGCGCTTTGGGATTACAAGACTATGCTGAAGCTTTAGCCGTAATGGTCTTTTACTTAGTAGGTAAAGCTTTTGAAGACTATGCTGCGATGCGCTCTCATAATGAGATTGCCTCCTTAGTAAAATTAAAGCCTAATAAGGTTAGAGTCATTGATGAGGATGGTAGCGAGCGTATTGTAAAGCCACGCCAAGTTAAGATTGGCATGAAAATCCGTGTCTTAGCTGGTGAGTCAGTAGCTTTAGATGGTACTTTGATTCAAGATAGCGCCTCTATTGATATGAGCGCTTTAAATGGTGAGAGTGAGCCTGCCTTATTTACCAAAGGACAGGAAGTGCCATCTGGCGTTATTAATATGGGATCAGTAATTGAACTGATTGTTACTCGTGATAGTAAAAACAGCTCCATTACCCGTTTAATTAATTTAATTGAAGACGCTGCGGCTAATAAATCTCGTCCTGAGGAATTAATTACTAGATTCTCTGGTTATTACACCCCTATAGTAGTAGCTTGTGCTGTGCTTTTGGCTTTAGTTCCTTTAGTAGTTCCTAATGAAGACTTTAGCAATTGGTTTACCAGAGCCTTGGTATTCTTAGTAATTTCTTGTCCATGTGCCTTAGTTTTATCCGTACCTTTGTCTTTCTTTGGTGGTTTAGGTGCTATTTCTAAAACTGGTGTTATGGTTAAAGGCTCTATTCATATTGAATCGCTAGCCAAATTAAAAGCTATTGCCTTTGATAAAACAGGAACCATTACTCAAGGTAAGTTTGCTGTATTACAAATAGATTTATTTGATGAGCAGGGGGCTGTGGCTAAGCTTGATTCTGAGGAGCAACAAAGCCGTACTAATTATTTACTAGAGCGTGTTTATGCTTTAGAGGGACAAACCACTCATCCTATTGGCAGTGCTATTGTTAACTACTGTAAGGAGCATAATGTTGCTCTTAAAGAAGTAGAACAAGTTAAAGAAATACCTGGTTTTGGTATTAGTGGAAAAATTTCAGGTCATAACATTGTAGTGGGCAAAGAAGCCTTAGTTAAAGAGCAACTGGGCTATGAGGTTGCTAATAGCGATTTAGTTGGTACTGAAATTTATGTCATTGAAGATCAAGTTTTATTAGGCCGCTTGATTTTAGCTGACAAAATCAAAGATAGCGCCTTGCCAATGTTTGATAGCTTGAAATCTTTAGGCATTAGCTCTTATATGATTACAGGCGATAAAAAAGCTGTAGCTCAAAATATTGCCTCAACTTGTCATATTGACTCTTATTTTGCTGAGCAATTGCCAGAGCATAAATTACAGACCTTTAATAAGATTAAAACTAAAGAAGGTGTGGTCGCCTTTGTTGGTGATGGCATTAATGACGCTCCAACTTTAGCTGCTAGTGATGTAGGTATTGCTATGGGCCAATTTGGCTCAGCATCAGCCGTAGAGGCTTCTGATGTGGTAGTAATGAATGATGACCTACAAAAAATCCCAGTAGCTATCAAACTTGCCAAGCGTACTTTTGAATTAGCCAAGCAAAATATGGTTTTAGTTATTGGTGTTAAAGCCTTAATCCTATTATTAGGTGCTTTTGGTTATGCCAATATTTGGCTGGCAATTTTAGGTGATGTGGGCTTATGTGTTATTGCCGTGCTCAATGCCATGCGTCCTCTATACTGGGTCAAAACCAAGGAATATCATGTCAAAGAAATTGCAGCTTAGCTAAAGCTAGAGTTTTAGCTGCAAATCATAATAGCAATCCCAGGCCCAAGCCCTGGCCAAGCCCTGGTCCTGGCTTGGGCCATGGCCCAAAGGCTCAGGCCAAGGGCCTTGGGCTAAAGCCAAGGCTAGGGCCGATTCCAAGGCTAAAATTGCTTTGGAAATTAATATTTTAAAAAAATAGTTAGCCATAGCTAACTTTAGTGCTATAATGCTTTTGACAGATCCTAACGTGCATAGCCAAGAGTCTCAGCTCTTGGCTTTTCTTTTGGTAGCTGTGAAAAAAGAACATATTATAGTTTAGCAATGTGATCTAGCCTTAATAATAGACTTTTATGTATTCCCTTCATTAGGCTTTTACCTACAATATTAGCCTAGAATAATTTAGACCCTTAAACCAACAGAGCTAATTCGTAGCTAAAAAAGGCTCTTGGGTTCAAGTTAAGTTAAGAAAAAAGTTTAGGGGTAATAATAAGGCAAACGCTCTAAGAGCAACTTTAGGAGTATTCATGAGCAGCGTGCAAAAACAAAATTTTGCAATTAAAGGTATGACTTGCGCTGCATGCAAGGCTCGAATTGAAAAGGCCGTAAGCAAGTTAGATGGTGTGGATGGCGTTAATGTACAACTCTTACAAAATGCCATGGGTGTTAGATTTAATGATCAAGTATGTTCTGCTGATGATATTTGTAAAGCTGTAGCCAATGCAGGTTATCAAGCTCATGCTATTGGCTCTATTGCTGAGGCCATGCAAGAAGACCCTAGTGCTGTAGCTACTTTTCAGAAAAAGCTCATCGCCTCAATAGTGCTCACTATTATCTTAATGATAGTTTCTATGGGCCCTATGGTGGGAATTGATTTATTGCCTAAAGCAGAGGCCAATGCTAATACCCAAATGGGCTTATGCTTATTGGTTATTGCGCTTAATTTCCATTACTTTAGCTCAGGTTTTAAAGCCTTTAAGGGCTTAGCTCCTAATATGGACTCTTTAGTAGCAGTAGGTGCTAGTGCTTCTTTGCTCTATAGCCTCTTTGGTCTTATGTTGATTCCGCAAAGCGCTCTATCGATTAATCTACATCATGAGTACCCTCTTTATTTTGAATCTGTAGCTACAATTTTAACTTTAGTAAGTGTTGGTAAGTTCTTGGAGGCTAAGGCTAAGCATAAGGCCGTTAATGCTATTAGTGCTTTATATGATTTAGCCCCAGAGAGTGTCGTAATACGCAAGTTAAATGCTCAAGGTAGCTATGAAGAGCTTTCTGTTCCTTTAGGTAAAGTCTGCGTTGGTGATGAGGTAGTGTTACGCCCTGGCAATAATATAGGCGTTGATGGCTATATTATTGAGGGTTCTGGTTCTTTTGATGAAAGTGCCATTACAGGCGAGCCTCGTCCTGTGAATAAAAAACTAGGTGATAGCGTAAGTAGTGCTACTTTTTTAAAGTCAGGTTTTGTAGTCTTTAAGGTAACTAGAGTTGGTGATGAGACTAATCTTTCGAAAATTATTTCCTTAGTAGATGAGGCCAACAATCAAAAAGCTCCTATTTCTCGTTTAGCAGATCGCATTTCTTTATTCTTTGTACCAGCAGTAATGCTCATTGCCATTGCTACTGCTGTTATTTGGTTATCAATTGGAGCTCCACCAAGTCAGGCTTTAACTTTTGCCGTATCAGTATTGGTAGTTTCTTGTCCTTGTGCTCTGGGATTGGCCGCTCCTACTGCCATTATGGTGGCAACTGGACGAGCTGCTTCATTAGGCGTGCTTTTTAAAAGCCCTGAGGCTTTAGAAACCTTATCTAAGGTGGATATCTTAGTATTTGATAAAACAGGTACTATTACCCAAGGTCGCATGAGTGTTGCTAAAGTTGACATTCATCAGCCTGAGGTTTTATCCGAGCAACAATGCTTGCAATTAGTTCATGCTATTGAGCAAAGATCTGAGCATCCTATTGCACAAGCATTAAATCAGTACTGTAAAGAACATTTAGCTTCTAACGAAGAAGCTGAATTTAAAGTTGAGCACTTTACTAATAACGAGGGTATGGGTGTTCAAGTTACTATTGATGGCCATGTGTACTACATGGGCAGTAGTGATTATATGAACAGCAAAGTCCATCCAAAGGTGTATAAGGAAAACTTAAAAAAGAAAGAAGACTTTTATGAGAGTGATAATTTAAGCTCCGAGGAGCAACGCTTAGCTCAATACTTATTAGTGCATCTTTTTGATGACGAGCAAGAGTATGCCTCTTTCTTTTTATCAGATCGTATTAAGCAATCAGCCCGTAAAACAGTCAAAATGCTCAGCGTGCTTAATATTCGTCCTTTACTCATTTCTGGTGATCGTATTTCCGTAGTAAACGCCGTAGCTAAGAAAGTAGGCATTGATACTTTTAAGGCCTCTTGTTTACCTGCTGATAAGGCTTTTTTAGTTAAACGTATTAAGAGTAGCGGCCATTTAGTAGCTATGATGGGGGATGGTATTAATGATGCTCCATCCTTAGCTAGCGCTGATGTCGGTATCTCTATTGCTGGCAGTACCGATATTGCTACCTCTTGTGCTGATGTGATGCTAATGCGTGATGATTTAATGGTTCTGCCAAAGGCCATTGAGCTATCCCGTATTACTATTGACCACATTAAGGAAAATTTCTTCTGGGCCTTTATTTATAACATTGCTTTTATTCCAATGGCAGCAGGTCTGCTTTACTTCCCATTAGATATAGAGCTAAGCCCAATGATTGCAGCCTTATTAATGAGTCTCAGTTCATTTTGTGTTGTAGCCAACTCTTTACGTCTACGCACCAAACCACTCAATAGTTTAGCTCGAGTATCAGCCAAGCAATGCAAAGCCATGGCTTGTAAGGAATGCGAAAACTATCAAAACTGTGGTGCCCAGCATGGCGGTGATCAGGCCAAAGAAAAGCTCAATCAAAATGCCCTAGATTTATCTTTACCTGCAAAATCAATTGAAGTTAAAGCCAAAGACAATAGCTGTCAAACCCCAAATGATTGCCAGTACTCCCAACAAAACTGTTGCCAAGCCCCTGCCCCAGCGCAGGCACCAGCGCAGGAGCAAGCAGTAGGTGGCTTATCTGGGGATGGAAATCAAGGCTCGGCACTAGAAAGGGCTACAGAATCATCATTAGATTCAAATCAGGAACAAAGTATGGAAAAGGTAATTGGTATTGACGGTATGAGCTGTCAGCACTGTGTTAAAAGTGTAACCAAGGCTCTTAATGCAATAGCTGGCTGTCAGGTAATAGAAGTCTCTCTTGAGCTCAAGCAAGCTAAAGTTAAAGTTGAGCCTCAAGTTAGTGATGAGATGCTTAAGCAGGCCATTGTAGATGATGGCTTTGAGTGCCGCTCAATTAGTTAATATAAGATTAAGGCCGATAAGTATATCGGCCTATTTTTTGGGTAGTAAGGGCCATAAACAAGGCCCTTGGCAATGCCCATGGCAAGGCCTAGCCCCAACTCAACTTGTCAGCAGTAAGCTATCAACCACAGCTTGCTCTTTCCTGGGCAGCTATGTATCAGTCCATAGGCTGCATCCAGCAGCCTGCGTCCAGCGTCCAGCGACAGCGGTCTGTGGCCATCGTCCGCAGCTTGTGGCCTGTAGCCTGAGGTATACTCCAGTGTTTAGGAGCTAAAACCTCGATAAAGCCTTATCCATCAATGGTTTAAGGCTTATTAATTTTTCAAACTTGTGGGGTGCAAACTCATATTACCAGTGTTTAGGAGCTAAAACCTCGATAAAGCCTTATCCATCAATGGTTTAAGGCTTATTTATTTTTCAAACTTGTGGGGGGCAAACTCATATTACCAGTGTTTAGGAGTGAAAATCTCGATAAAGCCTTATCCATCAATGGTTTAAGGCTTATTTATTTTTCAAACTTGTGGGGGGGCAAATTATATTATTGCAAAGCTAGTTTTATTAGCTCATGCTGATCATAAGAGAGAGTCTTACTGTCTGGGTATACGCCAATTTTTAGTCTCCTCTTTAGTTGCTTCAAGGAGATCAATCCATCAAAAGACTCTCAAGATCTGCTGCCTAATAGGCTAGGCCCTAAAGTTGAAGACTTTCGTAGCTACCAAGCTAGTAGCGTTTAGGGCGTAGGACTATTTAGGCTAAGCTCTTGATCCAATTGCCCCATTTGAGGCGAGCTAAGAATAAGAGGCCTCTTACAGAAAGCTCAATGGCCATGGCAATCCATACGCCCTTTAGGCCATAGTCAAGACTTAAGTAGTAGGCCATACCGAGGCGAATGAGCCACATGGAGCCAAAGTTTAGTAAGCTTGGAATGAAAGTATCGCCAGCGCCTACACAAATACCATAACCAACAATAGCGACAGCAAATAATGGCTCGGCAAAGGCCTGTATTCTAAGTACAGCTACGGCTTGCTCTTGGACACTCATATCTGGAGTCATAATGGCCATTACATCAGGGGCAAAGATATACATCAGCATACCCATAAAAGCCATAACTAAAGTGCCAAAACTTAAAGTTATAACGGCAAAGCGCTTGGTTAAATCAAAACGTCGAGCACCAATGGATTGACCTACTAAGGTAGTAGCAGCATCACCAATACCAAAACCTGGCATATAGCAAATAGCCTCAATGGTGATAGCAAAAGAGTGAGCTGCAATAGCAATAGTGCCCAGTGGCGCTACAATCATTGTAGAAACAATTTGAGCCGAACTAATCATAAATTGCTGGGCAGTAATAGGCAGGCTAATGCGTAGGGCTCGGCGGACAATTTCTAATGTTGGTTTAAAGGAGCCGTGATCTTTATTTAAGGCCAATGATGGTGATTTTAAAGTCAGGCAATAAGTCATGATAATGCCTGTTACACCAGCGGCTAAGGCAGTGCCAATGGCAGCACCTTGAACTCCCATATTAGCACCATAAATATGAACTTCACCTAATAGTGGAAGGGTTATAGTGCGGCTATCAAAAATAAAGATAAAATTAAAAATTACGTCTAAGATGCACATCAAAATGTTGATCATGCTTGGTAGGAGCATATTACCAGAGCAACGCAACATAGCAGCTGAGAGGAAGTTTAATTGAAAGAGCGGCAAGGCAGCCATATAAATCATAAAGTAAGCCGCAGCGTTGCCAATGATGTCATCAGAACCACCTAAAAAGTTAGGTAGGGTATTAGCCAGAGAACAAGCAATAGCTGATACTATGAAGGCAAAAATCATTAGTACTACATATGCTTGTCTGACAACAATACGGGCTTTTACCTCATCTTTAGCGCCTAGTAGGTGAGCTACCTGAACACTAAATCCTGATACTGAGGTAATACAAATGCCTGTAAACAGCCAAATAGGAGCCATCATCAGGCCAATAGAGGCAGAGGCAAGAGCACCTAAACTCCCCACCATAGCAGCATCAATATATTGCATAACAATGGAGGAAAGCTGAGCCATGATAGAAGGCATACTAAGCCTTACGGTTAAAGACATTTGCTCTTTTAAGCTCATGTCTCTATTGACCATATCAGATAAGCTTTCTTTTGCTTTGCCTTGTGCTGCCATGAAACTAACCTACTAAAATTACCATAATAATCCTAATTAGAGCTCAACATTATAGCGCTTATTAGCGCTAATCTAGCACCAGTTGAGCGCTACTTATAAAGTAACACCTGTATCACTTGCTCTCCATAAGCTTAGATTGAAGCGACTACCAAAGCTAAGGTAAAAGCTAGCTAAAGCAAATAGCCCTTTATTATGGCTATCAGCTTAGTTTGTCATTAGCCTTGATTCCTCATTATTAAGCCAAGATACGGCCCGCACCAAGTAAAATTAACATATGAACCATATTCTTCACTCTAAGCTCATGTCCATGCATAAGTCTAAGTTTAAGCCGCCGCTGGAGTAGATCCTAAGCCACAGCTGGTGCTTAAGCCTCAGTGGGAGTCTCAGCTTTGTCTGAGACATACAGTTAGTCCTAATAGTAAAGTTGGGCATAGCAATGTTTTGCGCTCCTACTAACTAAAGATAAAAGGTAGGGTGTAAGCGTAAAGGCTAAAAGAGGTAGGCTTGGCTTTTAGGGGGTATAGATTGCTTGAGGGCTTATTGATGTTTTTTTAATATTAAACACTATTTGTAAATAATGTATAATAATCATTAAATTGTGCATACATATCGGCTTTTTGATTGTTTTATTAGCAATAATATTTGTCAGATTTAGGGCTGATTTAGCTCATTGTTGCATTAAGGTTAGCAATTGCTAAATCTTTGCATTACCTATTAATAGATTTCTTGTACAATTAATAGCCGTTAAGTAAAGGCCCAAGCGCCTTTACTTCGAACAATGACAGAGATTCTAAAGAATCTAATTTAATATTTTGTTAAAGGCTAAGACATCAAATTTGTCATTAGCTTGGTTAGGGGCTACAATCAGCTCTTGGCTGTGGAATTAACCAGTTTTTTGCGCAGCTTGTCTGTCGATCACCAAATTTAATTGAGGCTTTAAGCTATGTGGGACTACACTGATAAAGTTAAAGATCATTTCCTTAATCCACGTAATGCTCGTGTTATTGAAGATGCAAACGCCGTAGGCGACGTGGGCTCGATTATCTGTGGTGATGCTTTGCGCTTGATGTTAAAGATCAATCCAACTACTGACATCATTGAGGATGCTGCTTTCCAAACCTATGGTTGTGGTAGTGCTATTGCTTCTTCCTCTGCTTTAACTGAGATGTTAATTGGCAAGAGCTTAGCTGAGGCTGAGAAGATCACCAATCAGCAAATTGCTGACTACTTAGGTGGTTTACCAGCTGAGAAAATGCACTGCTCTGTAATGGGTCGTGAAGCTTTAGATGCTGCTATTGCTAACTACCATGGCAAGAGCTACGAGCACATCCATGATGAGGATGGCGAAATCATCTGTCACTGCTTTGGCGTTGGCGCTAATAAGATTAAGAAAGTAGTTTGGGAAAACCACCTTACTACTGTAGAAGAGGTTACCAACTATACCAAGGCTGGTGGTGGTTGCCAAAGCTGTCACATGCGCATCGAAGAGATTATCGATGAGGTTTGGGTTGATTTAGAGCGTTGCGGCGTACCACGTCCTGGCTTTGCTCAGACCCCAATTCAGGGTATTAAGATTGCTACTACCACTGAGAAGTCTTGTGGCTGCTCAACCAAGGGCGCTGCTTTAGATGCCGCTACTTTAGAGTCTCCATATTTTGAGAAGGTTGATTCAGTAGTTAAAGAGTTAAATGCAGGCTTTACTGATGGCTCTTCTATTGAGATCCAAGGCATTGCTAACAATGATGTTAAGCTTAAGTTCAATGGCAACATTGCCTCTGGCATGATGCACGATATGACCTTAAACTTCGTTAAGAGCAAGTTAGAGGCTCTCTTAGGCGATCAGGCTAAGAGCTTAAATATCCAAGCTTAATATCTGTTTAGATATTACAGCCTAGCGCACAGCACAAAGGCCAAACTTATTAACAGGCTGATTCCTATTAATAAGCACTTGTACGAATTTCCAAAGTAGGTCTCATACCCTTAACTGAGCACAGATATAGATGTTGCTTGTGCTCGTGAACAGTTAATTTACAGAGTATAGAGTATGCGACCTGCTATTAAGCAAAAAGCACAGCATAAGCAAAAGCACTTGCTTAATTATCGATTTAGGAAAGATGATGGATACTAATAACATGGGTGCAGGTAACGGCATTTACCTGGATAACAATGCCACTACAATGATCGATCCTCAAGTAGTTGAGGCTATGATGCCTTATTTAACTACTTTCTATGGTAATGCCTCTTCTCAACATGGCTTTGGTGTTCCTGTAGAAAAGGCTATTAACCGTGCTCGTGAGCAGGTGGCTGATTTAATTGGCGCAGAGCATCCTGATGAGATCATCTTTACCTCTTGTGCCACTGAGTCTGATAATGCTGCTATTTGGACATCTTTATGGACTCAAAAGAATAAGGATGAAATCGTAACTACTAAGCTTGAGCACCCAGCTATTATCGACACTTGTGAGTTCTTATCCTCTCGTGGTGTTAAGGTTAAGTACCTTCACGCTGATGAGAAGGGTGACTTAAATGCTGACGAGTTCGTAAAGCTCTTATCTGATAAGACTGCTTTAGCTTCTATTATGTGGGCTAATAACGAGACTGGTAATATTTACGATATTCCAACCTTATCTGAATTAGCCGCAGAAAGGGGTATAGTATTCCACTCTGATGCAGTTCAGGCTGTAGGTAAGATCCCTGTAGACGTTAAGTCCACTCAGGTTCGTATGCTCTCCTTCTCTGGCCATAAGCTACATGCTCCAAAGGGTGTAGGTGCTTTATACGTACGCCGTGGTACTCGCTTCATTCCTTTCTTACATGGTGGTCACCAAGAGCGTGGTCGTCGTGCTGGCACTGAGAACGTACCATACATTGTAGGTTTAGGTAAGGCTTGTGAGCTTGCTAAGGCCCACTTAAACGAGCTTGATACTAGAGTACGTGCTTTACGTGATAAGCTTGAGCAAGGTATTGTTAATACTATTCCTGAGGTTATTGTAATGGGCGATGCTACCCATCGTACCCCAAATACCTTAAATGTAGGCTTCAAGTTTATTGAAGGTGAGGCTATCTTACTTATGTTAAATGAGTATGGTATTGCAGCCTCCTCAGGTTCTGCTTGCTCCTCTGAGAGCTTAGAGCCATCCCACGTAATGCAGGCTATGAATATTCCATTCTCAGCTGCTCACGGTACTATTCGCTTCTCCTTATCTCGCTTCACTACTGAGGCAGAAATCGATCGTACCTTAGAGGTGTTACCAAACATCATTGGTCGCTTACGTGAGCTTTCTCCTTACTGGAACTTAAACAAGCCAAAGGTAAAGAACATCGACCATGAGTTCGATCCAGACTCTCAAGAGCGTCGTGCTTAATTAATTGGTTGCGCCACTTAATATCCTGTGGCACACCAAATTATTATTAAAGGCCTAGTGGTTAAATTGAAAACCCATTGCACATAAAACACTAACCAAATTAGCCAGTAAGCGTATGCTAACAGTACAGCTTATTGGCTAATTTGATTTGCGTCTTTGTTTCTATAGAACGAAGACGGAATACGAGTACATGCACGCATTGCATCATCAAGCCTATCATATAACTTATTAGAAAACTCTTGAGCTATCTTTTTTTGCTCAGCGAGCTTATTAGACCACTCTTTTCGAAGTGCTCTAACCTTGTTAATCAGGTTTACAATTTCCTTTCGGATACTGCAAATCCTATCAGAATTAAGACCTATAAGAGCGTTTAGTTTCTGAATTTTGGCAGTATCTTCGCTACTTTTCAATTTGCTCAGAACATTTTTGATTGAATTGTTTTCTTTATGAAGTTCTGTTCTTTTTTTCAATAAAGATTTTAACTTATCAATGTTTTGCTCAAGCTTACTTTCAGAGATTGGTTTTGGCTTACGTGGCTTTTTAGGGACAGAATCAATCACACGAGAGTTAACAGGTTGACAAGGGATTTTATCCACCTCTTCCTGATTTGCTTGCTCATTGGATATGCCATAATCATTTTTTACTAAATGAGGAATAGCATGAGGTAAATGTTTTGAAGAGGAGTCATCCTGTTCTTTATTAATACAAGAAGTCTCAGCTTGATCTACATTAACCTCATTTTCTTGAGGAAACTTATGTATTTCATTATTCAAAGCAGCCTGAAGTTGAGGGTTTAATGCAGTACGAATAGGTGTTTCAAAATCAGGAACATCTACAGTATTTGTTATGTTTGCCTGTCTCTGGGAACGCTGATTTAGATCTCTTGCAAAATCGTAACTCCAATTGTATGGATTAGCTCTTTCGTTGTAACCATTAATGTAACTATAAGCATCATTGATAAATTCAGTGCGACTTGTCCATCCATTAGATCTTGAAAGGAATTGCTTATTAAAGACCGAGAAGAAACATTCAACTAAATTAGCCCAACTAGCGTTAGTTGGTGTATAAGTGATGGTCAAATTTTCATATTTATTAAGCAAATCAACTTCTGCCTTTCTATGAACAGATAAATTGTCCATTATTATAATAATCTTGCGGCCAGCAAACTCAGGTCGACTAATAGACTTAGATATGAAGTCCATAATATCTTGTGCGGTCTTTTTATCACTAAGCTCAGCAATAACCTGTCCTGTTGCGGGACGCAAAAGAGCAAGTAAATTTGTTGTGCCAAGCCTTTCATAACGTGAGCTTGGACATACATATCCACCATCATTTAAATGGCTATCGATATGATGAATTGCAATGGTTGGCTTTTCATCAAAACATAAAACTATATAGCCATCATCCTCAGCCTGCTTATAACAATAATCAATATATCGCATTTTTGCAGTATAAAGAGCATCATCACTTACACAGTAGGAACTCTTTTCTGTAAGCTTAATATTGTTGTTTTTTAGCCACTTTTGCATGAAATAATAAGTTGTACAAGCTGCTTTAGCTAACAAAGCGATAGTCCATGTCTGCCTGCCTTTCAAACTATTTTCAAACTCACAATTATGGAAAAAGCCAGCATTTACTAAGTCATCAGGACGAAGACCAAACAAAGCATCAATCAAATGATATGTCTCAGCAGAGCATTCCTTCTTTTTACGACCACCTAAATTTGTTCGCAAAATAACATCAAAATCTCCACCAATGATAGCTTTAAGGACTGTTCTTACACTTTTAGTAGATAAAAAGGCACTTTCTGCAATTTCTTTTACAGAATTACAGGTCATAGCGTTAACAACAACAAGACACCGTTTGATCCAATACGAAGTATTTTCACGAGATATAGCTTGACTACATTTATCGATGAATTGACTATTAATAGACTCCCTGAATTGCTGTACAATTTTGGCAGTTGCAGGGCAAAAATTTTTGTTATTATTCATGCCCTGCATACTACCAAATCAATCTGTTTATGTGCAATGGGTTTTCAATTTAACCACTAGCCTTGAGATTAAGGAGATTAAGGAGATTAATTCGAGCAGCGCTTCCAGGTGCGGCTGATACGCCAATTTTGACCTTGTAAGTCAGTAAGCACTGTAGCTGCTGTGCTTAGGCTTTTTCTGTGATTTAAAGGCAAAATAGTTGGGTAGCGATGGTTTTGAGTGTTAAACACTACAAATAAGTCATTAATACCACCATTAACATACAGGCGATACTGGTTAGCCAGTACTAGACCATCGAGTAAATCAACAGTAATTGGAACATCCTTGCTATAAGTGCCATCAGGGCGCTCATATGCTATACATGCTCTAATGGAGCGTGCAAAATTAGGATTAGGCCCAGGAGAATAATCAGGATTAGCACCTGGTGGTATTACAGGTGGTCGTGGCGGACGTGGTGGTCTTGGGTGGTGGCCATAATTAGGGTAATTTGGATCGGCGTAGTCAGGATACTCGCCACCATTGGCAAATTCAGGACAATTAGGGTGTGGTCTATGGTGGCCCTTGCCATCATTATAAGGACACAAAGGACGATTAGGATAAGGGCGCTCTTGACCATAATAGCGATCACGGCCATAGTCAAAATTGTTTTGATTATAGCCATTACCACCTGAGGCGTAACCATCAGTATAGAGATCTTCGCTCTTATGGGCCTTTGGATCATACAAATATTGCTCGTAATTATAGATCTCATCAGCTGCTTTACTATGGCTAAAATCAAGCTCACTATCAGCGTAACTTGGCGCTATCAGAGCACTGCTAAACATAGTAAAACTGGTAATTAAGAGCAACTTTGGGAAAAGTTTAATCGCCATAGCCTAATTAAATCCTGTACTAAACTTTAAGCATGAGTACTCAAATAAAAAAGCCACTTACAAACTCCATATGGCAACTACGCACTAGTAAAAGTATATTATTCGCTCTTACCAATAAGATAGGGTATGAAGCTAAGAAGCAAGGCTAGTAATTTGGTATTTGGTATGGCCCAGCAATACCAAATTGAGACTTGCTGGGCGCATAGATTAAAGCCTCTGTACTTATTGTACTTACAATAAATTAGCACAAACATAGTAAGAAAAAAATTAAGCTCTGACCCCACTGCCTATCAGGCTATCGCCATTGCTATAGCCAGATCCTGAGCACAAGCCTTAGCTCTCAAGGCAAGGACTAATCATTAATGCTCATCCTTAGAGTTCATTTCTTTGAGCATAGCCCCTAGATCAAAGTTAAAGGAACTGTCATCCCCACTATCATCACTAGCAGTATCAGCCACTATTGGCTCAAAGTTCTTAAAGAAATCATCGTCAAAGACATCAGACTTCTCTGGTAAGGAGGTCTGTGCAGTAGCAGTGCTATTATCCTTAGTTTTACGCTTCAAGCTTAACCTTGTTTTAGCAGTGGCCGAGGCAGGTTCAGTATCTACGCTAGAGTCTACCTTCAAGTCAGGGCCTGCACTATGGTCAGGGCCTGCGCCTAAACTTGCGTCTTTGACTGAGCCTTTGCCTGAGCCTAGGCCAGTGGCCGCTACAGGGCTGGTGCCAATATCAGAGCTTAAGTTGGCCCTTGAGGTGGTGCTTTGCTCTTTGGTGCTGGTGTTTGCCTTGGTGCGTAAGCTTAAGCGGGTGGTGCTCTTAGTATTGTTGGCACTTGGGGTACTTTCTTGCACTGATGGCTCGAGCTTGGCTTCTAAAGAAACATCACTGGCCTTTACAATTAAGTGAGTTTGCTCATTAGGGTTAAGGTCGTCCTTGGTATAAATTAAGAAAGTAGGGGCACAACCTGCATAATAAGCCTGGATAAAGGCAAGATCTAACTTGAGATCTTGATAGGCATCTTTTAAGAAAAGCTTAATGAGCTCAACCATATCATTATAGTTAAATACTAAAAGATCTAAGCATAAGAGATGATCTTTACTATTTTCACTAATACCAATAATGCTAGCAGCTTGATCATGACTGCCATTGAGCTGACCTAACGCAAAAGGCTCTTTACTAAAGCTGTTGTTACGCTGTGGCATAGAGCCGTAGTTAAAGGCCCATAACTCTCTATAGCCGTTATCCTCATTATTAGCTAAAGTTTGGCTCTGTTCTAGCTTACCAATTTCCTGCTGTGCCTGGCTCTGACCTTGGCTATTAGCTGTATTAGGGGTCATAGCCACAGAGGCAATAGCATCGGGTGCTGCTGTAGCAGCGGAGGCTGCTGAGGATGCTGCTAAGGCGGCAGGCAGGAGCTTTTTTAAAGTGCGATGGCGTTTTTGGGCTAGCGCATTTAATTGGGTAGGACTAGAGCTGGTAAGGGTGCCTTGGAGCAATTCATTTAAAGGCTTAACAATGAGCTCGTTGGCTAATTTGCAGTCCCAGGCGCTAATAAGCTTACTGTGGAGGGCTAAATAAAAGAGACCTACACCTGAGCGCTGGGCACAGTTGAGCTTAAAAGGTTGGAGATCTTGAACATTTTCCTTTAAAAATAAAAATGAGTTTATATACTCAATGTCCAAAGTAGGAATTAAGCGCTGGCAATTTAAATAATTTTGGCAGCGGTTAAAGCGCAAGGCATTAGTAAAGCTAAACTCTTTAACGCTAATATGGCTCTTGTGAAGAGCCTCTTCTATAGGCTCGGTAATACCTTCATAACCAATCATGGCATTAGGGCTAGAACACTGATAGCGGATAAAATCATTTACTAAGGTGTGCTTAAACAAATAAGCAATTTGCTCATCAGAGCAATAGTCTGGTAAATCTTCACTATGCTTAAGCTTGCGGCCCAAAGCAAAGCGCTCATAGCCATAGTTAAGAGCATTGGTAAGCAGTATGTCTTGAAAATCGCTAGTATGACCAATACGCTCAGCTTGGATGGCAAGCTGACTCTTAATGGCTGTATTATGAGCTTTTGAAATTGTTAAGGGACTAAACTCAGCTTGTTGTTGTGGATCAACAAAATCATTAGGGTCAAAATGACAAGTTAGATTGTCTTTGAGCTTGGTATTGATAATAGCGCTAAATTTAGTGGCCAAAAGCTTTAATAAACCTAAGCTAGAGCGCACGCTAAATGAGTATTGGTAAGCATCAAAGCTGCCTTTTTGCGGACGTAAATAAACATCAAGCGGCTTTTTAAGAGCGCCTGTACTAATAATGCCCTCAAAACTGCTTGGGTCTAAAGAGCCTAACTCTAAAGATGCGCCAAAAGCAAAATAAGAGCACCAATCATTAAGCGCCTTTTGCAGGGCGACAATAGTGGCGGGATCTCTCACAGGGTTATTGTCTTTTACGTAAAGATTGGTAGCCTTAGAGCGAGATTTAATGCAGTTTTTTATGGCACTTAGGACTTGGCTTTCATATTCGGCAATAATAGTGGCGCTATCATAAGTCAACCCTGTACCTGTAGCATAACTACTAAGGCACTCATGATAGAGGTTAAAAGAAAGTTCATATAAGGCTTTAAACCTATTACCAGGAATACCGAGCCATTGAGGAGTGTCATAAGCCACCTCAAGAGAGCTGCCTTTGCGATTTTGACAATGATTACGATCGATATTCTCAGAGGCGGGGATTACTACTTGGTAAAAATATTGGCTATAGCGTAAATAGTGCAAAGCTAAGGCATCATGACCTTCCATGTAATGCCAGAGACCTTTGAGCAGACAAAAGCCAAAAGAGTGGCGATAGTAGGGAGCAACTTTAAGAAACATGCTCTCTAAATCATGAAACTTGTAAATACAATCAAATAAGAATTGTCCCTTGTTGTTAAGCAACTTACCCTCATGAAATAGAGCATAGGCACCCAAGATAATAGTGCATAAGTAGTTGTAGTTAACAATAGGAATATTGTAGGCCTCGCCTTTATCTTTAAAGGCATTGCCTAAAGTCACTAGATTATTGAAGGTAAATTTAGAGTCTTTTAGGATCTTTTGACCAATAGCTAAACTGTTCTTGGGAATAGCTTGGTACATTTTCAAGGCAGAATCAGCCGCCACAGGCAAGCGTTCAAGCTCATGGTTTTGCTCTAAGATCTTATTAGCTTCAATGCATACAGCGGTATAGTACAAAACATTACTAAACTTACTATCAAGAAAAGTATTGGATAGCTGAGCACGCTCGTGGGCACAAAAGCTATTGCTGTACTTCTCCCCTCGAACCCTCATAAATTGCTCATCATCATCATCCCACAAAATACGGTCAAGCACATCATAAGGGGCTACACTAATTTGCAGGCTCTCTTGCTCACTAGAATCATTATTACTATGTGAGCTAGGAGCAGTGTTGTCGGGTGCGATAGGGGCAAAGTTTTTGGTCAAAAGAGAGCGTGTAGCCACTTTTCTAATCCTTGGAAAATCTTGTAAACAATAATTTAGTGTTCTAACTTACCATAATTTCACAATAAAGACGCAAAAATAAAGCTCAGCAAGCTCAACCCCATCATTTTATCTAACGCAAAAGATCCCCTAACTCTCCAACTAAAACCCATCGCCCCAGCCCTAAACAAAACTTAGTTAAGATGATTAACCAACAAGCTACAGCTATACCCCCTAAAGGTAAAGATGCTAAGTTAATCGTACTGCTTAAGTACAGATAACTAAAGCTTCTCAAGCTTACCTGCAAGCGCACAAGCTTGCACTTCAAAGCATGAGCAAGGCAGAACCTTGCGTTTTGCTACTCTGGCTCTCTCAGGCCTTCAAGGTAAAACCAAATGCAAGAGCAAGAGCAAAAGCAAGAGCTGGGCAAGCTCTCAGCCTTTTACGGCTCTGTGAGTGTGGCAGACACTATGGTGATTGATAGGTCAGGTTCAGAAGTTTAGCAATGAAACTATTAAAAGACCTATCAAGCTTGAGGTAAATTATCAAGCATACAATTTGGCAAGCACGTAAGCACTAAAGGAAGCTGGAAGCTTGGTGAGGTTATATGGTTATAGGGAGCTATAGGGCTGTTGGCAGGAGGTTAGGTTGGTAGGATATAGTTTTGCTGCATGGTAGCTTTTATTGCTTTGGGGGTTCCTGGCATTAATTGCTAACCTGGATTGCCAGATTAGCCTGACTTGCCTGTATGGCTTATATGGCCTGAATAGCCAGATTAGCCTGAGTGGTATGGAGGCTGTTTGCTAATTGAAAAAGGTGAGGGCTCTTTGCTGTCTTTTTGCTAAGAAAAAGAGATTATGCTAGAGAAAAGTGCTATTATATGGGCTTTATCTTAACAAGAGTTAACTTATAGCTTTAGGTTGATAGCACGGCTTTTGTTGGGACAATTATTACTTTGCCACAGGCAAGAGGGACAAATGCTCGATACTCTAATGCACAACAAGCTTTTACAGCAAATTATGCGCTTTGCTCTAGTAGGTGGCTTAGCCTTTGTTATTGATTTTGGCTTATTACTCTTACTTACTGAAAAAGTAGGACTTAATTATCTCACCTCAGCTACTATTTCCTTTATTGTATCGGTGATTGTTAACTATTTACTCAGTATAGCTTGGGTATTTACCGCTCATAAGAATACTAAGAAAACTAAAACTAAGAGTGCTATTCAATTAGTTATCTTTATGGCCCTATCAGTATGTGGCCTCTTGATTAACAACGGCATTATGTACTTTAGTGTAGAGGTGCTTGCTATTAGTTATATCATTGGTAAGTTAGTAGCTACTTTTGTGGTTATGGTATTTAACTTTATTACCAGAAAAATCTTACTTGAAGGTAAGAAGACCAAGGCTCAAGCCATTATAGAGCCATCACACGCATCAGCCATCTAACCTAATATCCTCAGTCATCCATTTTCCAAGGCTAGGCAGCGCTCAGGCCTAGCCCTAAAGCTCTAACCTCCTAACTTCCTTACGTTTTTCCTCCCAAAACAAATCCTACAATCACGGCTTACCAAGGCTCATAAGATGAGCTACCACTTCTTTACAACTTTCCATCAATCCATCTAAGAGCAAAACCATTAAAAGAAATCTCTCTAGTACTGGGTTTCAAAAATTTTGCCCCCTGTTCTAAGGCTACAAAACCTAGAATTTAATAGCTTTAATCATCATTTCATGGGGGTGACGAACTTTTGAAATCTAGTACTAGCATTCAATCCCTGGGCAAATAAGCTTACAAGGCAAATTGCTAATAAGAAGAGCTTTGATTAGTTGGTACATGGCTAACATAGTTTAACTTGTGAACATACATAGGGGAGACAATCAAATATTTACGTTAAATAAGCAACTTTGCTTGCCTCTTGGAGGTCATTTATAGAGGATTGTGGTTGCTTATCCACTAAAGCTACGAATATTTTGATAAATAACCAATTGTCTCCCCTATGTCTGGGTGAACGACATCTTTGTAATATAATGGATTGCTAAAACATTAGTAATTATGATGCAATAGGCTATGAGGCGTAAGTTTGGTAGTAAAGTCTTACTCTTGGAGCGCTTGGCTCATATTAGTAGTACTTTGCAAAGTCGTATGTGCCCTTGTGCCCTTGTGGCTTTGCGCTTGGTAATTAGTTCAATAAGGAAAAGCAGGTAGTTTTTATGAAGTGGTATCAGGCTCATTTAAGAGTTATGTCGCAATTGTTTGAGTTGGGAATTTTCGATGAAGTTAATTCCTGCTATCGCAAGTATTGTCTTGAAGAAACTAAAGATGCTTATGAGCAGCTTTTGGCTTTAGTGATCAACGATGATATAAAACTCTATTGCGAGGCATTGAGTGCTAAAAAGTTAGCTAAAAACGTGCTTACTACAAGCAATATAATGACTTACTACTTTAAGGCAACTGCTTGTTTTGCCATGTTTAAAGCACTGCAAAAGGTCTCTGTAAGTGATTTTGACCGCATTTATGCATCAGATGAGATGCCAAACATGTATTACAAGGTGCTATTTGAGCCAAATGGAGAGCTTAAAAATGATGTCTTAATGCAAGCTGTTAAGTCGCAAACTTTTAAGAGCTCACCTAAAGACTTTGTAGGTGTTTTTGTAAAGTTCGATATTGTCTCATATATTACAAGCAATGCTTTTGCTCTGCCTTCGTTGGCTCCTAATGATAAGGGCCCTTTCTTCTTTAGCATGGGCCAAAGTAAGTTGCAAATTACAATTTCAAGAAGCATGGTGGAGGAATTAATAAAGGCAGAGTCTAAACAGAAAAAACCAAGAATTTTAGCAAGCAAGAATTCAACTGCCAAAGAGGTCAATTATTTTCATATCGATAGCAAGCTAGATTCAGGATTTGGCATGCTAAGAGTTTTTGACCTCTTAGGTATGCATTTATTGTTGGTTGCTCAGCGCCGAAAGTATTTGTTTGATTGCTATCGCAGGGATGATTTGCGCTCTAATTATAAGGCTTTAGAGCACGTTAAGAGCGATGATATTGTGAGCCTGCACAACAAGGCTGTAGTAGCCTGTGGTGTTTTTGATGCACTTAAAAAGAGTATCATTAGCAACGATGGCAAAGTTGTTGATGTTATTGAAGTTGTTAAGAGCTATGTTGCTTGCATTGATGCCTTGTATCAATATCTTTGCTATTTTTGTGATTTGTTTGAAGACTTGGCTCCAAACACAAGTTGTACTAACGAAGATTCTTCTTGGGCGGTAAGTTTCTATTACTATAATTTATATGAGCCATTTAAGCAGTTTTCTCAATTGCAATATAAGTTATTGAACAATGTCAATGATTTGCTGGCTATTGATGTTAGTCTTATTAAGGGAAGAACTGAGCTAGTCTCTTTTGACCAAGAGATTATGGGCAATATTATAGACTTGCTCCGAACAAGTATGTATGACGTTTGTGCTAGTTTTGCACCATCATTTAAGAATGCGCAGCTAAGCCATCCAAGTGTGGTTAATTTTCAAGACATTGTAAATGCTTGTCTCTCTTATGGTTCTGACCTTAATAAAGCAACTCCAACATTGCCTTATCCTATTAAAGTCAACTCTCCATACAATATAGATGATGATGGGGATCCAAGCTTGGTTGAGTCGGATAATAAGAATATCGCTCAGGTTCATGAAAAGCTCGCCTATGATGTAATTAATGATCCTAAGCCAATAAAGTTTAGCAGAAAGCTTAATGGCTATTTCGATATGTTTAGCTTTATGTCTGTCATGGTAGAGCTCTTTAATAATCTTTACTTTAAAAACTTGTTTCTCCTTTCAAGCGAATTAACTTCAAATATCAAGTTACGCGTGGCTTTTGATTTATCTAATTGCGGTGTCGATTGGGAAAAAACTCTATATCCTAGCTATGAAAAGCTGTTAAAAGATGACGATTTTAGTCAATTAATTGAGACTCATAAGGCTTGCTTTGATAAGTTGGTTTTAATACTTGACTTGCAAGGCGAAAGTCACCTTCTCTATGAGGATGGCTATACAGCTAACTTGTTGCGTAAGACTAACAATTACGATCAAGAGTTTGCCGATAGCCTTGAAAGTGGCCATGCTACAAGCGATAAGCCAACTCTAAGCAAAGCTGAGCAAATACTACTTAACAAGACCTGCATTAGCTACCTCCAAGAATGTCATAAGCTATGCCAAATTAACAAAGAGTTAGCTAACAAAAATTCTGAGTTTGATAATTTCTTAAATGAGAAAAATGGCCAATTCATTGCCACAAAAACTCAATTTTTTAGCACGATCTATAATTTGTACTTAGTGCCGCTTAGAGCTTTGAGCCAATACCTAATGCTCAACTTAGATAATGTCCCTGAGGATTTAAAGCAAAGCGTTGGCTTTTCATCAGATAATGAACTATCCAATAAGGTTAGCAATCTTAGATCTTTGTTTGATATCTCATCGAATGAAGCTGCTCAAAGTTTCTATAAATGTTTGTATGAAACCATATTGGTCATGATATCCAAAGACCTTAATAGCCAGCTCAAATTGATCGTTCCTTATTCCTATATAGAAACTAAGCAAGACTTTGCCAAATCTTTGCAAGGTGTGATTGTGATGGGTGGCGAGCAATGTATTTTTAGTAATACTAGCTATATTGTCATGGTTGCCGCTAAGCGTTTATTACAAAGCCACAACTATAATGAAGCCATTCTAAAGCAAATCAGTCAAAACATGCTTTTTGTTAATAGTGCTTTGTCTATGATGCTTGCTCGTTTATCTGGGTGCATACAATATACTATGCTTGCGCTAGTAAAGGACTTTGTACACCAGGTGTTGGCTTTTACCAGAATAAAGCAAGTTGATGAGCACGAGGAGTATTTGAATACTGTCTACAACATGGTGCACAAATTGTTTCAAGTCTGCAATAATAATATAGCTAAAGTTCAGAATTTAAAATCAATGGCTGAGCAAAATAATGCAATGTTGAGTGAGCAGTTTGAATACAAGGAGTATATGTCAGAGATCATTGACGTTTTGTCTATGTTGCAACATCTATTCTCCAAGCTTATGCTCAACTACAGTGGTTTAAAGGACTTCAATAGCGCTATCAATATTGCAAGATGGATTACACTTTATCAAGATCTGCTAGATAATACCCCAAAAGTTCTCCAGTGCATTGATGTAAGTTACTTTAAAAATCTGGGCACAAGCTCAGCTTATTTTTGGCCTTATTTTGATGAGCAAAAGTACATTTCTATTAATCAGGATTATCTTAACCATGTTGTGGAGTCTGCTGGCGAGCGCTTAACGAAACCTCAATTGTCCGTGGTTAATCATTTCTTTGGTGAAGAACTTGCTTTCTTTGTAAGAGATGAGGATGAATCGTTTTATGAAGATGAAGATGATGACTTCTTCTTCTCCAGATATTTCCGTCGTGGGCCTCGTGAAAAAGCTCTTACTAAAACCAATATGCGCATGGTTAATTTAGTAATGGAAAAAATGCGTCAGCTCGATGATGTGGAGTTGCATCAGCTTTTAAATCTCGAAAGCCAGAAAATTGCAACACAAATTGTTGACTCCTCAACCTCTAGCTCTACAGCTAAGGCAAAAGCCAAAGCTAAGGCTAAGGCCACCACAGCCAAGATCAAGACTGCCACCACTAAGAGCAAAGCTACAGTATCTGCCAAGAGCAAAGCCCAAAAGGCAGCCACTAAAGACGCAGCCGCAGCCGCAGCCGATGTAATTAGTGAGCCTCTTGATGCTATTGAGGCTGAGACTAAGGCCGAGCCTAAAGCTAAAGCTAAAGCTAAGACCACTCGCTCTAAGGCCCAAAAGGACGAAGAAGCTTCTGAGAAAAAAACTAAGGCTAAGATCACCACTAAGGCCACCGCTACTAAAAGTAAGGCTAAAAAGGTAGCCACCACAAGCGCTAACGAAGCTACTGCGACAGCTGACTCTGCCGAGGTTACTGAGGCTAAGCCAAAGAAAAAGGCTGCTACAGCACGTGCTACTAGCAAAACAAGTTCTAGCACTCGTGCTAAAAAGAGCCCAGCTAAGAGCTAAATAACTTTGTAGGTTAGTATTAAAAAGCTTAGATCTTGATAAGGTCTAAGCTTTTTTGATGTAAGGGATTAGAAGTATGCCCATTTTAGGCTTAATTATGTTTTTTGTTGTGTAGGCTTGCCTGCCAAAATAAGTGATAGCCTGATTTAGTGAGCTAAAAGTTAAAGAACGCTGCTCATATAGGCGGTTTTAGAGTATGGAGGAGACAGTATAGGTATTTTGGCCATCATATGTGCTAGTAAAAGGTTCAAAAGTTCGTTTACCACTATATCAGCCTTGTAAATATATGCCCTGAGGCAGGCTGACTGGAGCTTGTGGTAGGACAGTAAAAGAACTTTCAGAAAGTAGCTATTATTGGGATATTGATTTAAATAGTTGTGAAAGCTTTCTAGGCATTAACCAATATGGCAAAATAGTTAGGTATTTGGCTAAAAGCATAGTCTTTGATGGAGCATAGGGATGCCAAGTCGGTCACGGCAATAAGATTTTGTGCCTTTATGCTCTTTAATTATTTCAGTTAACAAGTAAGCTGCAGGTAGTTTTTATGAAGTGGTATCAGGCTCATTTAAGAGTAATGTCACGTTTGTTTGAGTTGGGTTTATTCGATGAGGTTAATGCCTGCTATCGCAAGTATTGTCTTGAAGGAACTCCAAGTGCTTATGAGGAGTTTTTGAATTTAGTGGTTAAGGGTGATGTTAAACTCTATTGCGATGCCTTGAATGCCGAAAAGTTAGCTAAAAATGTTCTTAAAACCAACACTATTGTGACTTATTACTATAAGGCAGTTGCTGGTTTTGCTATGTTTAAAGCACTGCAAGATGTTGATGGTATTAAATTACACTACGTAGCTGCTATCGAGGAGATGCCTGCTTGTTGCTACCAAGTATTATTTGAGCCTAATGGGGAACTTAAAAGTGATGTCCTTGCTAATGCTGTTAAAAAGCAAGCTTTTAATGGCTCACCTAAAGGCTTTGTAGGTATTTTCATACGTTTTAACCTTAAGTCTTACCTAATTAAAAATAATTTTATCCTCTCTAGGCTAACTGATTTTGATAGTTTTGATGATGAAAAACTTATTTTTACCAGTGAACTAGCGCAAGATACCATTGCAGAATCATATTATGGACAATCCATATCGGTCAATGCTGGAAATAAAGCCCAAAGCTCAGTACCTAAGAGTACTTTAACCTCTAAAAAGATTAATTATTTTAATATCGATAGCAATCTAGATTCAGGTTTTGGTTTACTAAAAGTTATTGATCTTTTAGGCATGAATTTATTGCTAGTTGCCCAGCGCCGTCAGTATCTGTTTAATTGCTTTAGATGTGATGATTTGCGGTCTAATTATAAGGCTTTAGAGCTTGTTAATAGCGATGATCTAGTGCGCTTGCATGACAATGCTGTATTAGCTTGCAGTGATTTTGAGTCAGCACGAACAGAGCTTCTTAAGAGTAATGGCCAATTTAGCTACATTAATACCTTAGTTAAGGCTTATGTTGTGCGCAATAATGCCTTATATCAATATATTTGCTATTTTTGCGATTTGTTTACTCGCTTAAAGCCTAATTATCATTGTACTAACAAGGATAATAGTTGGGAGGTTGAGTACTACTATTTCAATCTCTATGAGCCTTTTATGCAGCTTTCTTATTTGCAAGTTAAATTGTTTACCAATGTTAGTAACTTACTTGGTCTTGATCTGAATCTAATTAAGGGTCTTGCTGAACCTATCTCTTATGATAAAGAGATTATTAACGTTGTTGTAGAATCCCTGCCAACAAATATTTATGAGGTTTGTGCGCATTTTTCACCATCATATAAGAATACAAAATTGAGCCATCCTCGTTCTGTAAATTTTGCAGACATTGTTAGTTCTGTCATGTCTTATGGCCCAAGCCTTAATTATGCTACACCAACATTGCCTTATCCAATTAAAGAAGAATCTGTCTTTGATATAGATGATTGTGGTGCCCCAAGTTGGCTTCAACGTGATTTGTATAAGCTATCAGATGTCCATGAACTGCTAGCTTATGAGGTAATTAATAATCCTCAGCCAATAGTCTTTAGTAGAAAGCTTAATGTTTACTTTGACATGTTCTGTGTAGTATCTAACCTAGTAGAGCACTACAATGATTTTTACTTAAAGTCAATTTGTAATGCTAATACTAAGCTGATGTCAGACCCTAAGGTGAGATTTGCTTTTGACTTATCTTATTTAGAAAAGTATGTAGTCAAAAATCTTTATCCTACTTATGAGAAGTTGTTAAAGGATGAGACTTTCCAAGCATTGATTGAGTGTCATCAAGCTTGCTTTGATCATTTATTATTAATTTTAGACTTGCAAGGCGACATTCATCTTCTCTATGAAGATGGCTATATGGCCAACATGTTGCGCAAGACTAATAAATACGATCAAGAGCTTGCTGATAGCCTTGCTACAGGTCATGCTTCAAGCAATAGACCATCTCTTACCAAAGCAGAGCAGCTACTCCTTAATAAGAGCTGTATTAGCTTCATACAAGCTTGCAATGAGATTTGTCAAATTAGCAAAGAGTTGGCAAATAAAACAACTGAGATAGACAACTTTATCTCTAAAACATTCAAAACTTTTATTGCTAGTAAGTCGCTAGTAGTTAATAGCATAAACAATGTATGTTCGATTCCTATTATGGTTTTAAGTCAATATGCGTTAATGGACTTAGAGAATGTCCCTGAGGAATTAAAGTTAAAAGTTGCTGACTCAGTAAAAAACGATCTGACTGATGATGGTATGGCAGAGAGTGAGTTAACACGAAATTTCTATAAGTGTGTGCATGAAACATTTTTGGCTGTATCGGCTAAAGATATGTACAGCTTTATCAAATGTGCTATTCCATATATCAATTTAGCCACTAAAGAAGATTTTGTCCAATCTTTACACAATTTGTGTTTGATTTTTAATAGGAACTCGCTACTAAGAAATTTCAATTATGTTGTCATTATTGCATATAAGCGGTTTTTGCAAACCTATGCTAATGAGCAAGCTATAAATAAGCACATTTGTAGTAACCCTTTCTTTGTTAATAGCATTTTGAATTTAATGCTTAAGCCTTACTCCCTAACCCTAAAATACGATTTGATTGCGTTAGTCAAGTATTTTGTAAGGACGGTGTTGTATTTTACTAGAGTGAAGCAAGTTGAAGAGTACCAAGACTGTTTGAATACTACCTACAACATGGTGTTCAAGTTAGCTAAGTTCTTGAGTTCTAATCTTGCAAAAATTCGTAATTTAGATGCACTAATTTGGCAGGGCAATGTGTTGCTCAGTGAACGTTTCGAATACAAGTCATATCTTTCTGAGATAGTTGACCTGTTTACTATGTTAGAAAGTCTGTGTCTTAAATATAAGAACTTAGACTCAGAGTTAGGTTCAATAATGAATTATTGTGGGATTGCAAGATTTCTTAAATTGTATAAGGATCTGTTAGAGGATACCCCTAAAGTTCTTCAATGCCTAGATGTCAAATTTTTTGAAAATCTTGGCACTCCTAACCATATGGAAATTCCTTATTTTAATGAAGATGACTATGTCTCTTATACCGCCAATTACAATAACTTTATAATGGCATTATGTGGTGAGCGCTTATCACATAATCAATTGGATGTTGTTGATTATTATTTTGGAGAAGAAGTTTTTTCTATTATTAAATCAGAAGATAATGCATACTATGGAGAGGCAGAGGAAGAATTCTTTTTCTTTGCTTTTTCACGTCGTAGACCTCATGAAAAAGGCCTCACTAAAACTAATATTCGCATTATCCATTTAATAATGGATAACATGCGCTTACTTGATGATGAGGAATTGCATCAATTTTTAAATCTGGAAAGTCAAAAAATTGCAACGGAATTTGTTGATTCCTCTTCTTCTACCACTAATGGCAAACCAAAAGCCAAGGCTGCCTCAAAGAGCAAGTCTGCCACCACTAAGAGCAAAGCCATAAAGGCAATTGCCTTAGAGTCTTCTGAAGGCGATGCTTGTGCCGATGCGGTTATCGAAGCCGAGCCAAAGCCTAAAGCTAAGTCTAAGGCCACTCGTGCTAAGGCAAAGAATGCGCAGCAGGCTGATGTCGTTGATGATACAACCGAGATTAAGTCTAAGCCAAAAGCTAAAAATGCAACTAAGGCCACTACTACTAAAGGTAGAGCTAAAAATCTAGCTGCTACAGCTTCAACTGAGGCTAAAGCTGACGAGGCTATTGAGGCTGCTAAGGACGCTCAAACCAAGCCAAAGAAACAGGCTACCAGAGCCAAGAAGACAGCTACAGCTGGGGCAACAACAACAACAACTACTACTACTACTAGCAGAGCAAGTTCAAGCACTAGTGCAAAATAGAGCACTGCAAAGAGCTAAATGACCATGTAGGTTAATATCCAAAAGCTTAGATCTTAAAAAGGTCTAAGCTTTTTTGATTTAATGGATTAGAAGTATGCCCATTTTAGGCTTAATTATGTTTTTGTTGTGTAGGCTTGCCTGCCAAAATAAGTGATAGCCTGATCTTGAGTTCCCGTGTTGTTTTTAGGGCTACATATTTATCATGTTAAATTTATACCTTGTTAAACCCCTTGTTTATCACAAACTTAAAAAAATAAGGTTGTGACAAACTATAAGTTTCTCTTTAGCATTCTTGCGAGTTACTGTTATAGATAAGTCCTCAGAAGGAGACATCCTTTTACCTGTAGATATGTCATACTGATATGTACCATACTTGCGTGATTTAAATATCAGTCTATTCTTATCTATAACACGACCTAAGGCATTATACGCCATAATATAAATATAGACGTTAGCTGCGACATCTTTTAAGAAGCATCGGTTAAAATACATGCTCTTTCTTTAAGGTAGTTATCATTATGGGTAAGAAGCGAAATTACACCCCTGAAACAATTCAGCAAATTGTGGACTTACATAAGAGCGGTCTTTCTGTACCAGCAATTGCTGAAAAACTAAGTCTTCCTTATACTTCAGTTCGTGCAATTCTGATTAGAGGCAGTATTAACGAGCCAGCTCCTCTACCTTTAAACACTAAAGATATCGAGGAGGCTTACAGCTTTTACAATTACTGTCAGATATCAGGTTTTGATTCTGAGGCAACCGCTATTTTCTGTAGACAGCGTCAGCTATCTATTGATGAGTTAAAGAAATTTGGCAGTTGGTACAAATTAACTATGACTGTTGTTAGCAAGGCTCATCTTGAAGATAAAAACAGTCAGTTCAAGGCTTTAACTAATGAGATTGCTCTCTACAAGCAGAAAAGTTGTGAGTATGAGAAAGCCTTGGCTCAATATGCTTGTGAAAAGTTGAATTTTAAAGAGCGCCAGTTGGAAAGCCAGAAAGAGATCAAAGATCTTAAAGCGGCCAATAAATCACTCCAACAAGTTGAAGTCGAGCTTGAACTAATAAAAAAAGTTCAAGCGATCTTGGGTCAATAATAAGTGAACGTTGCGGCCACGTTGTTTCAACTCAAGATCGCCAAAAAATCGTGAAGCTTATTCAGGAAGCAACACAAAAAGGATTGCCTTTAAAGAAAGCCTGTAAAGCTCTTGGCATATCTGATTATCGATACTATTCATGGCGCAATAATCCTGAAGGCTCTGATTTGCGCTGTAGTCCTGACCGTAAAAAGCCAGACAACAGTGTTACTAATAAGCAAACAGCTATGGCCCTTACCGCAGAAGATGTTGAGTTTATAAAGGAAGAGCTTCTTAAACCTGAGAATTCTACAAAAAGTATCTCTCAGATTTACTACTCCTTACTTGATGATAATATTGTTGTCGGTTCTTTACGTAGTTGGCAAAGATATGCTAAAGATCTTGGTTTATCTAATCCTAACCGAAGGGAAAAGAGCAAATCCAAGCCACAGAAAGTTGATGTTCCAGAAGGTGCAAGAAGAAAAGCTCTGGTAGCTTCAGCTAAGAATAAAGTTTGGGTTTGGGATATCTCAACCTTTAAGATGAACAACAACAATACCGATGTTTATCTTTTTGCGGTTATGGATTTATATAGTCGCAAGTTGATCAATTGGCGCTTTTATCAAAGTATGCATGCTGATTTAGCTGTTGAGTTTTTTAGAGAGTCTTTCGAAAAAGCCTCTATTAGTGCTGAGTCTGGACTGTTCATACATTCAGACAATGGTGGCCCTATGAGAGCTAAACAAACTGTTGATTTGTTTAAAGAGTATGGTGTTGGCTTCACTTATAGTAGGCCGCACCATAGCAATGACAATCCTCATATTGAATCATTGTTTGATACTTTAAAGAATTTTTATGGTCTCAAATTGTATAACTGTTATTCTTTAGAAGCTGCTAACCTGGTTCTTGATGATGTAGCTCATAAGTACAACTATGAGTATTATCATAGCGGCATTGAGTATTCTTTGCCTGGCATTAGATACGATTCTCCTGAAGATGAAGCTAAGCTTATGGAGCAACGAAATAAGACTTATCAGGACTACAAAAATAAGCATCCTGAACGTTTTAGGTTTGTTGACAAAGTGCGAGAATTTAAAGTTGCAGGTGAGCAATTACTTAACCCAACTGAGGAAATGGTTAACGCTGCGGTTAAAGCAAACTCGGGATGTTTGTCTAGGAATCTTTCCTATATGGCGAACATGATGGCTAAAAGGAAAGGCTAGTACTATAACGCCTACAGCGTTGTACTTTCCTTTAAAGTAACATATGGTTTGTTTTGAATAATTTGATGCTTAGATCGTCATTTGCACTACCGCTGATTTTCGCCTTGGCCTCGACATGCAAAGCATGTCGATAGCCCCACGAGAATCTTGCCCTAACAACCTTCGCCCTAGAGGTGATCTCAAATATTGCACTTTAGGGAATCTTAGGTTAGCTAGTGGCAATTAGCACTTAGATCGTAATTTGCACTGCCGCTGATTGTCGCCTTTGGCCTCGATATGCAACGCATGTCGATAGTCCCACGATAGTCTTGCTCTAATGCTTTCTTATGAGTTTTAGTCAGTGCATAAGCTGATTATTTTGGTTGTTGTTAATAGTTGAGTCTTTTGAGTTATTCGTAGTATCAAAAGGCTTTTGAGCAAGTGTTATTTGGGCAACTACATGCTTGCTTGAATGTGTTTATATCCTGTGTCACTACTAAGGCCCTACGCTTGGGAAACACAGACTGAGCTTACTTAGTGGTTACTGCTGTCACGCTTTCAAGCTAAGCTGAGCAGAGCTTAGCTGATTCAGCAGTTATAAATAGCGTTTTGTGTAGGCGCAAGCAATATTGCTTGATTATTAATTAACCAGTTGTTTAAATCGTTTGAGACTAATGTAATGGATTCTAGTTAATTTATTTTTAGCACCTGGTGTGAGGGCTGATACATCATAGCACACCCAATTTTTTTGATTATTATTGTTTATTTTTGAGGTTGTATTATGACTTGATTCGTATTTTGACCTAAAGGTCAAAACACTACAAACGCTTAGCAGCGTTTGTTAAGGTCAAATAGCGCAGGAGTTTGACTATTACTACGAGTTTATCTTGAATAACTGCTCATTATTCAGGGCCATTATTTATTTTTCATTAGTGAGCATGTTTTTTTTGATTTTTTATCGAGATCTCTCTTGACGTACATCGTGAGATACATTTGCGCTTTTACGCACGGACATCCTTAATCTACCGTACTCAATACCATTAATTTTATTATATTCTATGAACATTTGTATGTAGCCCTAATTATTTAGGGCTACATTCTATAAAAACTTATAGTTTATCACGACCTTATTTTTTTAAGTTTGTGATAAACAAGGGGTTTAACAAGGCATAAATTTAACATGATAAATATGTAGCCCTAAAAACAACACTGGAACTTAAGCTGATTTAGTGAGTTAAAAGTTAAAGAACGCTGCTCATATAGGCGGTTTTAGAGTGTGGAAAAGGCAGTATAGGTATTTTGGCCGTCATAGGTGTTAGTAAAAGGTTCAAAAGTTCGTTTACCAATATATCTGCCTTAAGGATATCTGCGCTGCGACAGCTAGGCTGGCTGGCAGGTAGGTAGGCGGGAAGGAGCTTGGGGTAGGACAGTAAAGGGACTTTCAGAAAGTTTCTCTAGTGGCGCTGTTGGTTTGATTTGATTTTATTAGTTGTGAAAACTTTCTTGGCATCAATCAATATGGCAAAATAGGTTTCATGAAAAATCATGTGGGATCCATTTGAGTGGCTGCATTAATGGCTTATCAGACAATGGTAATAATGGCACCAATAGCTTTCATAAGAGTTAACATTTTTTCATCACAGAGTGATTAATCTGTTGATCTCACAACATTTTTACTTTAACAAAATTGTTAGTTTTTTACGGACGAGCATTGTATTTGATGGGAAATTTAATAGGCAAAGTAGTACTTGATAGTGAGATTTAGTGCTACGGTTCTATTTAATTCATTCAATAAGTCAACAGCGGGTAGTTTATATGAAGTGGTATCAGGCTCATGTAAGAGTTATGGCTCATTTATTTAAGTTGGGATTATTCGATAAGGTTAATACCAGCTATCGCAACTTTTGTATGGAAAGCAATCCTAGCGCTAAAGATCAACTTATAGAGTTAGTGAGCGATGAAGATATTAAGCTATATTGCGAGGCATTGAGTGAAAAGAAATTAGCTGGCAATAAGCTCACAACCCAAAATATAGTGAATTATTACTATAAGGCAACTACATGTTTTGTCATGTTTAAAGCGCTGCAAAAGGTGGCAGGTAAAAAACTAGCAAAACTTTCTGTCATTGATGACATGCCTAATGAGTGCTATCAAGAGTTGTTTGTGCCTAATGGACAGATCAATGATGATGTCATCATTAAGGCCTGTACAAAGCAAGATTTTACTTACTCTCCAAAAGAGTTTGTAAGTTCTTTCTTAAATTTTCCACCTGTACGGACGACGAATTCACTTTTCAAGCCGTAATTAACAAAAAAAGTGTGTTTTGTCAAGCCATTGTAGATATAGCGTAGAGAGCTATGACTATGCTGCCATTAGATCTACTTCATTGCA
>NZ_JALKIM010000015.1 GCF_023050945.1 Anaerobiospirillum sp. NML120448 | reverse complement strand
TATGATTTCTTTACAAGATTTAACTATTATGCGTGGCACGCTTATATATAAGCCATTCTTAGCAAATTTAGGTACAAGATAGGGACAAAATAGCCCCCGATTTTTAAGGGGCTATAATTTTTAATCTTATACCTTTTGCAACTTTTTGGCTATACTTTTAGGTGCTTAACACGGTCTAAACATTCAGCCTTTTTGCCGTTGTTAAATCTGTCCAGAGTTCCTACTAAGTAGCCAGTAATACGGCGAATGCGCTCAAAATGAACGCCCTCGCCTACCTTGCCGTCTTTATTCGGCTGCATCTTTTGGGCATACATCTTTATCGGCCTCCGTTTTAAAGTTATGCTTGCGTGTTAGCTCACTCTCGTAAGCAGTCTTACAATGGTCTTTGCCAAAAGGTCTAAACAAGAAATCTAACACAATGCGGGCCCAATCAGCATACCAGTATTTTAAACTATTACGATAGCAACGGCTGCTAAGTGTTTCATCAGGATTGCCACTAAAAAGAGTATTTGCTAATTGGTCAATTGCGATAAGTAAGTTAATCAGGTAAAGCTTAATAGCTGTCATATATAATTGTCCTTAGTTTAAATTTAGTCCAAGTTGTTTTACTGGTAAGATGTACTTATCACGTACAATCTTTTGCATAGCAGAGTATTTAGGCAAGATTTCTTTAATCATCTTTTCAGGTGATTCAAAAGAAGCTCTTAATAGAAGCTCGCCGCTCTCAGCATATTGCATTACAGCAGCGCCACGCTGGCCATAAGATTGCTTAGCTTCCTCAGTCATAGGAACAAGTCCAGCCTTATCAGCCATAAGAGCGCAAACGCCAAATACAGCAAACTCTACAAGCTGACCAGTTACGGCCAATTGGTCTAATGGGTCGCCTACAGTGGCCTCAATTTCCTTGCGTGCCTGCTGTTTCATAAACATGCAAGTTGTTTGAGTGCGTAAAGCCTGCTTAATGTCGTTAGATAAGTCTAGCTCTTTGTGAAAATCAATCTCACTATCTTGCATGGCCTCGATTTGGGTCATATCTTGCAAGTCAGGAAAAGACCAATATGAGCGCCCTCCCACTTCACCTAAATAAGTAGCAGGGTCTTTGACCTGCTCAGTCTCTTCACTTGCTTTAGCCTTGGTTTTGGCCTTGGTTTTAGCGACAGGCTGAATTAAAGAAGCATCAAACTTGTAATCTTTGGTTGTGCCTAATCGTCCAGTGGTAACAAGCTTTTTATTTGAGTAAATCATATTTAAAAGCTCCCTTAAACATAAATAAGCTTAAGTAAGGTAAATTAGAGCGTGTCAAACTAAGAAGCTTTTTGTAGCTGTTAGTGTGTTTTGCGTGCCCTAAATGTGATTGAATGGAATAGATATTTTGCTTGCGTAAGCTCTTCTTAAAGTTTCTTAAGCTAAGCTTGCGAATACGTCTTTTGTCTGGCCATGTATGAAAGCCAACAAAGTTAATACCATGGTTTACTGGCTGTATAATTGCTTTGCTAAGCTCTAATTTGAGCTCAGTCTTAAGAAAGGCCTCTATCTTGTCTTTAAGTTCTAAACACTGCTCTTTAGTTAGTCCAATTAAAGCCATATCGTCAACATAGCGCACGTATTGCTTAACTTTAAGCACTCTCTTTATATAGTGGTCTAATCGATTGAGGTATATAAGCCCGTATAGCTGTGAGAGCATAGCCCCCACATTTAGCCCTACATTGCTATCAGGGTTTACTAGTTTCATCATTAAGTTGACTATATCAGGGTCTTTAATAGTGTGGGCTATTGAATCCCTTAATATGGCGTGGTCTATAGAGTAGTAAAACTTTCTAATATCCAGCTGCAAATAGTAGCTATCTTTAGGAGATTGCTTTAGAAACTGCTGGCACCTGTTTGAGGCTCTTAAAGTGCCTTTGCCAATACGACAACCATAACTATCAAAGATAAAGCCTTTATCAAATACATTATAAAGAGCTCGATATATGGTGTGATGTAATACGTTATCAATAGCAGCAGGCTCAGTAATAAGGCGTTGTTTTTGGCCTGACTTACAAAAGATAGTGAACTGTGTACAGGGTTGCGGCTGGTATGTTTTGCTATCAAGTGCTTTCTTGAGTGCTTTTAGCTCGCAAGTGTGATTTATGTAGAAGTCATAATACTTGCGGCGGTATCGCTTATTTTCTAAGCAGCTTAATAGGCCAGTGTATAAGGAATTGTAGGAGGTGAGTTCTTTGTAGTTTGGGCAAGCTTTAATATGATTGTTAGAAAGCTCGCCCGTTTTGTTTTGGTTAGTCATAATATTACTCATAACTAACACACGTTATATAATCCCTATTTATCCTAGTATCATAGTTGGCTAGGTATTAGGCCGCAGCGCGAAAGCCCCAGTTGGTGTTGCTGTTCGTCCAGTCATTGCTGTTGTTGAGGTTGCGATAGAACACGCCAGCGTTAGTAGTGTTCGACCACATACCGCCACAGCGCAGGAGAGCAGTGGGCCAAGTGGAGTTCCAGTTCGCATACGCTTGCTTATATAACGTTGTTAGTATTTTAACTTAAAATTGTTGTTATTGTTTAAGGTTTTTGATATAAACACCTAAAATTGCGCCCAGCTTGTTAATTTGGGTGCTTACAGTGTCATATCTTTTGATTGCTCTAGCAATGCTTTCTTGTTTACCGTTCTTTGGAGGCTTTTTTAAATAGCCTAGTTCATAGTAATCAAACCAAAGCACTCTTAGCAGCTCTATTAACGCATCAATTTCATATAGCCTATTTTTGTTCTTGCTCTTCTTATAGCGAATATATTCTTTTAATAGGGCTGTCATGGTGTTTCTAATATCTAGTATGAGGCCTTGACGCTCATAATTAGGGCCCCACCTAAAATACAGTGCTGATTGTTTTCTAAGCTTGTGTAGCTCCATATCAAAGTGAGATTTTAAAGGGTTAAAGGCTGGGTGCGCTTGCGGGATGACAGGTTGAGGGCTAAAAGATTGTTGTTGAGGTGCTTGCGGTTGCTGTATATCACAATTAGTGTTTGATGTAAAGTTATTAAAATTATTCATGTATTTTTGATCAGTAGGAATTAAAAAAAGAGCCCCTTATAGAAATATATAAAGAGCTTTTGAGATAGATTTAAAGTTAATTAGATTGTGGTCGCCGCTTTCGCGGCTCTAGACTAGATTCGGGCTACTGGGCCATAGGCCGCAGCGCGAAAGCCCCAGTAGGTGTTGCTGCTCGCCCAGTCATAGCTGCTGCTGAGGTAGCGATAGAACACGCCAGCGTTAGTAGTGTCCGACCACATCCCGCCACAGCGCAGGAGAGCAGTGGGCCAAGCGGAGCTCCAGTACGCATACGCATAATCTTTACCAAATTCATTAATGGCACTGGTTTGCTTTACTGCTGGGAAAAGGCCGCAGTATGCACGATTTATGCCATTTTGATTAGTAAAGAAAGTATTGCTAGTAGCATGACCCCAGTAAACAGTGTTGCCATTGTTAATCGATGATACTGATAAAGATGGCGGGGCGCTTTGCTTGTCGTATAAAGTAGAATTATCGCTTTGTACGTTGTCTTTTGTAAATTGTGTAATTGATACACTATCTTTTACAACAAAAAACTTGCTAACGTTAGATGATGCATTGTGAATAATAACGCCTAAAGCAACCTCTTCTAAAAGGCCGTTTAAGTCAGCAATGCCGCATGTTTGCCCGTTATGAGTGGTGCGTTCAAAGTGATTAGCGCCGCCTGTATTGCCTTTTTGAGCGATTTTAGTATCGCTGCATTCGTACAATATTTCTTTGTCGTCAGTATCTCCCAGCGCATTGTTATTGCAGCCTTTAGGATAATTAGTAGTTCCTGCTTCATCATACCAAGCGCAATTATCTTTAGAAGTTGCATGTAAGCCGTGCACATATGAAAGCATAGCTAAAGCAGAGTACATGAAGCCACTTGCGCAAGTGCCCTTGTTTTGGGTCATCTTTTTTGCAATTGTAATTGCATCATAGGCACGACCCTCGCACTCGGTATTTAGGTCGCTATCCTTAGAAGGTGCATCGGTGCCTGAGCTAGTAAGAGAAATAGCAATAGCGTTCTTAACTGACTTATTGCCCTTGCTAACCAAGTACTTAGTAATGAAAAAGCCTTCTTTAGCCTCGCCGCCGTCAATAAAGGCACGGTGCAAAATGTACTTTGCTTCATTAGCTTTTGTTTCGTTATAGTTAAATTCAGCAAAAGACTTGATTGCAAAAGCCGATGGCGATTTAGCTGCAATTTCGTTGCCTATTTCAGCCTTATCAAAGCTATAGCAGAATGCAGGCACAAACACGTATACATTATTGTTGCTATCTACATAGTTACCAAAATTAGGGCTTGTTTGAATGGTTGTTCCGTCCATTGCGCTTAAGCCCAAATGCTCTAACAAGTGAGCAGGGGCAACACCAACACCAAAGCCAGCAGCTCCCGGGGTTCCAATGCCTGAAACTGTGCCAGTTTTGAACACTGTTGTAAGTGTTTTGCTTTCGGCTTGGGCTTCGGACTTGGTTCCATAGGCTTTAATATTTAACGTATAGAAGGTTTCGGCTTCTAAAAGCTTAGGACATCTAATTGAGGTTAGATGTTTGGTATCTTGCAATGATTCCCAAACGGTCACATTGTTAGAAACGTCCTTAATTTGCCAATCGGTCTTAGTGTGGGTGAACTGCTGAGGGCCAAAGTTTAAACTAATATTAAACGATGGGAACATATAAGCATCAAATTGGCCGCCTTGGATAAAGTCCAATAATACTAAGATGTTCTCATTGATAGTGATGCGGCGGGTTCTAGTGGCTGATAATGGTGTTTCATCGTTATCTTCACTATTGCCCTTATAAAATACTTGATATTCGATATCGTCACTATCGCTAATTTCATAAGAGTTAACTCTAGTTATTTCATAGTTGCCAGTTGAAACTACAGCAGTGGTAAATTGGTCTACATAGTCGCTATTTGTCTTATTGTAGACTTTTACACGCAAGTGGGTTGCTGCTTGCTTTTCTGGTCTGGTATGTAGCTGAGGGGTGCTAAATTCAAAGCGCAAGCTAGTGCCTGCTCTATCAATATTAGCATTTAACAAAGTCGGTGCATTGTTATCATAAAATTGTTCTTGAGTGGTTAAAACAATCTCATACCAAGGGCCCCAGCCGCTCACTAAAGCTTGGAAGCGAACAGCAAAAATATAGCTAGTTGAAACTTCTAGCTTGTTGTTAGGTACCTGAATAAAGGTTTTATTGTGGGTATCGCTTAAGCTAGACCAAATTACGCTACGGTCTTCGGCTTTCATAATCTTCCAGTCTGTAGCACTGTGATTGTCGCCTGATACTCCGCTTGTATTAACAAAGCTTGATGCTGTTAATAATGGGGCTTCATATACGCCGCCCTCGTCCTTTTCTACATTCAAAGCAGGCATTGCGACGGGGCTAAATGTTTCTAAGGTAGTAAAAGAGAGTTCAGAATAAGCGCTATAGCCGTGATTTTCGCCCTTATAACGTACCTTTAGCTTATAGCTGGTGCTAGTCTTTAGCTTGCCTTTTGGCACCTTGATAGAAGTCAGGTTAGAGCTATCGTCTTTTGAGCTCCAAACTTCTTCGGTGCCGCCCTCGTTGTAAATAATCCAATCTGAGCAAGAATGTGTGTCGCTTTCTGTAGAAGGTACTACAGTAAAAGCGCCGCCGCTAATTACAGGCTGCTCACCTACGCTATTAGGCATGCCAGGCAAGTTAATTACAGGCGCTTTGATGTAAGTAAAGGTGCTATTAGTGCTAAAGTCTAAAGAAGCCCACTCAGACCAGCCAAAGCTTGCGCCTTGATGTCTGATAAATACCTTGTAAGCTGTGCTTAGCTGTAAGATGCCTTTAGGCATGGTAATGCTAAGCAAATCGCCTTGCCCTGTCTGTACTGTTTTAGTCCATACGTTGCTATCTGGAGATGCTGCTAAGGTTACTTTAATCTCTGTAGCTTGATGGGTGTCAACAGTGCCAGAGCTAGAAACATAGGCAAAAGCAGAGCTTGTAAAAGTTGGTGTTTCTAATACGTCGGTATTTCCTGAGACAGTGCCAGCAGAGATTTTAATGGTAGGTGTTTGAATATAGTCAAACGCCGCCATTGTTGTGCCACGCACTTCAATCCAGTTTGTAGGGGCTAAATTAGTGCCGTGATATCGCATTCTAAAGCGGTATTCTGTGCTTTCTGTTAGCTTGCCTTGTGGCACTGTGATTGAGGTTAGATGCTCTTTGTCTTTTAGAGATGCCCAGATTGAAGTTTCGCCTTCTACGCTTTTAATCTCCCAGTCTGTAGCGCTGTGTGTGTCCTGAGTTTCGTTGTCAGAGTACACAGTAAAAGGACTTCCAGACAATACAGGGGTTTGCGGTATCTTATTTGGGTGGCCTGAAACTGTTAAAGTAGGCTCATTAATATAGGCTAAAACATCGTGGGTTGTTGCTTCTGCTGTTGCCTTGCCTGAGGTGCCATGTTTAGCACCTGTATAGGAAACTTGAAAGCGATAAGCTGTTGACGGCTCTAACAATCCAGCAGGAACTCTAAAAGAAGTTAAGTTCTTAGTGTCGTTAGCTTCGTTGTAAATCTCCGCACCTGTATCTAACTTTGTGATAGTCCAATGTGAGCTTGTATGGGTATCAGTTTCGCCAGTGTCTGAAACAACATTAAAAGCAGAGCCAGTTAATAGCGGTGCCTCTCTTACATCATTTGGAGCGCCTTCTACTGTGAGGGTTGGAGTTTCAATATAAGTGAAATTCTCTTTAGTAGTTCCTAACACTTCCGCCCGCTCACTAGCCCCATACTTTTTGCCTCGATAGGCAACAGTAAACAAGTAAGTTTCATTAGTGCGTAATACGCTTTTAGGCACTGCTATTGAGGTTAGATTGCGTGCATCATTTTTTGAGCTCCAAACCTCTTCATTTCCTGATTGGTCGAAAATAATCCAGTCGGTGCTAACGTGGGTATCAGTGGCACGGCCTTGCGGTAACACAGTGAAAGCAGAGCCTTGCAAAGTTGGAGCCTCTGGGACGTTATCAGGTGCGCCGTTAACTGTTAATACAGGCTTTGCAATATGCTCGAATTTTTCAGCAGTAATAAAGCCCTCTTCTGACCATGCTGAGCTATAAATATAGCCATGATACATAGCTCTAACACGGTAAGAAGTGCCAGTGTTAAGCAAGTTATTAGGCATGGTAATGGTTCGTAAGTGTTGTTTATCCTCTAAGGATTCCCAGATAACACGCTTATCTAAATCGACCACTTGCCAAGATGTTGACTTATGGTCGTCTTTTGCGCCTGTTGTAGTAATAAGTCTAAAGATAGAGCTATTAAAGGTTGGTGCGCCTAATACTTGTAAGCCGTCGTTTTCTACGCTAATGGTTGGTGTTTCAACATAGGTAAATTTTGGGGCTGTGGTAAAGTTATGCACGCCAAAAGCAGACCAGCCATAGCGCTCGCCCTTATAACGGACGGTTAATTCATAGCTAGTATTTTCTTGCAATACGCCACGGGGAATAGTCCAGCTTGTTAAGTTAGCTCTGTCTTCTTCGGTGTCGTAAACAACCTTATTATCATGAATAGTGCGTAATACCCATTGCGATGCATAATGGCGGTCAGTTCCGTCAGTAGTACTAAAAGCATTGCATACTACTCTAGGGTTTTCAGTAACTTCGGCCCCGCCCTCAATTGATACCACTGTAGGGGCTGTTACGCCTACATCCTCGCCTGTAGTAAAGTATACAGTTTCAGACCATGAACTATAGCGGCCCCATTCTGTATAATCACGGGCTCTTAGCATGTACTCGGTTCTAGGCTCTAATCTGTTTTCATAGGTTAGAGCATAACGGTCAGAGTTGCGTTTTAATGATACTGCGTTGCGCCAATCGCCGTCAGTGATTTTAGTGATTTGGAACTCTCTGTACTCTCGATGCTCAGGGTCAGAGCCTTCAAAAGCACTGTTAAAAGGCTTGCCAGCAGCCTCTAAAAGTACGCTAACACGCTTGCCATTATTAGCAGGTGAAATAACCGAAACAGGCTTAATAACATAATCACCAGAGCCGCCCCCGCTTGTTCCTTGAGATTTAACCAGCTCACGAACAGCGGCCATGGTTGGGAACTCTTCATCTTT
Organism: Anaerobiospirillum sp. NML120448; assembly: GCF_023050945.1. Lineage (GTDB taxonomy): Bacteria > Pseudomonadota > Gammaproteobacteria > Enterobacterales > Succinivibrionaceae > Anaerobiospirillum. The sequence goes on along the minus strand of NZ_JALKIM010000015.1, from coordinate 54,633 downwards.
AACGGCGCTTGCGTCTGGTGTTGTGCCTGTATAAGAAGGCAACTTAGCTAGCTTTACAACGCCTTTAAAGGTATTAGCGCCGTTAAAAGTGTTGTCTTCTTCCAAGCTAGCAATATCAGTTAAATCAATGTTGATATTGCCGTTTTCGTCTGGTTCAATGCCGTTAATAGATTTTAGATTAATTAAGAGCTTCCAATAGTCAGCCGATGCGGTTGAATCAGGTGTATGGCCTTGATTGTCTGCTCTAAGAGATTGATATAAGTCGCCTTTATACATCACAATTGCAAAGCGCTTATATGAGATATTGGCCTCATACTGATAAAAGCCGCCTTGCTGCATAAAATAGATGTTATCGCCTAAGAGCTTAAACAAGGCATTAAAAGCAGTTCGCTTTGGAGGCAATCCGCCCTCTTCCTCTGGTCGCTCTGTTAAGTGAGGGAATAAGTAATCTAGCGATAACTCTGCACTTTTGGCCGTATCAACTGTTTTCGGAATTTCCTCGGTTTCGGCATTAGCGCCTAGTGGAGATTCCCAGATTTGAGGGTTTTCAATTTTAGAATAACTTGCCATGTTTTACCTCTGATAAAAAGGGCCGTCGTTAAATCCTGTATTGTTATCAGCGTTAAAGCCTAAGTATTGTGCGCCATTAATAACAATATCCAGCTTTACGCCTGATGGTATTGGTGGTAAATCACCTAATAGCAGCATGTTCTTTTGATAGTCTTTTAAAGGGCCTGAGCAGGTTAATTTAAGATGCATTGGAGCGATTCTAGTAAGACTAACTTTGCATTTAGGTAGTAATTGAGCCAGCAGGGCGTTAAGCTCTGCTAAGCTGCCGTTAGTAATGTTGGCTGCGGCTTTTACTTTGATATAGAGCCTATAAGCATCATCACTTAAAGCTAATTTTGTTTTGCGCTTGCCTTTATAAAATTGAGCCTGGTCAAAGCCTTTAACAGCTTCCACGCCTTTAGCCTTAAAGCCCAGATAAGGAACACCTATAGAAGTGACCATTTGAGCGCTTCTAGAAATACCCACAATGCGCCCCCATGTATCCAAGCCCACGCCTTTAGCGGTATCGATATCAAAGACATTTTTGTAAAAGGTTTGTAAGTCCTTTTGTGTTCCTAACACCTCAGCTAAACCAAAGATTAAAGCCATTAGCCTTGGACTGCTGCTATATTGGCTAAGAATAGTTTCTCTTATATCAAGTGGCATTATTCTTTAACCTCGCTAGCGGCGCTTTGCCCATGAAAGAATGGAGCTTGTTCAAAGCCTGTAATATTAGGGTTATCGCCCTTAAAGCCAAATGAATCGCCCTCGTTAGCAATAATTTCAGGTTTCCAAGTGATTGCAATATCATCTAGGCTTAAAGTAGGGCATGTATCAATAGGAATGGATAAACTTTCTTTTAGCGCTTCACTTCCGTGCCATTTAAGCCGAATGCGCATTACTGTATTAATGCCTTGCGCAATTAATGGAGCATAGAAGCGGGAACTATACAAATCATCACCCATAACAACTCTAGTTATAGGCGTTGCGCTATAGATTTGAGCTTGTTTTGTGCCGTAAAAGTTATTGTAGATTATGCTTTTAATCAGCTCTTCTGCATTAGGGGGTAATAGGTCAGATTTTCTAATATCAATCTCAACACAAATAGCACGCTCATGAGGTCGACTAAAGCGTATTTTGTCTTTAGCTTTAGTGATTTTGTCTTTAATCTCAATCTCAGTGCTTCCAGTATAAGCACACCCTGCGCTAATAGAGTTATACAAAGCATTTGCTATTTCATTATCATTGCCGCCTAATACGCATGCGTATACGCTATGCGCTTTGATTTCAACGCCGTCTATATAAGTGTTTTGGTCGGTGCGATTTTGTCGCATACATACAGCTATCACGCCGTCTAAAGCAGCGATTTTGCTGTAAGCACTTTGTATAGAAGAGCGGGAATTATAGGCAACTGACTTGTATCTTCTATTCTCAAAAGCCGCTGCGCTCTCTTCATCTTGACCAACAATAGCCGCATTTTCGTTGTTAGCAGTGTCCCAGCCTGAAACAGTAGTAATGATTTTGGTTAGACTGTTTGGAGGTGCTGCTATAGGGCCTGTTTGATTGCAACAAAATTCTAACTCTACAAAGCCATTAGCTTTAATCGAATCGCCTTTAATGCAAGACCATTTAGAATTATCAAAAGTAGATAAGAGCTGCGCACCAGTTGGAACAAATACATCAGCCTTGCCAGTGCATTTAATTACAGCTTTAGATGCTATTGCCTTATGACGTTCTAAGTAATAGAGTTTACCTAAAGCATCTTGCCATATACCTTGAGATTTAAGCGGGTTAAACATATTGGCCAGATATAAGATATCGTTATCCTTCTGCACTATTAAGGCCGTAATACTGTCGATAAGCTGCCCTTGTGGGGTGCTGGGGTCGGTGTTTATAATACCGCCGCCGTTCGTTTTAAAGGCCTCAATAAACACGGCTCGCACCTGCTCTCTAACCTCTTCAACCTCGCTAGCATACACACCTGCGGCATCATCAAAATTAATCATTGCTCACCTTGTGCCATGTCAAATGAATCATCAAAAACCCTAACATTTCCATTCACAGTTAAACACTGCATGGCTAAAATTAGAGCTCGGTTTTCTATAGTGAAACTCTCAACATCTGCATCTAAAACGCCGTCCACGCTCTTAGCTGTGTTGATTAGCTCAGACCTTACTAAGGATTCAAAAGGGGTAACACCTAAAACAATGTCACGATATGGAATGCCTTTGCTAGGCTCGTAATAGCTATCATTAGTAAAGAGCCTAAGAGCACAGGCAACATCTTGACAAATAGCAGCATCTTCGTGACATGTTTGCAGGTTGCCAAAATCATCTAGACAAATGTCCCAGTTGTTATTTAATTTGATAGAAGTCTTTTGTGCCATAACTCACCTATTGAGGGCCTCCAGTCATATCAGGGCCGCCCTTTACGCCGCTATGAACATGGCTCTTAAGACTAATACCGCCGCCAATTGCATCTATATCTGCTGTAATAGTGCGTAATGTGTGGATATCGTTATAGAATACAGCACCATTAGAGCTGCGTGTATTAGCAGAGCGCATGCCGCCGCCTTGAGATAAACCGCCCGCAATGCTTACATTGCCAGTAAAAGACGCTTGTGGCGTGTCAAAAGTGATTGAGGGGGCTTTTAGTGTAATAGAGCCGCCTGCCTCAACAGTGATAGAGCCGCCTGCTTTAACGTTTATTGAGCCGTCAGCATTGATGGTAATATTGCCGCTAACCTTATGAGAGCTATTGCTTTTAATAGTAATAGAGCTATCGCCGTCAATAGTTATGGTATTAGTGCCCTTAATGGTTTGAGTGTGGTTTGCGTCTATTTGCTCTTCTTGGTTTTGGCCAATGTGAATAAGGCGGTTTTCTAAAGCCTCTTCATCTAGGGTCTTATCTGTTTCTACTCTGATGCCTTCAGGGCCTCGCTCTTTAATAGTCTTATCTTGCCTAAGCACTATATAAACCTCTGGGGTTTTAGTGTGTATGCTGTCATGCACAACGGCATCAGACTGACTAAACTGCCTAAAGCTACCAGCGTTCACGGGCTCGGTTGTTTGGTCGTTAATAGTGCTAATATCATTCTTGTTAATTGACACTGCAACTATATCATTTGGCACGGGGTCGATAATTACTGCTGCGATACCATGTTGATATCTGGTGTGCGGTATCTTTGGAATGGATACCATTTCTAAAGCAGTGCCCTCGGTATCGGTCTGACTAATAAGGGGTGTGATAGAAACTGTTTTGGCCCCTGCATTCTCTTCTGTGCTTTCGCAAGTGTCGATACGGGCAATTAAATTGGTCTGAATGTCCTTTCTAATTTGCTGCTTTACTAAGAAGTTGATTTGATTAGTGGGGCTGGTATTGTCATACCCTCCCCTTGTTCCTTGTCTTTGGTTTTCATCAATAGCCATTAGATAAACTTTCCAATCTCACCACTTAAATGCGGATAATAGCCAGTTACTTCACTCTCCCAGCTTGCATCGCTAGGCATGTTTGCTTGTAACTTATGATTAAGCTTAACAACTCGCCATGTTCCGCTTGCTTTAGGTATGAGGCTTTCTAATTTAAAAAGACCTGCAAAACGCAATGCAGGGTTATAAACACACCTAAAAGAAATGCCGTCGTTGCCTATTGAGGGGCTATCTAAAAGGCCGCTTTGTGCATTGATTAGCACTGCGTTGCCTTTTCTGTTGCCATTACGTGGCATTAAAATTAGGTCGTTATCATCAATGATTAAATCAGCGCCTGCTTGGTCGCATGCCTGTCTAGCCTTTTCAATTGGAGAGCCTGAAAAGGTGCCGTTCATTAGTTGAGTGTTTACACCCTCGTTAATAAAATTAAGCTCAGCTAATTGCGCTTGACTAGAAACAAAGTCAGCCAATGGCATGCTATCAGTTAAAGACATTGGCCCTTTAGCGTCAACACGTCCCCAGAATCCAACCTCAGCGCTTAACTTTAAAACCATTTCAGGGCCATTTAGAGCGCCGCTTGATTCAGTGATAGAGCCTGCAAAGATTTGACTGAGGTTAGCAGGGTCGTCACCTGCAAAGATATTGATAAAGTCTCTTTGTACTTTGAACGGATTAAAGGCTAAAGAAGTGAATCTCTCAACACGGTCTAAATCAAGTCCGTATATCTCAACCGACGCTTTAGCAAAATCAGGTGGCCCAAGCTTTTCGACATTAACACTCATAGCCAAATTAGTGATAATGGTAGAGTTTGAGCCGTCTTTAAATGTGCCTGATTTTAAAGTTAATTGCACAGCCAAATAGTGAGGTTTAAAACTACTTATGCCCATATTCCTTTAACTCACTTTCAGTCAAATAATAAAGTTGGTAGCGACTGCCCAAACCTGAATACTCTGGTATTTGCTGTTCTAAAGCTGGTTTGTCGTTGTCAACAATGTACAAAGCACCTTTAAATAAATTGTTAGATACAGTGATAATTGACGTTAAAGGGCAAACAAGCGCACCTCTTTGAACGGCCTCGCTAGCAACATACAAATCTAAGTACATATAAACATCACGCTGATAAATGTTGATAGTGCAGTTTTGGCCAGCTAACACTATATTAAATTCTTGGTTAGGTATAGCAGATAAAGGAATACGCACCATAAAACACCTCTTAACTAGCCAAAAATCTTACTTGAAATACCACTTAAAGCAGACTCTTCGCCGTTCTTTTGGCCTGTTTGTTTTTTCTTTGCTATTTTGACGTTAGTATATTGCTGTTCTACTTCTTTAATTTCGACCAGCCCTATATCAAAATAGATGATATTTACACCGTCATCAGGTTTTCTAGAATATGAGACGCTTTCAATGTTATAGCCTTTAAACACTGTTTCAGGCGTGATAAGTGTTAGCAAACTCATATCACCAGATAAGGCTAATAGCTTTTCGGTTATGGGCTGCCTTTCACTGTCAGAGCCCGCAAAAGCAGCGTTTAGGCTAATCATAGTAGGGCCTATAGATTTGTTATAAGTAGCAAAGGCTGATTCAGTAGGGGCGTTAATAACCTTATTGGTGCTATCAACATCAATAGACATGATAGAAGTAAAGTTAATTACGCTGCCGTCCTCTAAAACTAAAGCCCAGTTATTACCTTTATTGTTGCCTTTTTGAAATTGCAGACTTGATAAAAAGCCGTTCTTTTGCAATGGCAATAGGCTCATAAATCACCTCTAAGTATTAAAGTTTCCATACTCTGAGGCCATAACATAGTTGTTTGATGCATTGAGATTGTTAAAACTCTTTTCAGCCTCTCGAACAATGCCACGGGCATCGGCTCCATTAGGCACATTGATATTAACTGTGTTGTTAATTTGGTTAGTGTTAGCACGTCTGCTATTATCATTGTTGTAAGTGCTATTAGTAATGCTTGATGTATTAGCAGTTACAGGGGCCGCCGCAATGGTTTGATTGTTGGTAGTTAAGCCAGTGTTAATAGTTTGCACTGTGCTTTGAATAGCTTGATTTGCTGCTTTAGTGGTTTGCTCTTGCTCTTCTTTAGTATCGCCAAAGCCAAAGAACGATTTAACGCCGTCCATAGCTCCGCCCGCAAGTCCTTTTAGCTTGTCCTTAGCTCCGTCAATTAGTCCACTAATATCAAAAGCTGCTGCTATCTTGCTAGGAATTTCAGCAAAGAAAGACAATACAGAGTTAAAGAACTCCATTGCAGACTTTAAGCCAGCATCAAAAGCACTGGTTATAGCTGTTGTTACGCTGTTAAATACCTGAGCAATTTTGCTCCCCAAACTAAGGAACGAATCTATTAAGCCGCTTATTTGTCCTTTAACCTGATTAAACTTTTCTAAAAGCCAATCAATAGGGACAATATTTTTAATAGATTCTGGTAATTTGTTCCAAGCTGAGCTAATCCAGTCGACGACATTGCCAGCAGTTTGCTTGATAGAATCAAAAGCGCTGCCTACTAGTTTGCTAATACTATTAGCCATGCCCTTAAGTGTTTCAAAAGGGTTGCTAAAGAGCTTGAAAATAGCTTTAGCTGATTGTGTGCAAAGCTCAATAACTGAACTAATAGAGCTCCAAATATTGCCAAAGAAGCTGCCTATTGTCTCAGCAGTTTCTTTTATTGCTTCTTGAATGCCCTGCCATAAACCACTAGCAAAAGCTTGTAAAGATTTAAAGCCGTCAACAAAAGAAGTAACTAAGCTTGATGCGACTGTTTTAACTAGTTCATATGCAGCCGTAAAGCTATTAGCAATGGCGTTAGTTATGGCTGTAATGGCGTTGCTTAAGCTATCAAAAGCGCTTGTAAAGTAAGAATAAGCATTACTTGCAAACTCAATTACAGCGCTTGCAATGCCATTAAATAGGCTTGCTATATCGCTTGTTATGCCTGTAATAATAGAAAGCAGGCCATTAAAGACTGAGCTAAAAGCCCCTGCTATGCTGGTAGCTATAGAGCCTAAAAGATTAGATACGCCCTCAATTAGTCTGCCAATAGCATAGCTTAAGCCTCTAAATACACCTAAGATTGCATCAAGAACAAATTGCAGACCTTTAACAATAACATCAAAAGCAAAACTAAAAGCTGCTGTTAATCCTTGTAAAACTAAATCACCTAAAGAGCTTAAGCCGCTGCCTATAGCACTAATGAGATTTAGAAAGGCTGGGACAAGGCTATTTGCAAAGTTTACTAAGGATTCAAAAGCGTGCTTTATAGAGCCCTCGATAGCGTCAACTATCTTAGCTTTAGCCTCTTCACTTCCGCCCGTCAGGTATGACCAAAGAAGCTGACCTAAATTAGCTATAGTGCTTAGAACGCCCGTAATAATGCCGCCTAATGAGCTAAACAGGTCTTTAACTGGTTCAAAGACAGATAAAATTAAATCACCTAAGCCGCCAAAGATATTGAGAAAATCAATAACATCTTGGCCCATAAGCTCAAATGTCTTTTGCCAGTCTCCGCCCGCCCGCTCGAAAGCGTCAGATATCCATAAGATTAAGCTGACCAAAGCAAACAACATGGCCATGATAGGGTGGGCCGCTATAGCAGTCATTGCAGCCTTAACAGCTAACAAGCCTTTGGTGAACATGTCGACCATTACAAGGGCTATCTTAAAGCCAGCAAACAAGCCCATTACTATCGCCAGTGGCTTCCATATGATGCTTATTATTTGCTTGAAACCCTCAAAAGCCTTGTTTAGCTTTTGCATGATTTCGGGGCCCGTGCCAAAGATAGCCCAAAAGTCGCCAAATGCTGACTTGCCTCCCCTGATATAGGTTGTTAAATCGTCAAAGATTAAGACCAATACACCCAAAGCACCTATAAGCCACGTTAAAGGGCTCATTAATAGCGCCGCACTGGTCTTTAGAATAGCAGGCAAGAACACGCCTGTAAGCACGCCAGATACGACCAGTAAAAAGCGGGTTATATTGTCTTGATTGCGATTAATCCATTTAGTGAAGTCTTGCAAGCCATTAACTGCTAACTTCATTACAGGGGCAAAAGTGCGAACTAATTTAGCGCTAACGTCAGCAACAGCAATATTAAAGCCCGTCATGGCTTCCTTGTATTGCTTGTATAGCGCTATATCTTCTTTAGTAACTCTAGCTAATTGAGCCCTTTTAATGCGCCATTCATCTAGCTTTTGGTTATATGCGCCCGTTAGTGTTGCCACTTCGGAAACATCGGACATATAAGAGTTAACAATCTTGCCAATAGCAAAAGCACCAGCAACAGGGGCTATCACGTTAGATATAACGCCCTGAATAACACCGCCCCAGCGTGATGCCATGCCATTAAATTCATTATCAATCTTAGTTGCGGCTGATTGTAATGAATTGAGACCTTCTTGAACTCCCTTAGTATCGATGCCAATTTCATATAGTAACTTATCAACGATCATTTAATCCCCCTGCGCCGCAATGGCTTGGTTGTATGCGTTGATTTGAGCAGCCTCTAAAAGGTCTAAAGCATCTTCATAGCTGTAATAAGTTTCCAGCTCTTTTAGGGTTGCTAAGTTATTGACAATCAAAACGCTTAACGCATTTGGAAGATTGGTCGTTTGGAGGTATTTCTTGCTTGCTCCGTTGGTTTTTCCTTTTGCTCTCGTTGTAACGGCTGGGATATAGACTGGAGAGCGTTTTTTAAAAAACCAAAGTTCACCTTAAATGCAGCAGTTAAAAGCTTCATCACTTCCATTTGGTCTTGGCAATAGCTGTCGATATTGTCCCAGCTAATAGGAATTAAAGTGCCCTCAGGGCTAATATAAGTAACGCTCTTTAATAGTGAGTTTTCAAAGTCAAGTAAATCATCACTATTGATATTAGCCTTTTGCAAAGCCTCTAAAGAAAAGTTTGCAGCTGCTTTGTTGATATCGCCATTAATACCCATAGCACCTAAAGCGCCTGCCTTAACAAGCAACAAAGTGCCTTCTTGGATTAACTTAAAGCCGTCTCTAGCACTTAAAGCAGTTGCTACAAAATGACGCTGACCATTATCATCTTTAAAATAGATATCTTCGCTCTTTCGCATATTCTCACCAAAAAGAAAGCCCCCAAAATAGGGGCTATAAAAATAAAAAAGCTCCCTATGGAGCCAGATATATTTGGGCCTAATTTAGTAGTTTTGTCGCTCTAACTTAGCAAACATAAACTTCCATGCTGATTTATCGATGGTAGCGCCTAGATTATTCATAGCCACACCGTCAATTAAAACACCGTCAGTAAATACGAATGTAGACTTTAAAGCGGGAACTCTAATAGTAATGGTTACATTAAAGATTGTTTGCTCTCGCGACATAGCTTTTGATACGCTATCTAATAATCTTTCAGATGGGGTATTTGCTTCTAAGGTAATAGTAAGCTCGACTGGTTTTGGAGTTTGACCAGCAGCTAAATATCCGTCTACACCCATTCTTGCTTCTGCTACAGTGAATGCGCCTGCCTGCGCAATGCCGTCTGTACTAAAATGATTTAATTGTGTAGGTACAGGGATAACACCTTCTACTTGAATGAGCACCGTGGCATTAGCGGAAGTAATATCAGTAACAGCCATAATTTAGCCTCCTATTGAACTGTAGTTACAGGCATTTCAAATTTATGCACTGCGCCCGAATCCGTGTACCACATTTGAGCGGTCGGACTAGCTCTATTAGAGCGAATATCAGGGGTGGCACTAATTTGGAGGTGATAGCCGTTTGCTGTTAGATTGTTGCAAATTTCTGTGCTGTTAGATTCTCGCTCTAAGGTAATTTTTTGAGCGTCATCTAATTGAACGCCAGTAGAGATTACTCCGTTGTTCTTAGCCTTTAAGATAGTGCCAGTGCACCAAGCTTGCATCACTGTAAAGCCAGTTGAGTTATAAGGCACTTTAGGGCTATTCTTAAAACCTTGTAAGATAGCAGTTTGTAAAGAGTTTAAGAGCCAGCAGCTATTAATATATGAATCAATCCAATTAAATGAGCCGAAAACCATGCCATTAGCACTCAATACAAAGTTATCATTGCGGCATGCATAATCACCGATAAAGTTTAGTTTTAAGCTCTCTAATTCCCTTGCGGTGCTAATATCATGAACATTAGCGTTTAAGCCAGCTTGAGATTTAAAGGCATAAGTAATTACGCTGTTAGGCTGATTCCAGTCTAAAGAAGCTGTAATGCCCATAATAAATGCCGCATATTCCACGCCGCCATAAATGCCGCATACACCCTCATAGCGCTTTTCTAAAAACAAGTCTACAATGTCTCGACCTGATTGAGCGTTGGCAATTTGTGCGCTTCCAACACGTCCATAACCAACCATACTGGACTGAATGGCGGCGTTAGTGCTATCTAAAGAGCTATCAGTAGTAAAGAAGCAATATAAGAACTGCTCAGCATTGTTATAAGCACTGTTAACCCATTCCGCAATAGACTGAGCATCACTTAAGTTTGTTACTTCTTCAATAGTGGTGAGTGTTACAAAGTTGCCAGTTTGATTGCGTGCTTTGTCTAAGGTTTCTCTATAAGTTCTTGCCTTAACTGCTTTGGAGTAAATTGCATTAGTAGCTTCGCTTAAGCCTAAAAGGTCAGCCAGTGAGCCGCTAACTTCATTAAAAGCAATTTCAGGGCTTGCCACGCCTGCATTAATTTGGAAGGCCTTATTAAGGCTTGAGTATGCAATGGTTGCTTTTTGCCACTCTACACAGCCTTTAGTTTCGCCTGTATCGTTAATCTTATCTTGTAAGATTTGGGCAATGTCTGATAATGATTTAGCTTTCTCTAAATTGAAGTTATTCAGCTCTAAGCTAAGCCCGCCCATATCTAAATACAAAGTGGCATTAGTGCCTTTAATCAGATTCTGAAATAGCTTTGCTTCGTCTGTAGCGGGCTGTCCACGGACAAAAGCAGGGCAATCTTCGTCAGGGTGTTTAAAGAAAAAGCATTGGCTAGGCTTGGTTAAAGAATTGTCATAGCCATTAAAGTAGATAGTTGCGGCTTTATGATGTTGACTATCATAGCCAAAATAATTTGCTACCTCTGTAGCGCTGTTGAAAGTTAGCAGGGTGTCTGCCTGCGCTTGATTTGAGGTTGTCAAAAACAAGCCATTAAAATTAAGCGCACCTGCTGCCCCAGATAAGACACGGGGCGTAATTTTTACAAGCTCGCTTGCTGGAATTGCCATTATTAGACCTCACAAAAATCTTGATTTACATTGTTTGTATGTAGTCCCAGAGCGCTAACAAAATGCTGCGGCATGGTGTGCGTTTTAACCTCAGATAAATGCAGTGTGACGCTATAACGGTGTCGCATTTGATGCATTTCATCTATTTCGCTAAAGTTAAGTATTTCATCGCTATACAAGCAACTAATTAAAGGGTTGTAGCTTTGGAATATTGCAGCGCATTCAGTAGAATTGGCCAGAGCAGCAACTATAAAAGCACGCTCATAAGCTCGGTTGTCAGAGCTTGATTTTGGATTACAAAAGAAGTCAATTTGTACGTTATGCAGCAAAAGATGCTGAATGCCTAAAGAGCCTGAATTATCGTTAGCATTAGGGGCATAATTGTGAATAGGTGTACCGTGTCTAGTTTGACTAATAGAAGTAATTACACAAAATTCATCAAATTTAGGGGCGATGGCCATATGTTGCCAGCCTCGTAAGATTTGATTATGGCTTAATTGCTTAAGCTCTCCATTACACCTATCAAAAGCATGTTCTAAGATAAAGCGATAAGTACACCCCAATACGTCATTGCTAAGCTTTTCATTAGGCTTATCAGGCGGTTTATTAATAATTGCTTTGTCCATTGTTTGCCTCATTCGTAAAGATATCAGCATTGGTTACAAAGCCGCTTGCTTTTAAAGCCTCAATTACATTTTGCGGCGTTAGCTCTATTGGCACTTGACTAATAAACAACAGGCCCCAGCCGCATTTGGTGTAATCTTCGCTTATGGTGTACACCTTCCAAAAGCGCTTGTTATTTACTTGGAATAAATAGCTTGCGCCTTCTTGCGTGTCTCTTCGGCCTGCTGTTAATGGCGGGCCTTTAGTGCTAATGAAAATCTTGCGTGATATTTCACCTTGCATAATTTCATTAGCTTGCTGTAATTCATCGCCGTTTAGTGTTTGCACCTGCCCACTAACCTTTTCGCAATCTCCATAGAAGTAATCTATTACGCCGATATGGTTAGCATAGCCAGTGCATCTAATAGCAATAAAATCATCATTAGGGTATATCTTGCTAATGACGTGGTTAGCTATAGCATGTAAGTTAATCATTCATTTGGCACCTCTCAATAAAACCACGTTCTTGCAACAATGGAGTAATAGCCAATTTGATTTGCTTTTGTACGCTTGTTAAGTCCTGAGCAGCATCAATAAGCTTGATAAATTTAGAGTGCTCTTTAGCAAGCTCAAGATAGTTGTTTCTTACTTGTTCAAAGTAGTCATTGCTGCGCTGTTCAATTAAGTCAGCTTTAGCCCGTGATTGTGTCCGTGCACGGCTATGTAATACGCTTAAGTCAAACAGTAAACATATATCACCATAGGGCGATACAAGATTAAGCGATTTAGTGGCCTCTATGTTGAGATTATGGCTATGCTTGCCTTGATAGGCCATGGTAGAAGCGCAAAAACGGTCTAACAAAACAATAGCGCCTTGCTCTAATTGAGGTTTAAGCACTTCTTTGCATAGCTGCGCACGGGCTGCTTCAAACAAAAACAACTCTGCACTTGAATCTAAATTGCTTATTTCATCTAGCAAAATAGAGCGCACTTTCTCACCTAAAGCAGTGCCGCCAGGCTCTCTAGTAGTAGCTACCTTTAAGCCCAGCCCTGTAAGCCATTCATAAATGAACTTACAAGCCGTGCTTTTGCCGCAACCCTCAATACCTTCTAAAGTAATTAACAAGCCTTTTGCCATTGATAACAGTCCTTAAAAAGATGCATCGATTTGTCTTTGTATTTTGCCAATAAGTAAGCCAATAACAAAGCCAAAACCTTTATCAAAATTACTATTACTACCAATGGAATCAATAGCAAGCTTAGAATCAAAGTTAAATAAGCCGCCCATGTTGCTTGATTGGCTCTTTGTTTCTTTGTTCTTAATCTTGCGCTCAGCATCTTCTAAAGCAGCTTTAATCACTTCGTTAGGGCTGCGTATTTCCTTGCTCATATCGACCAGACCAAAACCTAAGCCGCCTTGCATAGAGTGAAATTCTTTGCTTTCGCTTGCCTTTTGCAAGTGCTCGCCTAAAGTCTTAAATACTGTAGTAAGCTTTGCAGCAGAGCGTTTATTATTAGCAACAGCTCTAGCAATGTCTGCTATCAGGGCGGTATCTTTATTGCTCTCGCCTAATTCGGCATGCCACATAAAATCACGCCCGCCCTTTACGTCCATTTGTACGAACTGGTCTAGCATCTTGTTTAGCTGAGGTCTAATATCATACTCGCCAGCGCCCTCTAAACCTGCAAAAGCTTTGGAGGCGTTAGACAGTGCATTAATGATATTTTTGCCCTCTGGGTTAATCGCCTGTCCACGCATGCGCACAAGATAATCATTATTGTAGCCTTTCATCATCATGGCGTTTTGTAATCTATCTTGCGCCGTGCGTGTTGGTTGGCCCTCTTTGGTCAATAAGCCAGCTTGTTCGTTTCTTGGAAGTCCCGCAATAAAGCTCTTAACACTTTCAACGGTCGGGCTTCCGTCTTCGTATGTTTCAAAGCTAGCATTTTTCATGCGACTAACGTCAGTTCTTGCTTGCTCCACTGCGTTCAGTGTTAAGCCTTGAGTAATATTAGTTTGGTCGCCAATGTCCTTAGTAACGTCCTTAGGTTGCATCACTCGAACTAATACAGGGTTTTTCATTCCCTTAATTCTTTCAGGGTCGCAACCGTGCTCACCTGCATTAGCTATTAAATCTTGTTTGTACTGCTCAGCCTTACTTGGATAAGCATCGTAACTAGTAGCTATAGCAGTCATTCGACCATTACCAGCAATAGCCCTTTTAATATTAGGGTCAGAGCTGTTGTATTTCTCATTAGCAACGCCGCTCTTATCGTTAGAAGTGGTCACGCTGTCAGCTTCGACCACTGCATATTGCACTTGCAAGCGCTCGCCTTTTGGGGTGGCTAATACTGTGGTTTTGCCCATGTCCTTAGCATCATAAGAGCCAAAAGAAACAACAGGGCACCCGCTATTAAAATCGTTAGATGTTCCTACTTTGTAGTAATCAAGATTCTTAGCAATTTCTTGCATCTGTAGCACGGAGGCCATATTAGAGCGATTGCGGTTTTGCAATACCACGTCATTAGGAATCTTTTCAGGCAAGCTGGTATCAATCTTAACATCATGCTGAGCAGGCAAGCCTTGCTTAAGCTTTTCAATCTGAGCTTTAAGCTCTTCAATTTCCTTTTGCTTGCTCTCTAGCTCTGCGTGGGGTGCGCTTTGCTCAGTAAGTCCAGCGCTTTGCACATTGGTTTGCGCTGCGTTGCTTTGAGTGGCATTAGAAGAGCTTTGTGCTTTAGCTTGCTTCCTCTGCTCTTTAAGGTCTTTAAAAGCTTGCTTAATGTTTTTACCAGCGCTATTAGGCGGGCCGCCCTTAATAATTTGGCCCGTGGTTTCATCAATCAGGCATTTGCGGCCCTTATTTTCACCATTAGCGCCCTTGCCTTTTGGGTGGTAAGTAATCCATTTAGCATCATCACAAGCTATGCCTCTATGCTTAGCAAGCGCAAATAGGCATGCTAGGATTTTATCTAAACTATCTTGCTTCATAATTTACACTTGCCTTGCTGTTAGCACTTATTTAGCCTTTTGCTTAGCTGATAACCTAAGTTAACAGGCAATAAAAAAGCCCCATAATAGGGGCCTTTATTTACTTTTTGCTTCTTTTGTCCAATACATCATGCGATTTTTTAAACAACTCTAGGCTTGTGTCTGTAATTATCTGGATTTTGTCCCTATTAAAAGGATCTTTAGGATCGCATAGTAAAAACATAGGAAAGCCTATAGCGCCGCCGTTTTTAAAGTCTTTATATAAAAGCGGTTTGCCTTCATGTAAGCCACAATAAATAGCATCACATCCAGAGCTCGAATAATGTTGCTCTAATTTTTTCTGATTAATCATAAAGCCCCTTTATAAGGTTGGTTTTAGACCAAACATTACGCCTTCTTTGTCAGAAGTCAAGACACCATTAGCTAAATCTTCAACAATTTCACAATTATCTACACGGTAGGCTTTTAATTTTTCGGTAGAATCGCCATATTTGCGAACAAAATCACCAATAGATCTCGTTTCGCCTGTTTGAGGGTCATAAATTACAGGCTCTTGTCCATTCGTGTCTCTATGCACTGTAACTATATGCCCGCTATCTCTATTGCGCCACCCCCAAAACAGATGATATCGTTCATTAGTGTGTACTAAAGCTTTAAGCTCATGAACACTGTCAAGGGCTATAACTGTAGGGGAGCCGCCCGTTTCTGGGTCTCTCCAAATAGAAGAAACATTATGAGAGAGCTCATTACACCTGTTTTTCCCCTCAACATTTGGCTGTGCTGACACTTGATACCCTCTAAACCTCATTTCGTTAGCTACAACACAAGATTGACAATTAATTGTATAAGGGTTTACTTCTCCGTGAAGCGAATCTCTACATTTTACATCAGTCTTAAAATTAGGATTAGCTCTGCCTTGGTTAGCCTGTTCAAAATCCATTGCCCGCCCTTTTGGTTGGCCTGCTAGATTTTGAGGCATGTAAGAAGACGCTCCTAACTTTTGGCTTTTAGCCACATTCATATCAGTAATAACAGCATCTCTAGGCCGCAAAGTATTATAGTCCGCACATATATGGGCCTTTGCTTGTTTGTATTGAGCTTTGCATTGTTTTTCAAGATTTGATAGATGAGCCGCATCAACATCAAGAGCGTCTTTTAGTTCTTCTTTTCTTAGTTGCATAGCTTTAACAACTGCTAAATTGACGCTGGCTTGCAAATAATTTACTGTTGATTGACTTAAGATAGAGACATCTAAATCTTGTGAATCTCTATACAATTCTAAAGATTTTATCTGGCTAACTTGTTTAGCCACATCAACCAGCCCAGGGGCAAAGGTTTTTAAAGCCGTATGAATATTAGCCTGCAATACATATGAATTGCGGTCTCGTTCTTTTTCATCTAAACCAGCAAGGCATTTAGAAAGAGAGTTAGTAATATTTGTAATCTGGTTAGCGCTGCCTTGTAGGCTTTCAGTTAATTGTGGCTGTTGCTGTTTAACTTGAGACTTTAAAACAGACTTGTATCTTTTTTCTAACGCCAGACCTTCATCAAGCGATTGTTGCTCCATAGTGTAATCTTGGTGCAAAGATCTGCGTGTGCTTTTCCAATTAGAACTAAGCATATGAGCACCTTTAAAGGCATAAACTTGCCGCTCTAAATCTAAAAAAGCTTTTTGCTCGTCTTTACTGTCAAAGCTTAAGCCAGTTGCGGAGCTCCATTTATCTATGCTTGGGTCTAAGGCCTTTGACGACAACTCTAATGACTTTCTATTAAAAGACGGAGCACTCATGTAAGGAACGCTAGTATAAACATCATCGCCTAATTGTTTTATAATATCACTTCTAAAGTTTCTAACTGGTGCCTTTAGTTTTGCAAGTTGGTCGGCTTGATTTTCGCTATTAGAAGTTTGCAAATCATGATTGTTATTAGGTTGTAAAGATTGTTTTTCTTTACCTTCTTTAATGATGTCCTTAAAGCTCTTAGAGCCGTTTTTCTCTCGCTCTTCTTTGCTTTGCAGTCTTACACCGTGCAGGCTCTGAGGAATAGCGCCGCCCACAATTTTGCCCGTTTCCGTATCAATAAGCACGGGCTTGCCTTTTACGTTCTCTTCGCCATTGCTTAGCTTAGCGCCCTTGCCATTAGGGTGGATTGTAATCCAGCGCAATTCGTCAGCAATAATCATGCGGGTTAAGTCGCTCATGGCATCATAAATAATATGACCTAAAACCACGCCCGTTGCTAAATCAATTTCTCTTTTAGTAACTTTTGTTCGCTTTGCCATATTATTACTTCTTTAAATTCCAGCCAATAGCGTTAAGCATGGCACCAGTTTTAACTAATGGCTGTGTAGTACTTACATTGCCGCCGCTAATCCTGCGTGCATTGCCCTTGCTTGTAGTGGCTGATTGCTGCTGATAAAGCTCCATTGTAAGGGGTGCTCTGTCTTCAAACTTTACTTTGCTAGTTCCGCCATTGCGCACCGTGTCTCTAAAGTCTTCGGCTGCTTTTTGGGCTGTTAGCTGTAAAGCAGTTAGAAATTCATCAGGGCCCAAAGCCTTTAAAGTTCTAACAAATAATTTGCTCCAGTCTTCGCTACAAGCGTCTATAGTCGCTCTAAAGAATGGACGGGGCGGCAATACTAAAGAGTTTCCGGGGCGTGGCGGGTGGTTTACACCTTGATTTGCAAACCATGCTGCCTGCTTGCCTGTAACTCTTTGCACCCAGCCATATTCTTGATAAACAGCATACTGCGCTATTGATTCGTCGCTTATGCCCACTTCGGCCTTTTGAGCAGTGCCAATACTTTGCAACATGTCTTTTCTAAGCTTACTTACAGCTTCTTGCATTTTATTAGCTATCATTAGCCTTGCCTCCAATAACAAAAAAGGCCTGCAATGATATGCAAGCCTCTTTAAGTCCAAGGGTGGTAAGTTTTTGAAGTGTATAAGCGTCCGCCTAGTCTGTACTTTGCAGTTAGTAGCCAATACTGCAAGCCCTCTGGTGTGGTCGCCCAGTACTCAGCCGTTGAGCTTTTAGCGGTATAAGGCTGAATACTTACGCTTACAGAGCCCTCGCTAACACTAGACAAACGACCGCCCAAACCTCCATAAGCTTGATTTGCTTTGGTGCTTTGGAGCAAGTGAGCCAAAGCAAGATATAAGAGTGTGCGCCTTTCAAATACGTTTTTGCTAGGGTCATAAGGTGCAAAGCTAGTATTGTCTGTATTTCCTACAATTTGCTCTGCTATGCTCCATTGCAATTGAGCCGCTTCTTGCGTCCAACCCTGCATATCAATATGCGGGAACATTGCGCAAAATTGTTCGTAATCAAAAAGCACAACACTCATACAACACCTTTAAAGCTTGGTTTCTTTCTTGTCGGTCTCAGCAGCTTCGTAACCTGTTTCTTGCTGGGCTAATTCGGCTTGCTTGTCCTTGTCCTTATACTCACTGTCTGAGCACTCGCTAATAAGCCCATTTTCAAAAGCTTGGCTATTGCTATAGAGTGCCTTAAGCTCTTCCCACTCATTGCGCTTCATTGTAAATAAAACGCTTCGCCCGTCAGCTCTTAAGATGCCGTTTGTATCCTCAATGCTTTGAGCGCTAGGAATTTCAACGTAATCATTGACTGAGTTTAGATAAAACTTGCGTGGACTTTCTAAGCAGCTTACCAAAGAAACAACATCGGCCCCAGATAAAGCCGATTTAGATGCCTTGCCTTCGTTAATTACAGCATCGCTATTATTAACTACGTTTACCTCTGATGCCTTTTGTTTTGCCATTGCTCACTTGCTCCAAATTTCTAACTTACTACTAAAGTGCCAAATACAGCAGGGTGTCTAATAATGCAACCCCATGTACCAGCTCTTGCGGTTTGTAACTTTGATTTAGGCTGGTCAATCAACTTGCCTATAGTCATCTTTTCAGTTACTGCAAAAGTACCAACTTCTTGATTCTTGATAGAAGTTGGATATAAGTAAACTTTACGGCCAGAGCCAGAGTTCTCTAATTGAGGCAATACAACAACCTCTAAATTAGGCAAGGTCTTTCTAATGATTTCTAGGCAACCAATACCATAGCTATTGCGGGCCTCTAAATAATTAGCATCGGCTGGGGACACTGCTAAGATAAAGGAATTAGACGGGGATACTAGATTTTTGGTAGTGGTACGAACAGAGCCAAACAAGGTTAAAATGTCATTGGCAATATAATTAGCGCCTGATTGAGCATCGCCAAACTTATCAGCCCATTTTGCGGAGCTTGTTCCGTTGCTTAGCTTTACGCTTATTGCATTAAGAGCGCTAGGGTAATGAGGGTAATTTAAGAAGCCATAAGTGGCCATGCCCTTTACACCATATAAATTAATACGCTCATGAGACTTAGCAAAAGTATCAGCTAAAGCTTCTTGGAGGTCAGCAATTAAATTAAGGCCGCCCATAGCTGCGGCTTCTACTTCGGTATCGCCATAAATGATAGAGCTCTCAAAACGGTATTGGTCTAAAGATACGCTATCATAGTTTACGCCAGCAGTCGGAGCGGTGTTGTAATCGTCATAGGTTTGAACGCCGCCATAAAACTCTTTAAACTGGAATGTTTGCTTCTGTGTTACAAAAGAGCCGACAGTCTCAGTCTTTAACAACTGACTAGTAACGTCTTCGGACATTAAAGTAGGAATGACGTTAGGATTAAAGAAGGTTAACTGTGCTAAGTTAAAACCAACGTTAGGGGCGGTTTGAGCAATGACGCTATCAGCAGCATCAAAAGTCATGCGCTTAAGCTTATTGCGCTTAAAGTAATCAAAAGTCTTTTGAAAGTCTACATTAATCTTTTGATACATGATTTTGCCTGTATTTGGGTCTTTACGGGCAAATTCTTGATTAGAATCAAAGACCATTGGATAACATGCTAAGCCCTGCTGGGTCTTTAGACCAAAGCGCTTTAAGATATCCTGTGAAATAGTTGTAATAGCCATTAGACCCCCTTAAGGTAAAGTAGCAATAAGTGCACTTGCTGTAAAATTGGAGCCGCTAACAGCTGTAATCTTGTAAATCTTTTTAGTGTTATCAATGACTAAATCATTAACAGCTACAGGGATATCGCTATTAGACGGAGTTAAGTTTGCAATAGGGTTGGTTGCTGCGCTTGCGGTTACCGCTGCATTGGCAACACGGAAACAATTTCCACGGGCACCAGCGTCGCCCTTTTCGCCCTTTTGACCTTGCTCGCCCCTTGCACCAGCAGGGCCAGCAGGGCCAGCCGCACCAGCCGCACCAGCCGCACCAGTGTCGCCCTTGTCGCCTTTAGGGCCAGCCACGCCAGCAGGGCCTTGCGCACCCTGTAAACCTCGCTCGCCTGTATCGCCTTTAGCACCCTGTTCGCCCTGCGCACCTTGTAAGCCTTGCTTGCCTTGGTCGCCTTTTGGGACTGCGAAATACCAAGTATTAGAAGCGGCATCATACTGAGCAGTTGCTTGCTCTCCAGCCTCTAAAGTCTCCACTTCAATAGCTGCGGTTTCTAAAGAGCGAATTGCATCGGTGGACTTCTTTAAGCCCTGCTCAATGTTGTTTAAATTGGCCTCGTTGATTACTTCGCCCTTAGTCCATTTGTGTACTAAGTACTCTTCGGTTTTTGCTTCCATAGTTTTCAATCCTTGCTTAAGCTGTTGGCTTGTTGTTTAAACCAATGTTTTGAATACGAACTAAATCGCCTTCTTTAGCGGTGGTCTGACCATTAGCTAAATCTAAGCAAACAACCCAGCCCGTATCATTAGCGGCGCCAGCCTCGCCAAAAGTTACAGCGCCGTTAGCAGGGTTGCATAAAATGCTTTGTCCGTTGGTTACGCCACTAGCGCTAGTAGGTAGCACGTAATAAGCAACGCCACGCTGCGCAATGGTTAATTGCACGTTGTTTGGATACTTGGAAGTTGCGCCCTCAAGTGGGGTGTTAACAAAAGTATTTTGATTGCGAATAACAAAACCTAATAAGCGTGCACTTGCTTTAGACTTAACTGCATAGCCAGCCTTATCAGTGTCTTCAAAAGCAAAAGAGCCAACTTCTACAGTGCCGTCAGATAGATAAGTGTAAGGTGTAGGGATAAAGCCTTCCATGGATACCAATTGGCCTGATAAGCCCTGAGGCATCCACATGTTATAATTTCTTTGAAAAGCCATTTAAAAGCTCCTAATTACTTGATGTTTTGCAAAAGAAGGTTAAAGCTCTTTTGCGCATTGGTTGTGCGCTTGCTCTTAGCAGAATCTTTTGCAAGGGTGCGCTTGCTTGCCTTGCCACGTGATAAGCCACGGAAACAAGCACGGGCCTCGCCTGACTTCATTCCCTTGACCTCTTTTAAAGAGTAACCAGACTTGCGCAAAGCCTTGCGATAAATAGCGCCTGCACTGTCGTAAGCCATGGCATCGACATTACCTAAAACGCCTCTAACCTCACGGGCTGCTTGCATCTTAGCTCTATCTTGCGCACGGTATCTTTTAAGCTCTCTGCTAATGCGTGCAGAAATAAGGGCGTTATTCACGTTCTTTCTTAAAGGGTGCTTGCTATCACCAACGGGGCCCTTCTTTTTGGCAATAGCAGCCAAAGCAAGTCGCACGCCCTCAATCAGGTCGCCATTAGGATTTAAGCCGCTTTCTTTTAACAAGGCTGCTAATTCCTCATCACTTAAATCACTATCGCAAGCGGCTGCTTCCTCGTCCTCGCCCTCATCCTCGGCAACTTCATCATCATCGTCTTCGGTTGGGTCGTCGTCCTCATCCTCGGTTGGGTCGTCGTCCTCATCTTCGGCAACCTCTTCGCCCTCGTCCTCGGTTGGGTCGTCGTCCTCGTCCTCGGCGGTTTCCTCATCCTCGTCTTCGGTCGCTTCCTCGTCCTCATCCTCAGCGCCGTTATTTTCTGGGGCGGCTGGGTCGGTTACCTCTTCGTCCTCATCCTCGGCTGGGTCGTCATCGCTATCACTGCCAGGCACTGGCACGCCGCTTTGCTTAGCCAACTCAATTGCTAATTGCAATAGTGTTTGAATCTTGTCATCGTTGTCGGTAACTGCGTTGTTTTCGTCTTTGTCCATTGATTGAAGTCCTTTGTTAAAGTCTTTAGGCTTGCTATCATGCACAGCCACATCAGGCCCTGCACGCCCTTCTTCAACTAAAGCAATATGATTAGCTCTTATGTTGGTCATAATCACATCATAGCTTTGGCCGTCTTTGGTTGTGCCTTTCTTAAAAACAGGGTCATAGTAGTAGCCTAGCGATAGCTCTTTCATCGCCCCACTTTCTAACAAGTGAATGGCTTTAGCGTTGTGAAAAGTTAGAGAATTTTTAAGGTATGGAGCTTCCCAAACAGGATTAGAGCCCGCCGCACCTATTACCCGCTCTTTAGGTGGGTTTTGCGGGTCGTATGTTGCATGCTCTAAAAGAAGCGGAATCTCTTTTAGGCTTGCAATTGTTTCGGGCTTTGATAGCTCCGATGCTGGTCGATACACGTTATAAATTTCATTAGGCTTTAGGCCATTAGCCTCGCCATTAGGAATTTCACGGCCTCTATACTGCGCTACCTGCTCACGGGTAAAAGGGTTATCAGCCACTCTTAAATAGCCGTTAACTCTGTCATACACCCGCTTACTAGCAGCATCAAAAGCAATCCTAGATTTTGCGACCAGCCTATAGTTTTTGATAGTGGTCATTTTTCTTGCTCGGTTAATAAGTTATCAGGGATTACGGCGTTAAATATGCACCTGCAAAAAGGAAGTTCACCCGGTTGTATATTCTTATCTACCTCAGGGTCGTACAATCCTTTAGCAAGCTCAAATACTTGATTGTTTAAAATGAACTTATGAGAATCTCTATAGGTGTACATGCCAGGCACATGCACCCAGCGTCCATGCGTAATGCCTATAGCTTTCATATTCTCACGTTGTACAAACTGATTAAGCTTGCAACTCTGGTCACGTGCTACCCTTTCAGCTCTCGCCGTGTCCATGTTTTCAAGTCCGTTAATGCTCTTAGCTAGCTCTTGAATGTTATAGCCTTTAGTAAGGCCTTTAGCTATTGCTTCTTGAACCTTCAAATGAGAGCGTTCAGACATTTTGGTAATCAAAGAGACCATATTAGCCACATAGTCAGGCAATCCTTTTGCAACTGCTGGGGACATGTATTGCCCTTTAATTACTGGTACAGTCCAACGCTTTTCTAACCATTGCGCACTAATACCAGCGTTTGCTAGATTGCGCCTCATTCTATGATTGACGTTGCGCAATACCTTACGACAAAACCAATAAGAGATATCTCTAGCCTTTTCTTGACTAAACAAGATACGGGCACGGGCCATGTTTTCGGCATAAATGCGGTTGAAAGTATAAGGCCGCTCATAAGCATCAAGTGCCATTAGCTGAGCTTTGTTCTTTTGGTAGTCGCTAATGGTTAGCTCATAGCCTAGCTTGGAGCTTAAAGGGTATTGCCTTTCAATAAGGATTTTTACCAGTAAATCAAATTCATCACTGCTTAATGAATCGTTCTTAGAGCTGCGCATATATTCCTTAGCAGCTTTAAGGGCTGCTTGTTTGTATCGCTTAAGCTCTAAGTTAAATCGCTGTCTAAGCAGCTTTGCAAATTCCTTATAATCACCAACGCTGGGCTGCACTGCCATAACTGTTTTTAAGGCCATGGCTTTGCTTCGTTCTGAGGGTGTCATTATTAGCCCCCTAATTGACTAAGCATGCTGCTTAGGTCTGGTGATTCTTGATTAGGTTGCTCATTAGAAGCGCCTCCCATTGGGTTGTTTTCATCGTCCATATCGGACTGTTCTAAATCCTCGGGCGGCTCTTCATCAATAAAGTCTAAACCTAAATCAGGGTCACGCCTTAAGAACTCCCTGCCCTCTTCTGCGCTTAATAGGCCAGCACCAACAGCAGCAACAATTGAATTAATCTTTGTGCTATTGTTCATGGTCATTGCGGTGCCGTTGTCTGGGGATACCTGAGCAAAATCAAAATAAATTGTTTTGTCGATATCGCCATAAGTTACCAGCTGAATAGCATTTAAACAGCGTTGTATTTGTGGCCTATAGATTTCTTGTTGAGAGCGTACATGGTCGTAAAAGCTCTTTAGGTCGCTTTCGCCAGTGGCATTAAATCCGCCTGGGCTTAAGCCGAATAACTTAACACCAGGAACACCAACAGCCGCCGCAAAGTCTTCTCTGTTCATTTTGACAATTTCAGCAGCGCCAGCTATTGAAGTTTGAACATTTTGCACGGCCTCGCTTTCTTTGTCGCACATGAACACGCTATTATTATTGCGGTGATGCTCTAATGCTTTCATACGCATATCAAGCATTTGAATGCCGCCTGCTGTGCTTAGAGCTTCGTCCACGCTGGTTTGCATAACAAGCAAGCTAAGCTTTTCTAGTAGATTGTTAACAGTGATGCGGCTTGCATTCCAGTGCGCAACACTATCGGCTAGCTTTTGAGCCAGTGGAATACCTAAGAAGTTATAAGCAGGCTTAAGCAGGGTTGGGGGCTCATCATCATAGAGCACTAAAAGCCGTGATGCGTGCACCTGCTGACCAGCTACCCACCAAGTTTTAGGTTTCATATAATCAGCCCTTAATGGGTCGCTGCTGTTGTAATCGCATGGCGATACGTTAACAGGGTCGATAACTCTAAAGCTTAAGCGGTTGCCTCTAGCTAGCTCTAAGTTGCCTTTTTCAATTGGTAAAGGTAGTCTTAATTCATCGCCTGAGGCCCCTGTATCAATGAATATTAGAGCGCCTCCATAGAAGCCAACCATGCGCACGGCATTGCGAAAAACTCTTTGCAGGTCATAACGGCCCGCAACTAATTCGGTAAGCTTGTTAACTCTTTGAACGTCTTCCTGCTCGCCGCCTTTAATCTCAATCCAATTCTTGGTAACTTCATCGGCAACAACACTAATAGCACGGCTAATAGCAGGATTCTGCGCTAGGTTTTGCAAAACTCCATAGCCTACAAAGCCAGCAACTGGGAACTGACCTAAATCAGCTAAATGCCCCGACAATGTTGCGTGCAACTGCTCAAAACCGCCAGCGCTATCAAAAGTCATATTAAAGCGCTCTTTTTCATCGTCTCTAATGTCTCTAGGGGCTCCTAAAGTCTGAGGGATAGAAAAGCGCTCTTTTACGTCTTCTAATGTTAGAGCAGGCTCAATAACTTGCTTATTTGAAGTTAAAAGGCTGTATACGTCATTAATACGTATATTCTTGTATTTGCCCTGCTCTGGGTATGGTTCAGGGTCGCCAAAAGCTAGCGCCTTTTGATTAGCGTTAAACTTTTGCATATCTGTTAAGCCGTCATTAGCTATCTTGCCACGTCGACGGGCTCTATTATTTCTTTTCATAGCGTGTAACTCTAGCGATTTAGATAAGCAATGTTTGACGGGTGTATTTGTTTGCTATGGCCTTTTAGGTCATTAATGGCCTGCGTCATAGCGTCTACTTGGTCGTCATGAGCGTCAGCAGGGAATCTTAAAAGCTCTGGTATAAAGTCACGTGCTACCCATGGCGCTATGGAAGGGTCAGGAATAAACACGTTACCAGCCTCCCAAAAGGTCGTAACAGCGTTAGCACGGGCTTCTTTAGATTCTTTTGGATTGATAGGGATAATGCCAGTAACCTTAGATTTAAGCGATGCGATAATAGCAGGGCCATTAGCTTTGTCTTCGACTAGCTTGCGATGCACGTCGGGCCATTTCTTTGCTAAAGCCTCAAATGCTTCTTGAGTTTTAACAAAGTCCATGCGGCCTCTAACTTGGTCTAATAAGTAGAAATTTGCATCCTTACGGCCCCATACCTGCCCAACAACGTAATCACTTGTATTAGTGGCCTTAAATGTCATATCCCACGAAATAACAAGCTTGTTAAATTCGTGCAGGTGCGGAAGTTCATCAGGTTTGTAGTAATGTATCCAGCTATCTTGAAACAGTGCGCCGCCGTCAGGAACTGGCCTTTGCTGATATAGAGCAGCCCAGTCACGGGGGCCAACATTTTGCCTAATACCTTTTAGCGCTTCTAAATTAAAGCGCTCGGGGTGCAATGGCTCACCTATATGGCGATGCTTTTCGTCATGCTCAGCAATAGCAGGATAATTAACTAATTGATAAGCATCTCCCTGCCCTGTCTCTGCATTGTGTAGCACGTGCCCCACTAAATCATCACAGTGCCAGCGGGTGCACATAATAATCACACCGCCGCCCGGGGCTAAACGTGTTAAAGCAGTGGACGTAAACCAGTCCCATGTTTTAGTGCGTATAGTAGGACTATTTGCGCTTTCACGGTCTTTTACAGGGTCGTCAATAATAAGAACATGCGCACCCATGCCAGTGATTGAGCCGCCCACGCCCGTGCTTCTATAGTGGCCTTTATGTCCAACTACCTTAAAGTAATCTGCTGTTCGTGCTACTTTTACGCCTGTATCAGGTGCGTACAAAGAGCCTTGCAAAGAAGTATCAGGAAATACACCGTTATAGCATTCATCATCAATGATGCCTTGTACGTCCTTGTTCATTAGGCTTGTTAATTCGGCACTATATGAACAGGCAATAATTTCTAAGTCTGGATACTTGCCTAAAGCATATGCAGGAAAGCGGCGGCTTGTTAGCTCGCTCTTGCCATGGCGTGGCGGGGCTGTAATGATTAAGCGGGGGCTTTTCTTGTCTATTACATCTTGTAAAAACCTGTCTAGCGCCTCGCAAATCTCACGATGAAACCAGCCCATTTGATAATCTGGCTTGGTGTATAGAACAAAGTCAGCTAATGAGTTTGATGCGTTGCGCCGTGCTATTTCCGCCCTGATGCGTCTTGCAAGCTCCGCTTTAATCTCGTTAGCTGTATCGCCCATTAATCGGCCTCTAACTTGTTAAGCTCCGCTAGCAGTTCATCCACGCTCATAGCTTTTAAATCCAGTGTGTGGCTAGCTTTAACCTCAGCTTGCATAGTAACGTCTTGACGCTCTTTCCAGCCCGCAACAGCTTGCAAATAGAACTTGATAGCACTGGTGTCGCCATTGTCGCAATTCTCTGCTAACTTATCAGCTACTATCACTTCTCGACTTGCACGGCCTCGCGCATAAGCGTTGGCAAATTCCGTATCATCATTTAGCCTATTGGAAATAGTTCTATCGCTACACCCTAAAGCAATTGCAATCTTTGCTTGAGACAAACCCAGCCCAGCCAATCGCTCAACCTTATCGTAATCAAATACAATAGGGTTGCGCTTTGATTTGGGGTTGCGCACTGATTTACTTTTGCTTGCTTTCTTTGGTGCCATTTAATAACCTCGCCTGCTCGTAAGTATTTAATAAAACGTTGTAATGAGTTGCTAAGATGTCGAACTCTTTAGCCTCATATAGCAAGCGGGCTTCACACCTTAATAACTTCTTAGAAAGCTCTCCACTTGCTTTAGATGATTTGCTGGAACTGGTTTGCTTAACTGCGGTGGTAGCGCTGGAAGCTGCGGGCATTTGCTCACCACTTGCGGCGGCGCTGCGCACCCGCTCATTAAGCAGCTCGTTATAATTACGATTGATATCGCTAATGCTATGCTGTGCATTGGTTTGAGCCTGTATTAGTGAGCTCTCAAGCTCTTTGCTTTGAATGTTTGCTTTTGCCTCTAAAGCTTTAGACTGCTCTATAACGCTTTGCTTAAAGTCGTGCAACTCATTAACATAGTTAAATAACGAATAAACAAACCACAAAGCACCCAGCGCTAAAAAGGTATAAACTAACTTCACTTAATGACCTATTGCACAAAGTTTGATGCTACTGCTAAAGCGCCTAAAAATAGACCTTGTAGCAGGGTAGCTACTAAAGCAACTTGCAAAGTAATCCAAAGGGATTTAGGCAAATGCTTTGCTTTAATTTCTCTTTTCATCATGTTGATATCCCGCCGTTAGATTTCATCGTATGCACGTAAAGCCCAATAACCACAACTATCTTTTAGCTGCCTATAAGCCCTAGCAAACGCACGGCGCTCTTCTTGATTGTGTGTGAAAGCAAAGCTACTTCTTAGCAATTCGCCTTTAAATCTATCGCCATTAGTTGTAGTAATTATGCATTGAGCTTTATCTAGGTTAGTCTTAAATAAAGTTGCGGCTATTTGACCTCTTAGAAAATCATAAAAGGCACGCCTTTCACGTTCTTGAGTAATCATGTATAGCCTCATTATCAAAAATAGGGATAAGCCCTAAAGCAAATAAACTTACTAATACACTTGCTTTAAAACTCAACAAAAAAGCCCCAACTGCAAACGCAATCAGGGCTTTAGTAAGGAGACTTATTTAAATGAAGAAAACAAATTAATCTGGTGGTCTTTCTTGTTTGTTCTGAGCTGTAGCTTTTAGCTTGCTTAACTCCACTTGTTTGATAATCATCTCTTTGCCAAAGTGTAGCATTGAGTTAAGAGTAGCAAGCCAGAAGCCCATTATTACGCCAGTGGCCACAAAGGTAGCCACAAAACAAACTCCAAACACTAACATCAATTCAATATATATTGAGCTATCCATTTTTAGCCCTCAAATAATTGCCTTTCTGCCTTTCGTCTTCGTGTTAAGCCTTCTAATGGTCTTAAATTACCTGCGGCATCTCGTGCTTTATTCCAGCGCTCAAACTCATTAGCAGCAGAGCCGTATTCGCCTAAGGTAATGAATCTAAGCAGAGTAGAGTTCTTAAAATTACCTATGCCAATGTTATAGGCTAGGCATACACAGGCATCAAACTGACCTTGCGATACGTTTAAACCCTCAAGCAACTTACTTACTTCTTTCTCAAAAATAAGCAAGTCACCTTTTAGCAGGTCGTCCGCATTGGCTTGAGTGATTTCCATTTCTGGAATAACGTCGGGGCCTGTATGGCCATAGCCAATAGTTAACACGCCAGCAGGGCACACATAAGCTTTTAACTCTAAGCCCTCGAACTCTTTAATTAAAGCTAATCCCTTTTCGCTAATATGCATTGTTTTGGTTGTCCTTTAAATAAGCAAATTTTGCTCTTACGTTTTGAGCCTCTTCTAAACCTTTAGCAATCCATGTTTTAATCAGCCCAAGATTTTCATAAGCAACTACGCTTGTTGTATTGCCTGAGCTGCAAAGCAAATTAACGCACTTATAACGGCTCTTATAGTAAGCACGTGTTTCTAGTTCTTTCTTAGTGAACTCTATGCCTTTAGGTGAAAAGCCAAAATTTAAAGAGCAAGCCTTAATAATAGGGCCGCCAGCGGAATCGCTGTAAGCTGCTGGGTTAATCTCTGGGTCAAACTGTTTTAAAGCCTGCTCAATATAAGCATCAGCACAGCCAAGATTAAAGCATATTGAAGTAGCAAGATTTACCGCCTCAATTGCTTTGGATTCAACGCCGTTTTGCTCAGCCTCTTTTACTAGAGCCAGCATCTTTGGCTGCTCTTTCTCTGCAAAGAAGCTCCACTTAATTGCCTCGCCTATAAGGTAAGGGAATTGCTTTAAAAGTTCGTATAGGTAGAAGTCTTGACTTGTTGCTAAAGTCTCATACTCGACCAAATCGGAAGGAGGCTCTACCCTTAAAAAGTCATCATCAAGCGGATTATTATCTACTTGCGGAGGCCACGACATATTAGGGTCAATGTTTTCTGCTTGATTTTCTGCTTGTTCGTTAATGCAAGTCTCATAGTTTGCTTGCTCAGCCTCATTAATATTATTTAGCGCCTCTAATTCCTCACTAGTCAACACGTCAGACATTATTTAAACCCTGTAAAAAGTAATTAACCATTCTTGCTCTTAGTCTTTTCCTGCTCTGGCATTTGTCCGCCTGTAAAGCGTCCTACTTGGAACTCTATCAAGCGCTTAATAACTGCATGAATAAAGCTAGTGCCAATAAAGCCCACGGCTACACCTATAGGCACCGCCCAAGCTGTCGCTATATGCCACATTGAGCGCACGCCCATAACTATAGAAGCTGCTATCATTGCGCACATAATTGATTCAGTTATCACCATAACAAAATCACGCCTATCAAAACGCATGCAACGCAAGAAAGCCATTAGAGCAGCCGCTATAGTGCCCACTAGCAAATAGCCTAACTCTGGATTTTCAAAAAATATTTGCATAGCTTATAAACGCAAAAAGCTCCCCGCCGTTAAGCAAAGGAGCTTTTAATATTTATCCAATTTCGACTTTAAATTTTTAATTAGGTATTTTTCTAAAAAAAATATATGATATCTGCAATCTATAAAACGGCTTATTTATGCAAGAAAACCGTGCTATAGACGCAATAATATCAAGTCAGCAAGTCAAGTATATAAAATTAAAATTCGGTTGTCAACACCTGATTTATATCAAATTATTTTAAGATGCAATTTTGGACAAGATTCAAACTTATCTATATGTTTTAATGCAAAAAAGGGGCTTTTACACCCCTTTAACATACTTCTTGCTATTTGTGGAGATTAATCTATTACAATCTTGCTTACTAGCAATTCTCTGCCTAGCTCATTCAAAGCATCAAGTTTTAACTTATCAGCCATATATAAGATTTGAGCAGGTGAAAACCATACATCACTAAAATCACTGGCAAGCTCATAAATAACCTGCTCCATTAGTAGACTTAGCTGCCTCCATTCTTGTATATAATACCAAGTGGAAGCATCGAACTCACTAGTATCGGCCTGTTCTAATAATCCGCTTAGCTGACTAACAACGTCTTTAACGTATTTGACCAAATCAGCGCCATAATAGCTAACCTCATTTAAGGCCTGCATTGGCTTTAATAAAAGCTCACGGCCTGATACATCATGTGCTAGTTTTAGCTTGCACTTAGTCAAAGATAATGGACGGTCAAAAGGGCTTAAGAAGTCAAAAGAAGCTAGTGGCAAGCGCACTTCATTAAAATCTTGCTCTCGATTAGCAATACTAACAACACCATTAGCAAAACGCACCTCACTAATTTGAGGCTGGCACAAGTCATAGAAATCGGCCTCAATATCATCAAAGACCATGCCGCCGTTTTCTAGCTCGAAATCGTCCATATGGACAATCTCAATATCAAAGCCATTATCTTTAGCTTCGTTCATGTCCTTGATGTCCTGCTCAGTCAATAAACAGTAATCATCAATACAGGCATGGCCGCCAATTACCTCGCCTTGCTTATTGCCTAAGAACTTGCCAGCATTAGGGCACAAAGCACCAATTACAGCCTTATCACTTAAAGGCTTTGCTGCTGCTTCAATAGTAATGCTTGGAACATAAAGAGCAGGCTGGTCAACAAAAGAGCTATTTGCGCTAACAAAGATTAAATCCATTTTACACCCCATAAAATCACAGTCGTTAAATAAGGGCCTCTAGCGTCCGTTTTAAGGCCCTATTTGATTGCGGGGTATGTTTGTACCCCTAACGTGCTTAAATCGCCTCTATGAGGCTGTACGACTAAGCAGCGTGCGCTTTATGGTCGTAATAAGGTGTAAAAATGTAATCTTGGGTTACTGGGTCTTGAGAATAACGCCAGTAATCATCCTGCACAAAGATGTAAAACATAGCTCTATAGAGCCTTAAGAAGCTGCTCAAACATTCACGCATCTTTGCTTCTGTGATTTTGAGCTTTGGAAGCATGTTAATACTAAGCTTAAGCAGCATATGAGCCACTTTGTCATAAGTGTAATCTTTGCCTAAACCTCCCTCAAAAGAGTTAAGCGGCACGTAAATATAATTGCCATTGTCGTATAGGCAATCCTTAAACATCTTTTTGATTTTGCGCTCAAAAGCCATGGCTAACTGATAAGCGCTATCGCCCGCCGCTCCATAGTTGCTAAATAAGATACTGGTATAGGCACTAATAAAGCCTAAAGTATTGAGCAGCGGGCCCTTCTCTCCGCCGTGACAAAGTGGAGTACTTAAAAAGGCCTGACTAAAATCAGCGTCAATCTTAACACCAGCGGCCTCACAAATCTTTGCAGCCTGACTAAAGCCTAGCTGTGTCCAGCTGTAAGAGTTATCGCCAGTCTTCACAAGAGCGCAATGCTCTTGCAGGTAATCACCCTTACAAACCCAATAACGCTCTTCATCGGTGGCAACAGGGCGATTAATCTTGCAAGTGTACTCACCTATCTTTTGCTCTTCGGCCTCAGTTAAGTAAGCCATGGCATCAAATTGAGCTTCTAAGTCTGCGGCCTTTTCGGCTGCGCTTTGCTTTGCTACTTCCTGCTTAACAGCCTCAACGGTCTTGCCCTCTAAAAGGTCGTTTAAGGTAGCAAAGTAGATATCTAAGAACTTAGCAGCATCGTCATAAGCGTCTTCATTTATGCCCAGATTGTCAGCCTCTGCCATAAGAGCGTTTAAAAGAACATACTTTAATGAGGCGCTCTTATTAACCACGTAATCAAGCGGATATAAGTCCCTTGCGGCCTCCATGTAATCGCCTGTATAGTGGTTATAGGCTCTTACCTTGATGCGCTCGCTAGTGGTGCCGTGCTTAAAGCCTTGATAGCGCTGGTCGGTGCTGATATTAAAAGAAACGCCCTCAACATACTGCTTGCCCGCCTCTGTAGCTAAGTTGTCACGGATATATACCAAGAACTTGCAGATAAGATTAGTTAGATTGAACTCATAGCCGTCTTTAAGCTTGTAAACCTCAAAGAAGCCCAATACGTTAACTAGCGGCTTGTCTGCTGCTAATAGCGCATCGTTGTTAGGCTCTTCGATAGCCTCGGCCTCAACTTGCACGCCCTTAGCTTGCTCACATTGAGCCTTTAAAGCTAATCGACACTCAGGGGCAATAGTGAAATAACGGGTAATTACACGGCCATGGCCTAAGTAAGCATGCTTAGCGATAATTTCACCATACTTGCCAGTCTCTTCGGCCTCAACTACAGCCAAATCACTAGCCTTAGCTACAGCTTGAGAAAGAGCAGAGATAGTAAAAGCATCTTTAGCCACATAGACATAACGAACAGATAAAGCGCGGCAATATGCATCACGCAAGGCCTTAGCAGCCTCTACAAGCTTGGCATCATATTTAACAGGCTTTTGAGCCTCGCTCTTTGGAGCCTCGTTAGTGGCAATATCCTTTTGAGCCTGCTCAGCAACAGGCTTAACTAAACCGTAAGAACATAAAATAGCATCGGCCTGAGCAGCATCAATGCGACCGTTAGATAAGAAGTTAGCGATAATTGCAAAACCCTTGAAAGCCTTAGCCATGTCAAACTTATTAGCATTGTCGGCAATGGTCTTAGCAATCACGTTTAAAATGCGGTCAACATTAGGCTTTGTAAAGGCCACATAGTCGTTTTTGCTTTCCCCCTCGAATAAAGAGCGGCGAATCTCTTTAGCTTCTAATGCAGCTAAATAGGCTTTAATAAAAGCGCCGCAAGCAGCCCTAAAATTAAACAGGTCAGAATTGTTGGATTCAACAATAGCGTCTGATAGGGTGTTTTTGCCTGCTGCAATGTCATCAAAAACAGCTGGATTGCAAGTCGCAAGGCCTGCAAGGAAAACAACACGAACGGTGCTTATAGCAAGCTTGTTGTTGGTCTCGCAATGTACAAAGACATCATCTAGACGGGTTTGAGTGATAAGGGAAGATACAGCAGTATCAGAAGGGAATACTTGAGAAAGGATATTTTTAGCCATTTTCGGGCTCCTATTTTCATTTTCTATTGCAACCCGTTTTCTAGGCGGGCCGGTTAGGTACTAGAAAAACCCTGAAAATAGGAAAGGGCGACGCTTATTCAATATATTCACGTCATACCTAACCATAACGCTTTACAGCGATATGCTAGGGACTTCTTTTTAGCCTTAGTCTAGGCTCTATTTTCTTAAAGGATTTTCTAGATCCATGCTTTTGTTGTTTTCTAGGCAACTAAGCATGATTGAATTAAAAACCATTTAAGCAAAGAAGTCAAGAACTTTTTAAAGTTTTGTGCTCTGCTTAACGGTTTTGAGCGCAACACTTTAAAAGCTGCATTGCGCTCTATTATACCAGATTAACCACTTATAAATCAAAGATATAAGTACGCTCAACTTCATTAGATTTTAGGTTAATTACGTCAGCCTTTTCGCTATTTAGCAAAATCATTTTGCCATTAAACAGCAGCGGCAAATCTCTGGTATCACAGTCCAAAGCATCCGCTACTTTATGGACTATAGGACTTGCATTGCGGGCAAACTTCTTACACACTCTACCCAGCTGGCTATCTTTCAGTTTCATGAAAGTGATGTTAATCATACTGGTTGCATCATTAGCCTTTAGTGAATAGACATAAATCCTATCTATTACTAGCTCCTCGCTATAGCAGTTATCAATAAAAGTCGTAATAGCGCACCCTGATTTGTCCCTGCGCAATTCCTTAACCTCACTTGCCATTGTTAGCCTCCTGCTCTAAGTAACGCTTAATAGCTTCCAAAACCGCATCAATACCTGTAACGGGCTGGCCATTAGAAGTGCTCATTTGCCTAATAGGCCTTTTTGTAACATTTGCCACTTGCTAGATTCCTTTTTAATGGCCGTGTCCAAGTCTATTAACTCACTACTTAAAAATAAGACCTGCTCACTAGCGCTAATAGGGTTCATCCCCTTGTTAAGAGCTTCTTTAAACTCTTTTAGCCTGAGCCTCATTTTAAAAATACGGCCCCTGCTGTATTCAGTCTTAGCTTTTGCGGCTATTTCGTTTAAGAAGTCGCTCATTGATTGAGTGGTAAAAGCAGCAACCTCGCCACTTGTTTGAGCAGGTTCATCAAACTTATTTGCGCTCATTAGCTAACTCCAAAACGAATCACTAGAAACCCATTCCCCGTCAGTAATCCAGTTATAGGGGTGTGACATTTCCTCGTAATGCTCTAAAAATTCCTCTACAGCATCCAAGATATTAGCCTCTGGGCTCATGGCATTTAAACTTATTGCCTCAGCCTCATAACGCTTAGTAACTAACTCTTCTTTTAAGTCAGTGATTAATGGCTCTAAAGCCTCGACCTTGTAATAAAGGTCATCAACGTTTAAGTTTGACATGCTAGCAACTCCTTATATCAAGCCGTATGCTTTAAGCAGCATTAGCTTGCTTTCTAAAATAACTTGAAACTGCGCTTTAATGCTAGCCTCAAGCCCGTCGCTTTCTAAAGCTTTACGCAAGCCTTTTGCCCTGTATCTAACTTCATTAGTTTCGCCCATACGCTCAATCAGCAGGCATGCTAATCTAGCTAGATATCCGTTCACATACCAACGACAAGCCCCGCTTGCCTCCCTTATTTGCCTGCTGCCTATAGCATCATCACTAAAGAGCGCCCGCTTCTTTAAATACTTGTCATAAAGGTCTTTAAAGGCATAATGCTCTTTATCATCCATAGGCAACTGCTTAACCTCTGTAGCAGCCATATTAGAAGGCTCTTGATAAATGGCTGCTATCAAATCAGCTAAAGCAAATAAAGGCTTGTCGCTACTAAAATCAACACTAAACCGAAAACATACATCACGATATGAGGCAATAAACCAATCATGTGTAACGGGCTTAATCTTTAGCCCTTCCTTGTCCTTAGTGCTAGGTTTTCTGCCTCTCATTTAAGTTTTTCCTTAAGCGCTATATCGGCCAAGACCTGAAAGAGAACTCCAATGCCTGATGATGTCTGGGCGGTGTAAAGCCAAGGCCGCATATAACGTGTATAATTATTGGGCCCCTCAAAATTGACACGATCCAATTTAATCCAGTCCTGAAGGTCTTTCTCGATGCTTTTGCCTTTTTTAGGACTAGCTTTAATAAAAAGATATTCCCCATCGTCGTTAGCAAAAAGCGTGTTCTTGTCGTGCTTTTCAGAGCCCCAGCCATCTTTATACTCAATCCCATCATGTTCAAGGTAAGGCAAAACAAGGCCGAAAGCGTTTCTTGCTGTGCAATACTCCTTACCATGTTCAACGCATTCCCGTATGCCGTTTAAATTGATGCGGTAATAGCGGTTATCAGCGTTAAGCTTTAAAAAATCCCTTGTAGCGAAATATGCTAAAAAATTTTCAACACGTTCTAATAAAGACATATAGCTCCCCTTAATTAGTTGTTCGTTGCTAGGCTTTAGGCCTAATAATCCATTTCGATTGCGACATCGTCAGGAACGCACGGGCCAGGGTTATCAAAATGGTTAATTACTGTTGCCTCGATGCGCTCGCTCTCTGCTTTGTTTGGAGCTTTGAAGAACAGATAATAACCCCCGTTACTTTCAAAGTCGGTATCCCTGTCATACTGTTCACATCCATGGCCCCAAATAGCTTTAAGCTTATGAGTGTCAGCCAAATAGCAAGCTATTTCTTTGCATGCTGATTCAAGGTCGTCAATTTCAACTCCAACAGGCGGCCATTGGCAACAAGTAATCACTGCAAAGATATCTAGTCGATAATAGTCCGAATTTGCATTGAGCCATAAAAATTCATTTCCTATCATCTCGCACACACAATGCTTTATAAATCTGCCTTCTTCCATATCAGAGCCTCGTATATAAGCACATAGAGAGCCGTCATCTAAACGCCTAAAATCTAAGTCACAATCACAAAACGGCCTAAACCAGTCGCTTTCTATAATTCTAAGAACCTGACGCAACCAATCAACAGCCGCATATTCTGGACATTCCCCAAAAATATCAGAAAGCCGTTGGCGTATAGCAGTTACATTTATTCGATAGTCCATACAATCGAAATATTCATAAATAGAACACATAAACCCCCCTTAACTTGTTTGCTGCTCGGTAAAGCTCGCTTTAAAGCGCTCTTTAGCTTTTTCGTGGTCATTTCTATCAATATAGAAAATTAAAGTCTTAGCTTCATAAGAGTAAAGGCCTTTCAGTCTATGGCGCATAAGGTAGCAAGTATCCTCGCCGCAAAGTCTGCTAATAAACTCAGCAATCTGGCCCACATACTTGCTACTTTCCGCGCCTAAACAACCGTCATAAGCATAGCTTACGCAATCATCCAAGTACTTAGCTTCCCATAACGGGGCTTGAGTGTCGGTATCAGGTCTATAACCTCGAATATAGATAACTTTATTTTCCTCATCCAAAAAGAAGTGAACTTTATCTCCCATAATGGCTAAAGCTTTAGGGATATCCAAATAAACCTCTATTGCGTCAAAAGGTCTCTTTGAAGGAACTGGAACGGAGAGAGTTAAATCTAGATAGCAGTCAGCTAAACAAGGGAAATAGCGTCCGTTTAAAATCTTAAATTCGTTCTTGGTTGTCATTAACTTTGCCTCTTAGTAATTAATCTAGCGGCCTATAAGGCGCTTGCGCTCTCAATGCGCTTAGCTGCAATGTCAAAGAAGTGCATATCCAGTTCAAAGCCTATAAAGCTTCTTTTGGTGTTCACAGCAGCCAAACCAGTTGAGCCGCTGCCCATACAAAAATCTAAGACTGTTTGTCCCTCAGTGGTATAAGTCTTAATGAGGTGCTCTAATAGCGGTACAGGCTTTTCACTTTGATGTAGTTTCTTAGTGTTATGCACCGCATCAAAGTTAAGAACGTCCTTAGGGCTTCTTGTGCCGTCTCGCCCGTCCCAGTCAACTCTTACATCTCCGTGATAAGTCCGTTGCCCATATTGCCTAATGCCCCCCATATCTGACCACACGTGGGATGACCTGTAGACCGTTGCGGATAATATGCGCACTGCTTTGGGTAAAAGATATTGATTTCCTCATACATACGCATTGGCATACGGCCCGCATTTAGGTGGCCTGAGGGTAAATTCTTTACCCAGACATACTTATAGCGAAAATCCTTTAAGTTGCTTGCTACCAGTTCAAAAGTAAACTTAGAAGAGCTAAATAAGGCTATCGCCCCTTTAGGTGCTAGCACCCGTTTTAATTCAGGCCACAGAGCAGACCAATTTAGCGGCTTATCCCACTTATTCCCTGCTGCTGTAATGCCATAGGGCGGGTCTGATAAGATTAGATTTACGCTATGGTCAGGAACTTCTTTTAGCAGCTGCTGCGCATCACCTTGCTTTAAATCAATCATGGTTAAATCACTGCTGGGGCGGTAACACAGAGAAATTCAAGCTCACTAGTCTTAGTCTTGAATACGTACTTGCCTGTATCAATGTATGAAACATTAAAATTAATAGCGCTAGCCTTAGTCTCGCTTAAAGCTGCCTTTAGAAAAGTAGTCATATCAGAGAGCATGCTAAAGCTTAGTAAGTTGGTATCAGGAATAGCTATAGACGTATTGTCGTCTAAGAACTTGTTTAAAAAATTAATTGCCTCTGATGCCCAGTTATGCTCATCACAGCGCAACCCGCCTAGGCTTAAGTCAACCATATCGCCGCATTCTGGCAATGCTACCTCAATGGTTTTGCAGATAATGCCCTTAATTGCACTCGCATCAATTTGCTTCGGTAATGAGTTGCCATTAAAAGCCATAAATAAACATTGAGAGCCAGACGGCATAAAAAATAGATAGCCCTCGGATTCGTTAACATACAGGGTTTTAAAATGCTGTTGATAGTTCTTCTTGGTGCTAGAAACAAATTGCTTTAGTAGCTTCTTTGGTACTTTCATTGGTCGCCTTAATAAATTGGTCTGTCAAAATTCCAAAAGGTCACGGGATAATCTTGTAAGCTTTGCACTACTCCCTTAATCTGGTCGTTAGGCATTTTCTTAGCGGGCAAAACAAACAAGCGATAAATACCGCCGATTGTGTAAAGCAGAGCCATACCGCCATATTGCTCGCAAGTGTACTTAATGGAATCTAAGACAGAGTGCAAAGAAGTGATGTCTTTACTTTCGTCGTCTAAGGTAAATTCAATACAAGCCCCGTTGCGTCTTAGCTTTAATGCGTGTGAATAAAATGAAGGCATTGATATCATGATGTACACCTTACTTTAGGCTTTGGTTAGGCAAACAAATCAGGGTATTTAGCTTCTATCTGCTCAGCAGGTAGCCATTCAATCCCCTTATCATCACAAAAGGCTTTAATTGCCTGTAAAAGCTCTTTACTAGGCTCGCCATTGCTGACCTTAACAAATACAAATACATGCTCTTTGCTAAGGATTATTTTTATACCGTTCGTAACAGGGTGGCTAACTCCAAACTTTTCGCACAGCTCAATAACGTGATACTGCTCTAGCAGCTCCTCGTTATAGAGCTTTGGAGCGCCTCTATAAGGAAAGAGCTCGATAAATTCCACATTATGGCGACCATCTTGTAATAGGTCAGGGTCGCTTAGTCCATACATGCCGCCAACAAGAAACTCTTTATTACAAAGCCCCTTAATGGTTACGTAAAGGTTCATGCCTCCCAAGCCAGCGCTTACAGAAGATATTTTGTAATCTTTATTCTTGCGCAAAGCTGGACCAAATACACGCTTCTTCATTTAGTAAATTCCTAAAACCTGCTTAGCAGTCCTTAGCTAAGGATTCCATAATTTGAGATAGGTTTGCTTGCACTGCGTCCAAGCCGTCGCTATCCATGTCATTTAGTCGATATAGCTCAATCTCGACTTTGTCCCCGTGCTCTTTGTCTACCTTGTCACGATAGGTAAAAGCACAATAAATTAGGCTGTCGTCAGCAATAGCTCCGCCTTGAGTTAAAGCATCGTTTACACACTTCACAACGTTATCGTAATCACGTCGCCTATTGTTCTTGTAAACAAGCTTGATAACAGTCATTACAGGCTTATCTATTGGAGCTGCTCCGCATAGCTGGGCTTTAACACTCCAGCTGGCGTTTTCTTTCCATTGCCTGTATTTAGGGCTATTAATCATGCGGCCTTTTATAGGCATAAGCCTAGTATTTCCACTGGGTGGAAGGTCTAAGATAATCTTCTTTGCTGCCATGGTTGCTCTCAAGAAAAGGCCTACCAAACCCTAATCTAGATAGGCCATTATCGAAAATGTTATTATAGCGTAAGTAATTATACTATATTTTCGATAAAAAAGGACGCAAAAAGCCGCATTTTATTGACTTTGTCACATATCTAAAAGTTTTAGCAAAGAACGTCTTATTAGTTCCTGAAAAGACTCTCTTGCTTTAGTGCATGATGACAAGAAACAGCCTTTTTTGTACTTGAGTTGCTTTCTTAAAAGCTTCTCTTTTTCGTCCCTTTCTTCTTTTGCGCTAATTGGAACTAAAAAATAAAGCTCAAAAGCTAAGTATTTAGTTTGGTTCTTATTGTTGCTCTTTAAGTTGGAGATAACTTTATCTATAGCCATAAGCACCGCTTCTGGGTCTAGAAAGCAAAAATAGTTACTTAGCGCAACCTGCTTAGCTCCAGTAAAAGTAATTGGCATTACTCCTGACCTTGCCCATGTGGAAAAGTTAAACAAAAACGCCTCAAAATCATAATAACGCCCGCCCACGCTCTTATTAGTGGCAATGATTTGCAATGCCTGCTTATCATGTTCTCTTAGCTTCATATTATCCCCTTAAATTGCCTGTAATTTATACCCAGAATATGGCTTATTTACTAGAGTTGCAAGACTTATTTGAGTATAATATAAAGACAACAATGTTGGTTATATAAAGGATTGTCGTTAGTTGCGTGGTTGCAAGAAAGACAATCCTTTTTCCTTTTATGGACGGATAGAAGTTAAGTCCCACATCATTTGTTGAAGGCTGAGCTTGTCTGCTTCATTAAAATCAACATCACACAAAATACAATACTTGTTTCTTAGCCTTTTTCTATACTCTTCTACTAGGCTCTCAAAGACACAGCATTGATTTAGCACCAAGCGATAATCATTACTTGAAATCATACTTTGGTACCTCTTGCACAGATTTACCCGCCAATCATTAGGCAATATACTCAAAACCGAATCGCCATAAAA
The DNA here is from genome assembly GCF_023050945.1 of Anaerobiospirillum sp. NML120448. GTDB lineage: Bacteria > Pseudomonadota > Gammaproteobacteria > Enterobacterales > Succinivibrionaceae > Anaerobiospirillum. Next base: position 14,057 of record NZ_JALKIM010000015.1, on the reverse strand, counting down.
CAAGTAATTGATACACTCTAAACCGTCGTGCATGCCTAAAGCCTTGTAAATTGTTGTCGTGCCCATAAGACTATCCCAATCAGCTTTGAGCGATAAAAAATCATTAGTTTGCTTATCCATAGCAAGCTCTCTTGCAAAATAAAAAATACTAGACAATACAAGCATCTCATAAAAGCTATCTCGTACAGGTTTGCCGTTACTGTCAACATAATCATGATGCTTTAAAAGGTTGTTATAGAAAAATTCCACGCCTCCAACATCTAAAAAGGTAATGATAGGGAGCTTAGCTAAAGAGTTAGGAGCGGCAATGTGCTTTGTATTTCCATAGTTTGAGTAAATCTTAAAATCAATCACATTGCCAGAAGTATCTACTATAGGGCTATGCATACCGAACACAGTGCTAACATGGCGCTTAATCTCAAGTTCCTGCTTGCTGTTATTGTCCTGAGGGTTAAAAGCAGTCAAGCCAAGCTTAGCAGGTAGTGTTCTAGTTCCATAAGTGGGTTTTAAGTGTTTAAAAAACACCTTGCCGCCCTTGCCTCCAGAGCAAGTAAAATACTGGTCTGGCTGAATGCCTACGACAAAAGGCAAGACTTCTATAAAATCCCTCATTAGAGCAGGGTCATTAAAGTCACAATCAAATGCTATTACATCGCTATCCTTTAAACGCAAATTGATTGAATTGGCCTTGCCTTGTTGGAAGTCGTTATAGGCCTGCTGGATTAGCTCTTCTCTGCTCTTGGTTGACCACTGAGCAACCTTAGGGCTTTTGAATTGAGAGCCGATTACAGTCCAGCCTTGCTCATAAAGTGATAGAGCAGTTTGCATAGTGTCATAGCAAAAGTAGCTCATAGCTGTTTGTAGGTCGGTGTTCTTGTAAATCTCTGATAGTTTCATGATGAAGCCTTTTGAGGGAAATTTATAAAAATTAAAGAAGGCTGGTACCTATCTTAATATTCTTATATTCTTAATATCTTATATACTCTTATTATTCTTATAAGAGCGCCTATCTAAGGGCCGCATATAATTCAGGGTTTAAACATGTTAAAGCCGCCAAACTGTCGGGGCCTTGGCGGGGCCTTGGCGGTTTAATAGGGGTGCAAATGGCGGGGTTATGGCGGCTTATTTAGCTAAATGTCACCCCTTTTTTCTTGCCACAATGTCACCCCTATAAATCGCCTTTATTACGCTGCAAAATCAAAGCGTGATCCCTTAGTTCTGTTCACGCTAAAAGGCGATTCTGTTACCTCGCCAAAACGTGACTTTAGAACACTTAAACGCAGATCTAAGCTTTGGCTATTGCCGTTATTTTGAGCGCTGTCATCAATAGGCACTTTAAACAAAGCCATTACTGCTGAGGAATCATTAACTACAGCAGTAGAGCCCGCAATATCGTATAGATTAGGGTCTGTATTGCTTCCCTGCTTGCGATTAGGGTTATTAAGCTGAGCTAAGATTAAGATAGGGCACTGATACTCAGTAGCTGCTTTAGTTAAGTTCTCCATAACGTTCTTAATCTTTTCAAAGTTAGGAGTATTGTGCGTTACGTTGTTACTTGCATTTTGAATAATCTGCAAATAGTCAACAACAACCAAATCATAAGGCGAATCTTGAGAGCCAGCCGCAATAGCATCAATAATTTGCCTATCACTCATGCCGCCTAATTTGCTGCCCAAAATAGTTAAGTGGCCATGAGTATTAAAGAAGTGATCTATCTTTTGGAACTCATCACCAAAGCTATTTACATTTAAGCCATTCATAACTTGATGCTGGTCTTGTAGGGCTATAGCGGTTTGGTCTTGGTTATAGAGATGCCTAAAATCTTCTATAGTGTGCTGGGACTGGTTTTGGGCCAATCGGTCTGATAACTGACTTGGAGACATCTCAGCACTAAAGAACAATACCCGCCCTTTATTCTCTAAAACACGACGAACAGCATCAACACCAAACCACGTCTTACCAACGCCCGAATGAGCTGCTAAGATAGTGGTGCCGCCTCGGTGATAGCCTCTAATTTTTTGGTCAATTAAAGGGTATCCAGTTGACACAAACACAGAATTAACTTGAGACGGGTCAACCTGCTTTGTGATGCTCTCTTTAGCAGTGCTAGCAATTTGAGATGATTCTAATTTAATAATCTTAGGGTCTAAGGACACATTCAAAGAAGTAAGCTCAGCAATGGCTTTCTTAGTATCATCTCGTGCACTTCTAGCATCATTGCGCAAGCTATTAGTTAGAGCAGCGTGCGCAACGTCTTTAGCCTTTTGATACATAACCAATTGAAAAGAGCGGGTAATAGCTGTTTCAAAGTGAAAAGCCGCCTCAGCTGGGGAAGTAAGCCCCGTAAATTCATCGCTATTAGCGTCAACGTTGCAAAGGTCGTACAACTCTTTACTAGAGAAATTTTTAACGTTCTTTTCACCCCATGTAACGAACTTGCGATCGTCATAATCATCAGGGCTAATAAGTGATAGATAATCGCTTAAAGCCTGAAAATAAGTGCGTGCAGGGAAAGGAATAAAACTAATAACATCACTATAAGAGCGAACAAACTCGACACGGTCATTAAAGTAAATATGTGATTTAAAAGCCCAGAAATCAAGAACATGATTTAGACCACTAACAACCTTGTTACTAGCAACTAAAAGCGGGTCAAAATCGTTGCTTGCCTGCTCTTTTGCAGTATTAACAACCTTAGTAATAAGGCTTGCTTTAAGTGGGTCTAAGTCAGCCTGATAAGGGTTTTTATAATTGTTTTCCTTGTTATAGGTTGGCTTATAGCCGCCGCCTTTAGCCTCGGTTATGAGCCAGCCAATATTAACGCCATCACGCTGCTTAGAGCTGTTATAGAAAGCATAGCGCTCTTGATTCAGGTCAACAGCCTTGCGTTTGCCATAAGAGCTAGCCCAGTTTTGGCAAATAGCAAACACTGAGGAATCATTAGGATAAGCACGACCGCAAGCAATGAAAGTCTTATACCAAGTATCATAGTTAGCAGGGCTAATGTGGTTAAGAATCTCTCTTAATTCATCGTAAGAAGGAACAGAATCAAAGCTCATTTTAAGGCTCCATTGCTTGTAATGATGCTAGGTAGTTAGGGACTTGATTAAAGAAAGGGAAATACGGGGCCATATCAGCAGAGAGTTTAAGAAGTTCGCTCTTGTATGGTTCACGCATATAAGACCTAATTAGCACTGCTGTAGCTTTATTGCAGCTCCATTCGTCTATGCACTCGTTAAGCTTAGCAATGCGATTCATGCCTACAAGGGTACGAAATTGAATTAAAGGCCAGCTAATGCGGGGGATAAAATAAGGCTCTTCATAGCTTAACAAGCCCTTATCTAAATTAGGGCCCCAAACAGTCTCAAGCCACAATGGATCTACTTGCATGTATGAGGTAGAAGAATTGATATAGCTTTGCTTTCTTGAGTAGTCATAGAAGCGTGCACAAAAACTATTAAAGCAACGATTAGCAGCAACTTCGTTATTAAGCAGTTTTACTAACTCATTACGAATACAAACAAAAGCGTAATCTAAGATAAAGCCTTCTGCTGGGCTAAAAGTGTTGCAAATACGTTTAGCAAGTGGAATAGTGCCGCTTTCGGTTTGATAGCAGCCCTCTAAGCAGGCAAATAAAGGCCCTCTTTGGTATTGATACCAGAGCTCTAAGAAGTTACTGCCAAATGGGTCAAATTCATCTTGCCTAATAAAGCAATCATGTAAGCCTACAGTTAACTCAATGGCCATGGACATGATAAAGAACTCTTTTAAGAAAGGCATAAAGTGCTTATTACGCCAGCAAAAGCCCGTAAAATCTGGGTACATTGTTATGATATCGTCCATTTGGGCATTAATAGGCTTAAGCCATTGCTTTAAAGGCTCAAAATCGAACTTCCAAGAATGACGCTTGCCAAAAGGGCGTAAATCAAGCTTGCTAGAAGCCATAAGCTCACTTAAGTCAATTTGCCACATATTAGAGCGCAGGCTCTCTAAGAGCGGCTCATTTTCATAGGTTTGATATGGCTTGTTAGGCCTAAGCATAAATTTAGGCAACCCATAACCACAGTTTGCTAAATGCTCGTATAAGCTAATATTAGGGCGGGCCATAGTATTTGATTGAGCGGTGTTTGTTGGATTAGCTAAAACAGCGTCAAAGGTTAAAGCAACGGTGCGCTGCTGGTTGCCGCCTGAGCTGTCTCTATAAATATACCCAGCCTGTTCTAATTGGCTAAAGCCTCGCATTACTGAACGGTCAGATAAACCAAGCTCAGTCATAACAACATTAGTGCCGTAAGTAATAGGGGCTGTTGTTCCATTAGCTAAGAACGCAATACGGCATAAAAGCTTAAAAGCAGTATTGTTAATGCCTTGATAGCGTGTTTGGTCAAGTGGTAAAAGCTCTAAATTGTTTTGCATAGCTGAGCCCCTTTCTTGCTGCTGTAAACTACAGGAGTTTGGCAAAGAGAAATTAAACGAACATAACGGCCTCTATGTCTACTTAAAGCATAACCGCGTGAAAGCTCAATAAGTTTAAATTTTTTCAGATTAGAAAAAGCTCTTTCAATAGAACGGGAAGGGAAATTAAATTCCTGCTTTCCTTGTTCATTGGTATAGTCGCATTGCTTTTCGCCGTTATTGGTTAGTACTGCTAAACGTGCTAATAAAACAAATTCCATATTAGAAAGGAAATGATAGTATTCGCCGTCAAGATTCATTAAAGCTGGGGATTTTTTGCTAGATTTAGCAAATGGTGAGAAAGTTCTAGAAATGGCCATAAATATGCCTCTTTAGCGTGGTTTTAATTGCAAAGAAAGCCTAGGCACCTTATAATTTATAAGGCGGCATAGCTTTTTTCATGAAAATCTTGCTTCTTGCCTCTTAAAGCAAAAGCATAGTGTTCATGTTGGTTATTATGGTTTTATGTCTATGTCGCTTCTTTATCTAAAAGTACTCTTTATTAAGAGAATTTAGAATGTATTTGCGATAAAAGACAGGTTAGTTATAACGTGTTTTTTTATTAAAAGCAAGTTCATTGTTAAAATTGTATTTATTTGTAAGCAGCATAACCACATTATATTTTTGCTACAAATACAGCCATATCCATTAAGGAGACCACGCTATGGCTAAAGAAAACAGCGCTTTTTATAGTGGAAGTGAGCGCCTTCCTCCCCCTCCATTTCCAACGCCTCAAAACGGTGCTGAAGCAAAACAAAATTTAGTGTTCTTCCGTGATAATTCGCCGTTTACTCAGGAAGATATGGCGAAAAAATTAGGGGTTGCATTGTCTACTTATGGCACATGGGAATCTAATTTAGATAGCCAAGAAAAGGCAATTACGCCGCAATACATCGCTAAAGCCGCTCAAATTCTTAATTGCGACCCTAATTTAATTAATCCTGCTTGCCCTTTATTGTATAAAGACAGATACAACAAATACCCGCCAATAAAATCAGGTCAGGATATTTTGTTTTGCAACGAAGAGCCTAAAACAGCTAAAGAAGCAGGCGGAAATTTAAACTACTTTCTAACAATTTCGCCCTATTCTAATAAATCACTAGCAGAAAAATGCGGGTTTTCTGAGAGCACTATAACCAAATGGAAGAGCGGTATTAATTTAAATGAGATTAGGGCTTATAAGGTTGCGGCGGTTTTAGGGTGCCCCGTTGAGTTGATTTATATCCAGCGACAAGAAACGCCGATTAAAGCCTTAAAACAAGAAGACTTGCATTTGCATGCCGTTCCAACTTCTTTAAGGCATTTAAAAGAGAATCTTGCTTATCATTTGGCTAATAGTGGTTTATCTGTTCAAGATTTGGCCAATAAAGTTGATATGCCTGCATACAAGCTAAGAAATATCTTAGACTTTGATACAGGTGTGTTTTTAACCTCAGAGCAGTCGCACGCTATAGCTAGCGTTTTAGGTTTTAATGCAAAAGATATCCTTATTAGCAGCATACATGTAAAAGCCAAGGACAAGAAAGAGCACTCATTTAAATCTAATGTTATAGAGTTCTTTAAAATCCCTGCTGATAGCTTTCTTTTTAAGACCAGTATTATTAACTTTGCAAGCGGGGGTAAAGCTTGCGATATGTCTCCAAGCCAATGCGGCGAAACAATAGCTTCTAGTATGTCATTAAATCAAGATTCAGACTTGCACGGCGTGTGCGTTATTGGTGATAGCATGTTTAATTACGAAACAGGCAAGGGCATACAAAGCGGCTTTACTGTGATAGTGGACGCAAGCAAGAAAGACGTTGAGCAAGTTATAGGCAAGGTTGTTTGTATTAGGTTAGACGGCGATGAAATGATAGTAAAGCGTCTTAAGAGAAAGAACGGCGTTTTATATGCCTGTAGCGACAACCCAGCTTATGAGCCGCAGCAGTTAGCATTGCCTGAGAATGCAGAGCTAATGGGCGAATGCGTGGGTATGTTCTCTTTTTCTATTTAATTAAAGGCCAGATATAAGCCTATAAATAAAAAGCGCCTTAATTCCTGCCATATCTCTATACAGCGAAGAATTAAAGCGCCCCACTTCTTAAATATTTTCATATATTTATATTATGGCATAAAAGTAATCTTTGCAAGATTATTGACAATTTTCTACTAAATTTTTGATAAATTTTTGATAAATTTCAAAGCGCCGCAACCCCTTATAAATAAAGGCTTTGAGCCCAATTTTTTATTTCTTATTATCGAAAAACCTAACAAAACTCTTAAAAAATTACTTGCTATTCGATAAATTTAAGCCTACACTTCTTAGCACCAAGATAACCAACTTTAGGTAACGCTATGTATAAATGGCCCTATTTGATAAGGCGGCTTGTGTTAAGTCTTTTAAACATGGCCTTAGTCTTATCTGTATTTTTACTAATTGCAGGGCTTTGCAATTTAGTGGAGGCAATTTAAATGAATGCTAATTCAATTCTCTTATCTGATTGCGGGTATGTCAGATATTTCAATGAGCCTAAATATCAAAGGCTACATATGGAGCGTTTAGCTAGTTTGCGTGATGCTAGAAACGCTGTTGCTGCTCAGTTAGAGCAGGCTTGCCGTGACGAGCCTTTTGGAGTGGAAGCAAAGCAGCTCCAAGAAAAATTGTGGCATTTAGCCCGCCGTGCTGGTATTTCAGGTTCAAATGCTGCCGTAACAATGGGCATTAGTCCGTATAAGTCCAAATTGCAGCTCTTTAATGAGTTAAGTGGACGTGTTGAGCCAGAGCCAGTTAACAATAACTTTGTTGAGTGGGGTCATCGTTTGGAGGGTGCTGTAGCAGCTAAGTATGCAGACTTCCACGGCGTGCACGTCCTAGAAATGGACACGTTCGAAAGTCCTATCTTTCCTTTTATGACGGCCTCAGTCGACCGCTTTATTACTGACGACCAAGGCAACGCAACCGCTGTGCTAGAGATTAAAACTGCTGGCTTTAATAGAAAGGTCGTTCTTGACGGTGAGGAAGAGAGACTATGGGGCCGTGGCTGCTCTTATATTCCAGTAATTGACCAGCACGGCAAGATATCCCAGCAGTGCACAGAGATAGACAGCACTTGCCCGCCTTGGTATATAGCGCAAGTGCTCCATTATATGGTTGCATCTGGAGTGCATGAGGGTCGTTTAGCGGTGCTTATTGGCGGAAATGATTATCGTGATTATGTGGTGCCTTTTAGTGAAGAGACTGCTGGGGCGCTGATTATGGCGGAAGATGAGTTCTATTGCAAGCACGTATTAGACGATATTGAGCCGCCTTTGAACGCAAAGGAGCTTAGGAGCATTACTCCAGTGGCTAAGAGCAAAGTGGAGGCAACCGCCGAAATTGAGGAGGCTGTAGCTTCTATTAAAGAGCTTGATTTGCAGGAAAAGGCCATTAACTCACGTAAGGAAGAGCTAAAAGCCCGTGTTATGGAGTACATGGGGGACAAAGAGGCTTTAACTTATGGCAATTCAACTCTAGCCACTTTTGGAGAGCAAAAGGGCCGTACCACAGTCGATAGCAAAGCTCTTAAAGAGCAAGAGCCAGAGCTATTTAAGAAGTTCAGTAAGACTGGCGCAAATTTCCGTGTATTTAAGCTTAAGTAAGGAGTTCCACAATGATTCAGTACACAGTCCCAGAATTTAAGCAAATGCAGCAGCACAAGCCTTGCAACGTACCAACAGGCGTTATTTTGCCTATACAGCCTAATCCAAGTTCAATGGCCGCAGACCCTAGCAAGATGCAGGTAATGCAGCAGCAAGCATATAGCGCCCCTGCATATCCGCAGCCAGCCCAGCAGGTGCCAGCAATGCCGCAGGGCGTGGCTATAGCAGCGCAACAAGCTGAGTATCAAGCCAGCGCTGAGCAGTCTCATATGCAGCAATTGGCTAGCCTCACACAGCAGCTTATGGAGCGCCAATCAGTCCAAGAGCAAGCTAAGGAAATACAGCAGGCCCCAGTAATGCATAGTGCGCCCGCACCAACTCCAGCGCCCGCACCTGCTCCAATGCGTGAAAGCATGCCAGTGCAAGCACCTGCTCAAACACAGCCGCAGACCATGCCAGCAAGTGAGCCAGTAGTCGCTTCTAAGGTCAGCAACGCAGCAAATAGCGATAAGTTTGTAAGTCAGTTTAAGAATGGCTTTGTAAGCTTGCCAGAGAGCATAGAAGAGTGTCAGGCTTTTGCAAAGTACATTAGCGCATCTCCGCTAGTTCCAGCTTGCATTAGAAACAAGCCAGAGGCTGTTTATATGCTCTTAGCCAGAGCAGTAGCTAATGGTATTTCATGGGCCAATATGTTTAGCACCTTGTTTGTGATAGGTGATAAGAATGGCAATGTAACGGTTGGCATGTATGTCAAAGCTAAAGCCGCAATGTGCCAGAGTAAGGGCCAGTGGGAAGTAAGCATCGACTTCCAAACAGGTGACGCAACAGCTAAGGGCAAACGCTATGATTCGGGCCAAGAAATAAGCGTAACTTATAGCGCTTATGAGGCCAGCTTAACAGGCAAATTAAAGCGTGATGCTAATGGCGCTATTTTGGGCAATGGCGTATGGGGTGCGCATTGGCCTGACATGATGAAAAATAGAGCTTTGGGCCGTCTTTTAGATGCTTTGTTCCCTGATATTGTGGGTGGTTTTGTCTCTAAAGAAGATTACGATGATCATCTTTATGCTGAGCAATTGCAAGCTGAGCAGGCCGAACAGTCAGAGGCCGCTAATAATGCAGCTAAAGCTATTGCTAAAGTTCGTAAGAGCCGCAGCAAGGCTAAAGCCAATGATAACGAACAGGCAACCAATGGGGCTGAATCTGCTAATACTGAGCAAGCAATAACGCCATTAAGTGACTTGCCTATTATTGAAGATGATTCTGCTTTAGAGCCTTCTGTATCTAATCCTTTAGCCTAATTTGGAGTGCATTATTATGGAAAACATTAACGCCTACTTAGCAAACACCACTCAAGCCGATATTGCTGCTTCTGACAATCAGCAGCCTTTTATCAATGCTAAGGACTTGCCACTAGTAACTAACCAAGGCATTTATAAGGCTAAGGTAATTGATGCTTATTTAAACGATTATAACGGACAATTAAAGATGTCCTTAAATCTCTTTGCAGAGCTGGAGGGCCGTCCAGAGCATAAAGGCCTGCTTAAGCTTTATATTCATGTGTTCTATACCCCAGAAGGCGGGAAGCCTGAAATAGCAAGGCACTTTATTAACGTCTTAAGCGCCTGCAAGTGCTTTGATGAACATGGTAGACCATGGGCTAATCAGGTTGAAAAGAAGGCTAATAATGGCGATACTTTCACAGTGGTTGAGAACATGCTAGATAAGAGCTTCTATGTCGCTATTGCTCATAGAGAATCCAACGGCAAGAGCTATTTAAACCCTGTAGCCTTCTTTGATGTTAATAAGCGCTCACCTGCTGAGGCGCTTGCCAATAAAGAGCCTTTTTATATTACTAAGTTTGCTTACTTGGTACCTGAGGGTAAGCCGCTAAAGCAGCAGGAGGCCCGTGTAAATCCAGCTAATACAGGTTTTGCAATGCCAATGGCTCCAAGTATTGCACCAGCATCGCAGCCTGTTCAGTTTGGTCAGCAACAGCCAGCAACTTATCAATCAATCCAGCAGCCAGCATCAATGCCTGCATCTGCTCCAATGCAGCAACCAACAACCCCAGCAATGCAAGGCTTTAATAACGTACCTGCAAACGGCGGTGCTAGTCCATGGGGCGCACCTCCAATGATGCCGCCAGCAGGTCAGGGCTTTAATGCTGGTCAGTTTGGAGGCTATAGCCCAGCTGCTCCAATACCTCAGCAGCAACCAATGGCACAGCCATCCCCAGCGCCTCAGCATGCCGCCACTGTTCAGCCAGTGCAATCACCTGCCGCAGCTGCTCAAATGCAGCAAAGAGAAATTGCTTATATGGCTAATCAGAATGTTGCGGGCAATGCACCTGAATCAGGTGAAGACATTCCGTTTTAATTCCTAAATTGACTATCCTTACTTTAAAGGGGGGTTTTTACCCCCTGTTTGTGGCAATAAGGTGATATATGCGCATTGTGCGATTTGGGCTAATGTTCGAATCAAAGCGGGCATTAGCAGAAGTTTTAGGAGTTAATCCAATCTATAGGCCACGGGTGCGCAAAGGAGTGGCTACTAAGCCTAGCCAGAACTTAACAGAGCGGGACATTATGCAACGTTTTGGGCTGACCTCAAAGAGTGAGGCAAAAAAGTGGCTTAAAGCTAAGGTAATGGAGGCAAAAGCTAATGATGCTTGTCTTAACAACTAAGCAGGTTTGCAAAAGGTTTAAAATAAGCCGTATGACGCTATATAGGTGGCGTAAAGAGTATCGCGACTTCCCCAAGCCTGTATTTGGGCGTGGATGTTATTTAAAATTTGATGCTCAACAGGTTTCGGACTGGTATCACAAGCGCATACAGCAGGCAAGCCAAACAGATATAGGAGCATAAGGGCTTAAGCTCTTTTAGTATTATGAGCAATCAAATTATATTACGTGATTACCAGCAGCACACAGTGCAATCAGTAATCGAATATTTTAGCACTAATAGGGACGTTAATAAGAACCCTTTAGCAGTGCTTCCAACGGGTGCGGGTAAGAGCATTATTGCGGCTGAAATATGTCGCTTTTTCATGCAATACGATGATATGAAAGTAATGCTTCTTACTCATAGCTCTGAACTAGTCAAACAGAATGCCCAGAAGATTAACCTGCTTCGTAATAACTTTTCATTAGGCGTATATGCATCAAAGCTAGGCAAAAAGGACAGAATGCAGCGTGTAATCTGTGGTACTGTGCAAAGTGTTTATAAAGCTTTAGCTAAGAATCCATACGCTTTTGGAAGTCGACGCTTGCTAATCATTGATGAGGCTCATTTGCTCAGTGATAAAGATAGCAGCATGTACCAGCAGGCTATTAAGGCTTTAAGAATTGCAGACCCTAAAATGCGGGTATTTGGCATGAGCGCAACGCCATATCGTTTAGATTGTGGTCTATTGACTGAGCAAGATAACGCCATTTTTACTGATATTTGTATTGATGTTAATGAGCAAATACCAGAGTTTATTAAGAGGGGTTATCTTGCTCCATTAGTTACCTTGCCTAGCCCTATTGAGTTTGACTTCTCTAAAGCTAAGATAACAGCTGGCGACTATAACAAGGCCGCAGCAGAGCGCATTTTAGATGATGATGATAGGCTAAATCAAGCTTGCGATTTAATGGTAGCTAATGGTAAAGACCGCAAGGCTTGGATTGTCTTTGCTAGCGGCGTGTCAATCTCTAACAAGATAGTTGGTATGCTAAATCAGCGTGGCATTAAAACAGCTGCTGTAAATAGCAAGCAAAGCAAGGCCGAAAACGACAAGGCTATATCAGACTACAAAGCAGGGGCTTTGCAATGTTTGGTATCTGCTAACCAGCTAACAACGGGCTTTGATGTGCCTAAAATCGATTTTATAGGCATGTTGAGGCCTACTATATCGCCTTCTTTGCATGTTCAAATGTTGGGCCGTGGTATGCGTGTAGCTGAGGGTAAAGTAGATTGCTTGGTATTGGATTTTGTACGTAACTTTAGCAGGTTAGGCCCTGTTAATAACGTGAAAATACCAGAGAAAAAGCAACCTAGGGTAACCAAGCGCAAAGAGCCTTTAGAGGGGGTATCAGGTGAGTTAAAAGAATGCCCTTATTGTCATGATGAAATGCCTAAATACGCAAAAGAATGCCCTCATTGTGGCGGCTTGGTATTAGGATTAGAAGACATTGATTTGCATGATTTGTCTAGCGGCGTGGCTATTGATTACAGCAGTGATTTTAAGCTAGATAAGGTGGATACAAAGCTATCAACTGTATTGAATATGGTTGCCTCGCCTCATAAGGCCGTTAGTGGCAAGAACTGCATTAAAGTGTCTTTTTCCTATAGAAAGTACAATCAAAATAGAGTACTTAGGGCCGACACCTATTTAAACTTTGATTATGAGGGCGTGCCAGCTCGATTAGCTTGTAAGATGTGGGAAAGTTTAAAAGGGGCATGGCCTCCGCCTAAAAGCACTATGGAGGCCATTAATAGGTTAGGTGAGTTGAAACAGCCTAAAGCTATTGAGGTAATTAAGCGCAATACAACTCAAAAGTTTGATAAGATAAAGCGCATAGAATATTAATAAAAGGGTCGCAATATGCGGCCTTTTTTATTGGAAGAATTGAGGCAAGTAAGGCCTTGCACACTTCTCAACATAATCGCCCCATGCCTGCATAATAACACGGCGCTGCTTTAGGTAGTCTGAACGCTGGTAAGCCTGTTGAGTGGCATTTTCAACCCTGTGGGCTAAACACATCTCAGCAGCAGCAAAGTTAAAATCTTGGTCAGCAAACCAAGTGCGTGCAAGTGAGCGCATGCCGTGGGGGGTTATTATTGGGGTTAACTTCATCATTCGAAAGGCAACATTTACCCTATAGGTTAGGTCAAGGTCTGAACTGTTCCTTGCTGCCACCAAATCGCACTTGCAAAAGTTGTTAATAATGTAAGCAAGTTGCTTGCAAATAGGTACGTTATGAGGCCTTTTGGCTTTCATTACAGAATCAGGCAAGCATATCAGGCTGTCTTCGTGGTCAATCCAGCCTTTTTTAATTGACTGTATTTCATGTGTGCGCAACAAAGTTAGCATGCCTAGAAAAAGCAAATAGCAGTAATACTCTTTACTTCTTGACTTGCATTGGCTTGCAATGGCAAATACTTCAGGTAATTGTTCGTAATGTGTTGACCGAAAATGCTCGCCATAATAAGGCTTAAGGGTTTTTGAGACAAATTGCAGTTTAGGCACTTCTATAAGGCCTAAAGCATTAGCGTAAAGCTCAACGGCTGCAATTGTTTTTACGACAATAAGAGCTACTGTTGGGGCTGTTAGAGCTATTTTATCAGCCAACTGCTTAACTTCTAAAGGGCCAATGCTATCTATCATGCGGTTCTTGAATGATTCAAGATGATTTGCTACATTGGCATACTTCTTTAAAGTGTTCTTTCTTAAGAAGTCTTTACTTGTCAGCCAGTCTTGGAATAGCTCTAAAAAGGTCATACTTGTTTTAGGGGCAACATAGCAACGGGCATCAATAAACTTAGCAGCCTCAATAGAAGCCTGTTCACGTGCTTGCTTTAATGACATAGCAGGGTATTCACCTAAAATAACCTGATTGGCTTTGCCCTGACTGCTTTTGCGCAAAACCCATTGCATGCGGCCATTAGGGTACACCTTAATATTAAGACCGTCCCCGTCACTTTTAAGGTAAGATGATGCTTTTGGCTTAAGAGCCTTAAGCGCTAGGTCTGTAAGTTTAGGCATTAGATTAATCTCCATAATTTATTAGATTATAATCTTGTACCTATCTTGTACCTAGACAGTGATTCAAGATTTTACACTGTGATACACCGTGTTACACTATGATACGCTAAAAGCGTTAAAAAGCTTGATATAGCGTGGTTCTATAAATATTAACACTAGGATAAATTGGCGAATATATAGCTGTTAGCAAACCCGATATGATTTCTTTACAAGATTTAACTATTATGCGTGGCAC
>NZ_JALKIM010000014.1 GCF_023050945.1 Anaerobiospirillum sp. NML120448 | reverse complement strand
CTAATTTCGTAAGTATCACGCATGACAACCCCCTAAAGTAAAGACATAAAGTATTAGTTTACAATATACACATATTTAATAAAATATGTTGTACCTAGTTTGTTCTTTTAATTTGTTGACAATTCCTTAGGCTCAAACAGCTTAGCAAGATAAATTAAGGCACATAATTGCAATGCAGCCCAGGCAAGGCAAGACTAGGAGGTGATTGGTTTGCCTTGGCACGGCTTGAATTGACTAAGTTAGCTGAGCAAGGACAGGCATTGATTGAGGATAAAGGGAGTTGCAAGGAAGGGCTGGGATGGCAAAGCTGAGCTCAGCGCAGCTGGCGCAGCGTAGCTTGGCGCAGCGCAGCAAGAACAGCCGTAGGATGGGCTTGTGTGGGCTGGTTTTGATAATTTTGCTAGGGATGAGGGCACAAAAAAAAGCCCTGCTATAGAGCAGGGCTTTTTTTTAGGTAGTGATTACTACCTCATGTGATTTCTTGAGCTAAGATTAGCCGCCGAAGTTATCGAAGAGGATGTTCTCGTCTTCAACACCTAAGCTGTGGAGCATATCCACACAAGACTTGGTCATCATTGGAGGACCACACATGTAGAACTCGCAGTCTTCTGGATTCTTGTGGTTCTTTAAGTAGTTCTCATAAAGAACATTGTGAATGAAGCCAGTTGCGCCAGTCCAGTTATCCTCTGGAAGAGGCTCAGATAAAGCTAAGTGCCAAGTGAAGTTTGGATGATCCTTAGCTAACTGATTGAACTCATCAACGTAGAATGCTTCCTTCATGGAACGAGCACCGTACCAGAAAGAAATGCGACGCTTAGAGTTAAGACGCTTTAACTGATCGAAGATGTGAGAACGCATTGGGGCCATACCAGCGCCACCACCGATGAAGACCATCTCATTATCAGTCTCACGGGCGAAGAACTCACCGAATGGACCAGAGATAGTTACCTTATCACCAGGCTTTAAGCTCCAAATGTAGGAGGACATGATACCTGGCTTAATTTCCTTCAACTGACGAAGAGGTGGGGTAGCAATACGCACGTTAAGCATAATGAGGCCCTTCTCTTCTGGGTAGTTAGCCATGGAGTAAGCACGGATAGAAGGCTCATCAACCTTGGAAACCAAGTCAAATAAGCCAAAGTGCTCCCAATCAGCACGATACTGCTCTGGGATATCAAAATCCTTGTAGTAAACAGTATGAGCTGGAGCTTCGATCTGAATGTAACCACCAGCGCGGAATGGAACTTCCTCGCCCTCAGGTACCTTCAAACGTAACTCTTTAATAAAGGTTGCTACGTTATCGTTAGAGATAACTTCACATTCCCACTTCTTAACACCGAAAATTTCGGCTGGTAATTCGATCTCACAGTCACTCTTTAAAGTAACCTGGCAAGCTAAACGCCAGCCTTCACGAATTTGACGCTTGGTAAAGTGAGAGAACTCAATAGGTAAAACGTCACCGCCACCCTTGGTAACCTTAACTTTACACTGGCCACAAGCACCACGACCACCGCAAGCTGAAGAAACGAAGATACCCTTATCGGATAAGTCGTTTAAGAGCTTGGTACCAGCCTGGCACTTAAAGCCTAAGGATTCATCACCATTAACACCAATGGTAATGTCTCCTGAATTTACTAAGAAGCGCTTAGCAATGAGGATCAAAGCAACTAAAACAGCTACTAAGACCACAAACATCACAACGCCTGAAACGATTGTAAACATGCTTACCCCTTAGAGCTGAATGCCTGAGAAGGACATGAAGCCAATAGCCATCAAACCAGAGGTGATGAATACTAAGCTTAAGCCACGTACGCCTGCTGGAGCATCAGAGTACTTTAAGCGCTCACGAATAGCGGATAAAAGTACTAAGGCAATTGCCCAAGAGCTACCAGAACCAAATGCGTAAACTACAGACTCAGCGAAGTTGTACTCACGCTGAACCATGAAGGATACACCTGCGAAGATAACGCAGTTTACAGTGATTAATGGTAAGAAAATACCTAATGCACTATAAAGAGATGGTACAAACTTGTCTAAGAACATTTCTAAGACTTGTACTAAAGCTGCGATAACACCAATGTAGGTAATGAAGCTTAAGAAAGAAAGGTCAAGACCCTCTACTAAAGCATTTGGCTTTAATACATAGGCATTTACCAAGTTGTTAACTGGTACAGCCAACATTTGAACCATGATAACGGCTGCGCCTAAGCCTGCAGAGGTAGTAACCTTCTTGGAAACTGCCAAGAAAGTACACATACCTAAGAAGAAGGCTAAAGCCATGTTCTCAATAAAGATACTCTTAACGAGCAGAGAAAGATAATGTTCTAACATCTGTATTAATCCTCTCTGTGAGTCTCGTACTCAGGCTGCTCAACTAAGTCCTTACGGAAGGTCTTAACAACCCAGATTAAGAGACCTACTAAGAAGAAGCCGCATGGTGGCATTACGAGCAAGCCGCATGGCACGTACCAACCGCCGTTATTAACAGTCTCTAATAAGGTGATGCCGAACCAAGAGCCAGAACCGAAGATTTCACGGATAGTGGCGATGGTGCATAACACCAACATATAACCGAGACCATTACCAATACCGTCCATTAAAGAGGTCATTGGTGGATACTTAAGAGCAAAGCCCTCAGTACGGCCCATAACGATACAGTTAGTAATAATCAGACCAACGTATACGGATAATTGCTTGGAAAGATCATAAGCAAAAGCCTTTAAGACCTGGTCAACCAAGATTACTAAAGAAGCAATAATGGTCATCTGAGCAATAATACGTACCGAGCTTGGAATGTAGTTACGAGTAAAAGATACTGCTAAGTTTGCAAGAGCACACACGCAAGTAACAGAAATACCCATAACGAAAGCTGTCTTCATAGAAGAAGTAACAGCTAGGGAAGAACAGATACCAAGAACCTGCACCATCACTGGGTTATTAGCGATGAGCGGATCTAAAAGTACCTCTTTCCAAGATGGAGTCTTAGCGTCACTCATTTAGAGCTCTCCCTTGCGAAGATTGTCTAAGAAGGCCTTGTAAGCAACGTTAAACCAGTAGTTAGCAGCGTTATCAACACCACGTGCGGTTAAAGTTGCACCAGTAAGACTATCTACGTCATAGTCCTTGCCTTCGCCATTGTGATCAGGAGTCTTAGTGATGTTGAAACCACGGCTGCCATCTTCACGAACAAGCTTCTTGTCTACCCATAAAGCCTGCCAGCGTGGGTTATCAATCTCACCACCTAAGCCTGGAGTCTCACCATGGCTGTAGAAGGTTACTGCCTTCATGGTATTGCCATCGGTATCAACAGCTAAATAGCCATATACGGTTGACCAAAGAGCCTGACCATAGAATGGAAGGATGTAGCGAACTACATTGCCGTTCTCATCCTTGGAGAGGTAGATTGGCATAACCTTGGTACGAGTACGAATACCAGCATAGTCTTCTTCAGCTGGGATAGCTACGTTGTAAGCTGGATCCTTAGCTAAAGATTGGAAATTGAAGCTATCAGCCTTGTTATCAGGATCGTCGATAAACTTACCAGTCTCAAGGTCTAAAAGCTTAGCCTCAATGTGGGCTTTGTAAGTTGCAGCAACAGAGCCTTTAACATCAAAGCCAGAAACACGTAAGATGTTTACCTGACGGTCATTGGCAATAGCGGCCTGTTGGAATGGACCTAATGCAACTACAGCACTGGAAACTACTACCGAGCAAACTAAACAGAAGCCGATAATAATAACAAAAGTGCCAAATACGGAGTCTTTATTGAGCTTAAGCACGAGCAAGTCTCCTCTTGATGTTGCGGTTGGTTGCTAAGTAGTCGAACAATGGAGCCCAGCAGTTAGCAAACAAGATGGCAAGCATCATGCCTTCTGGATAAGCAGGGTTTACGGTACGAATTAGCACAACCATGACACCGATTAAGATACCAAATGCCCACTTACCACCTTCGGTGAAGGAAGAAGACACTGGGTCGGTTGCCATAAATACAGTACCGAAAGCAAAACCACCTAATACTAAGTGCCAAATGAAGGTCATTGAGAACATGTAGTTGGTGTCAGAGCCTACGGCGTTGAAAATGGATGAGCATAAGAAAGCGCCGAGTAAGATACCAGCCATGATACGCCAAGAGGCAATACCAAGACCTACGATCATAACAGCACCTAAAATGATCATTAAGGTTGAACCTTCGCCTAAAGAGCCTGGGATGTTACCAATGAAGGCATCCATCCAAGTGATCTTCTCGCCTAAAGTGTTTACTAAGGCAGCCTCACCACCCTCGGCCCATTGAGCTAAAGGAGTAGCGCCAGAGAAACCATCAACTGGAACCCAGCAGTTGGTACCAGAGATGTTGGCAGGATATGCGAAGAATAAGAATGCACGACCAGTTAAGGCTGGGTTCATGAAGTTACGGCCAGTACCACCGAATACTTCCTTACCGATCACAACGCCAAAGGTAATACCTAAAGCAGCCTGCCATAAAGGAATGGTAGGAGGAACGATTAAGGCAAATAAAATGGAGGTAACGAAGAAGCCTTCGTTAACTTCGTGACCACGTACTAAGCAGAATAAAACTTCCCAGAATGCACCAACAACAAATACAGTGATGTAAATTGGTAAGAAGTATACAAAGCCAATTAAGAACTTTGAGCATACGCCTGCGTCAGCACCTAAAGAACCACCTAACATCTGAACGATAGCATAGTGGTAGTCAGCACTAAATAAAGCATAACTAGTGGAAGCTACCTCAGCACCGTTATCCATGGTGGAAAGAGCCATAATGGTTTGATCGCCTACGTTGAACCAACCATAGATCATAGCTGGGAACACAGCGAAGAAAACAATAATCATGATGCGCTTTAAGTCAATATAGTCACGCACATGAGTATTGCCAGTAGTTACCTTACCAGATGAGAAAAGTAAGGTGAACTGAGCTTCGTAGAGAGGGTAAAGCTTCTCGAGGATGCCGCCCTTCTCAAACATTGGAGCAATTTTCTTAAAGAGACCTAACAACACGTATTAACCCTCCAGCTCAATCTTAGTTAAGCTACGACGTAAGAGGCGACCGTAGTCAGTCTTACCTGGACATACGTAGGTGCATAAAGCTACGTCTTCTTCAGAGAGCTCTAAACAGCCTAAAAGCTTAGCCTGATCAACATCATTGATCTCAATGGAGCGTAATAACATAGTTGGTTCCATATCGAGAGGGAATACTCTCTCATACTGACCAATTGGCACCATTGGACGGCTACCGCCATTAACAGCAGTATTGAAGATATACTCAGCAGGCTTGAAGAAAGCAGAAGCAAAAGCACGGGAGGCTGAATGACGCTTTAGACCTAAGCCTAACCAGCTCTTGTGTAAGAGCTCATTCATCTTACCTTCTTCTAAAATGGATACTTGGCTGTGGTAGCGGCCTAAATAAGCAAAGGCACCAACAGCGTTGTTACCCCAAAGCACGGAGCCAGAAATAACACGTACGCCATACTCAGAAGGAATAACCTCATTTGCGCTTAACTCGGCAATAGAAGCACCTAAAATGGTCTCTACAACACGAGGATCCTTAGCATTTGGACCAGCAATAGAGATTACGCGCTTGTTATAAAGCTCGCCTTCTACAAAGAGGTGACCGATAGCAATTACGTCTTGGTAATTGATGTGCCATACAGTCTTAGTCTCAGATACAGGATCTAAGAAATGAATGTGGGTACCTGCTAGACCAGCTGGGTGAGGACCTTCAAACATCTCCTCTTTTACGTTTGGTGCATCGCATAATGGCACAGAGTGAGCATCATGGCATACATAAACAGTAACACCTAAACGGCTTAACACAGTTAAACCATTCTTAAATGCTTCTGCCTTAGCTGCGATCACTGGACGTGGGTCAGCTGCTAATGGATTGGTATCCATAGCAGTTACGAAGATGGAGTGAGGTAAGCTGTTTACATGAGGTACCTTATCGTAAGGACGGGTACGTAATGCAGTCCACATACCAGACTCGATGAGCTCGCTCTTGACATCTTCAAGAGAAAGTTCAGCAAGCTTATCAGCAGGGGTCTTCTTAAATTCAACACCCTTTACTGACTCATCTACTTCGATAACGATTGACTGGAATGCTCTACGCTCGCCGCGGTTGACTGCAACAACAGTACCAGAGGCTGGAGCGGTAAAACGTGTTCCAGGGTTTTTCTTATCCTCGAACAGTACCTGGCCCTTTTTAACAGCTGAACCAACTTCAACAGCCATGGAAGGACGCAAACCAGGGTAATCACTGCCAATAAGGCCAACGTGCTTAACCTCTGGACATGCGCCTATAGACTGATCAGGTTGGCCGCTAATAGGCAGATCCAATCCTTTTTTGATGTTAATCATAGGCGGTTCCAATACAAAACTTTTTAGGAGATAAACTCCACTTACTTCAGACTAGCCTCTATAGCAGACTCTCAAGGAGCTCATTACTTATAAAACAACACTTAGTAGCACAAAGCCCTATCTTATTGCCTTATCAGTCCTAATATTGATTGCCCTTATCAACCTATCTTAAGTTTGCACCTAAGCACCCAGTCATAAGAACAATTACATAAGGACAAGTAACCAAGCATTGTACCTTTCACTGTACTCTAGCAATGACAAACATCCATGCAAAATAGATCTAACTTAAAAAGCTAAACCACCTTGATGGATATTCATAGCCATACCGAAATATGACTAAATGAAATTGAATTTTTAAATGAGACCTTATGACACTCTTAGACAAAATCTTATTTGCTTTACAACCAATAGACCTATGTCAAAGCGCATAGACAAATACTGCCAATCGCTAGCTAAATTCTTAATTAGGCGCTCACCGCTCTGAACATACAGCTCTTAATAGAGGTTTGTTTGAATAAACTAACAAACGCTCAAGCTAGCTTGTACAGGCGCACACGCTTTGCTAAGCATTCAAACTATTGATTGTTAGCACTAATAGGCAACTGAGTGCAAAATCTTTAAAATAAAGTCTGAAAAATTCAAGCAAAATTTAGAAAAAATAAGGCCTACATACACGAAAAAATACATAAGCCCCGTCTTTATCTTCATAACTTGCTAGAAATATTATCTTTTGTTCACGTGCACTATTTTAGCCGTAGCTAAAACACCACCCATCAACAAAGATAAATAGAGTGTAAAAGGTACCCACTCTAGCTACTAGAGGTAGGCATCAAGCTTCAAATTTTACCACAAAATCAATTGGTTATATATGCTTAGTAGTGCTAAGCTCTCGCCTTTTGTGACGAAGTTTGAAAAAACATTAAGCCCTAAAAATTAGCTTTTTTAACCCAAATAATTAGTCAATCAGGTTAACTAAATCGTCCTTAAAAAAGCACCACCCTAGCTACCACCTATATCTGTATCTAATAAAAAGCATGCTTGTGCTTTAAAATAGTGCCTCTTAAAGCACAAATAACCGCTTAATCACCCCTGATAAACAAATAAATTTAGTCATATTGATAGCAATCGCACTAAATTCAAAACCACTTCTAAGAGCCCTAAAAGCAAGGTCTATTTGATTTATTATAAGTTTTTCTTATAGTTCATAATCTTGTATGACAATTACCAAATTGGTGCAAATTTCAGCTCAAAAAATCTAAATGCACCACCACAACCAAACATTTTCACCACCATAGCAACTTACTCCATACTTACCAACGCACTTACACTCTCTGCCCAAACGCTTGTAAAAAGGAACGTCAGGATACAAGTTTGTACTTACCAGCTTGATGGGCTTACTACTAGGATCCCATCTTTAATAAAAGCAAATTAGGATCGCCCCATCACCTATGACAGCTTGCTATGGTTCTAAGCTGTCATAGGTGAGAGGGTAGATTTAAAAGGCAGGGGAGAGCCAGCAAACTAGCAGCTAGCAAGCTAGCTAGCTGTAAGCTTGCTGCACGCAAGCGTGCTAGTTGCTAGGTTGCGAGGGTGGTTAATTCTTTTGGGAAAAAGGTGCTACTTTAAAGAGCAAAAGCATGCCTGGGATGGCTAGCACGGTACATAAAATAAAGAAGTTTTCCCAGCCTAGGCCTTCTACTAAATAGCCTGTGACGGCATTACAAAAGGTACGAGGAATGGCTGAAAAGCTGGTGAGCAAGGCCAATTGGGTTGCAGTATAAGCAGGGTTGGTCTCTTTAGCTAAGAAAGCTACAAATGCAGCTGTGCCCAGGCCACCACCGCCATACTCACATACTAGCACTAAAGAGAGTAACCACACCGAAGGTGTTTCATGAGCACCTAATCTAGCTAGCAATACAAATCCTAAAATGGTAATCAGTTGAATAAAACCAAAAACCCATAAAGCTCGGTTAATACCAAGCTTAAGCATAAATACGCCGCCTAATAGTCCACCTACTACTGTTGACCACAGACCTACGTTTTTAGCAACAATGCCAATGGTAGTGAGGTTATAGCCTAAATCCATATAAAAAGGAGTAGCTAGCGCTAAAGCCATTGAGTCGCCAATCTTATATAAGAAGACAAAACAAACGATAAAAATAGCAGCTTTTACGCCACGACGATAAATAAATTCGGCAAAAGGCTCAACAATAGCAGCCTTTAAAGTACGAGGAGCATGGGAGCAATTTTGCTCTTTTAAAAAGAAAGACAGCAATAAGCAAGGGATTAAACAGCCTGCGGTAAAGTTAAATACTGTAGTCCATGAAAAGTAATCAGCCATAATTAATGACACACCGCCAGGAATTAAACCTGCTACACGATAAGCATTAACAAAGATGGCATTACCTAAACCCAGCTCATTATCAGGTAAGAACTCACGACGATAGGCATCAAGCACAATATCTTGAGTGGCAGAGGCAAAAGCAACCACAGTAGCCAATACTGCTACCGTAATAATTGATTCTTGAGGATTGACATATCCTAGTGAGGCAATAGCAACAATGAGGGCTATTTGAGATACGATAATCCATCCTTTGCGGCGACCTAATTTAAAAACCTCATAACGGTCGATAAAAGGAGCCCAGACAAATTTCCAGGTATAAGGAATCATCATTAAAGAAAAAGCACCTATAACCTTAAGATCTAGGCCCTCTTTTCTTAAATAGGCTGATAACAAATTAATCAGCACAAATAAAGGCATACCAGAGGCAAAACCAGTTACCACGCATATACCCATACGCTTTGAGAAGATCTCTTTTAACATCCCCATAAAGCCATCATTGTTCTTAGCGTTATTATTCTCTTTAGCAGGATTATCATTGGATACAGACATGGCAAAGCCTAATTTAGACAAAATTTACGAAACAATACTCACCAATAAAAAAGCCGCACATTATGACTAGTGATAGCCTATATGTGCGGCCTTATTCCGCTCTTTTAGACTTAAATAAAGTGACTAATCACGGAAGTTAGTAAATTGTAGTGGCTGGCCTAATTCGCTCATCTTAGCCTTTACAGCAGCAATGGCAGCTTGAAGATCATCACGCTTTTTACCCTGAACACGAACGGTGTCGTCATTCATCTTAGCATCAACTTTGATCTTCTCTTCCTTGATAAGTTTAACAATTTTCTTGCCTAACTCTTTATCAATACCCTCTTTGAAGGCTACTTGCTGTAAGGATTTTTTACCAGAACGAGTAATGTCCTTAAACTCGGCACAACCAACATCAATACCACGCTTAATTAGCTTTTGGGTAAGAATGTCGTCCATTTGTTGGATTTGGAACTCTTCGTCAGCCTCAAGCTTAACTAAGTTTTCAGTCTTTACTAAAGTATAAGAGGCTTCTACACCACGAAAATCATAGCGAGTTTGTAACTCACGATTAGCATTATCTACTGCATTCTGGAGCTCATCTTTTTTAAGCTCAGAAACAATATCAAAAGAAGGCATATTACACTCCCATATATCAGAAAAAATGAAAATTATAATGAATCTATTTCCTGGCTAATAGTGCTTATTAGGCTATCGCTATCAATGCCTAAAGATTTTAGCAATTGATTGCGGTCACCTTCCATAATAAATCTATCAGGTAAGCCAATATTAAACACTTTAGCTTTAGATGCGCCCTTTAATGCTGCCACTAAGGAGCCAATATGTTCGCCTACACCGCCAAGTTTAGCACCCTCTTCAAAGGTAACTAATAAATCATAATTATAGGCCAAATAACTAATTAGCTGCTCATCAACAGGCTTGATAAAGCGCATATCAAATAAGGTTAAATCTTGCTCTTGAGCAAATTGCTCTAAGGATAAAGCTACAGGACCATAAACTAATAAGGCCACCTTATGCTTTTTACCTAAAGCACTAGGAGCTATATTAGCTTTATCCTCTAATAAACTATTTTCAAGCTCATAAAGCTCATAATTTTGAGCGTTATTATCTTGTAGTGAGGCCTTTACTTGCTCTTGCTCAAAAGTACTTAAGTTAAGAGCCTTAGCCTGGCCAATCTTAAAGCACTTATCTAAGCTTAAGCGCTCCTCTTTTGCATTTTCACCAGTGCCTACCATTAGTGACTCACCAGTAGCTCTTGGGTAGCGAATGACACTTGGTTTACCATAAGCATAGGCAGTGTTGAGCATATAGTAAAGATCATGACGTGAACTTGGAGCCATAATTAATAAATTAGGCACAGTTCTACTATAGGCAATATCAAAAGCGCCATTATGGGTAGGTCCATCTGAACCTACAATACCACCACGATCTAAACATAAAATGATTGGCAGATCTTGAATAGCCATATCATGGATCAGTCCATCATAAGCTCTTTGCATAAAGGTGGAGTAAATATTCACCACAGGGCGCATACCACCTGCAGCAAGTCCTGAGGCAAAGACCATAGCATGTTGCTCAGCAATAGCCACATCAAAGAATTGATGAGGATAACGTTCGGCAAATTTTACTAAACCTGAGCCAATTCTCATGGCAGGAGTTACGGCCATTAACTTGCGATCGGCTACCGCCTTATCACACATCCAACGACCAAAGGCGGCTGAGTATGATTTATCTTCGCTAGAACCGTTAGAGCAAATACCCTCTTGTGGATTAAAGGCGGGTACACCATGATAGCAAATAGGATCGCGCTCAGCAGGCTCATAGCCTTTACCTTTTTTGGTAACAACATGTAAGAAAGTCAAACCTGACATTTCTTTTACATTTTCTAAAATGCTCTCTAAGCGATTAACATCATGACCGTCCACAGGGCCAATGTAGTTAAAGCCAAATTCTTCAAACATAGTGCCAGGCATAATCATGCCCTTTACATGTTCTTGAGCACGCAAAGCAAAGTCTTTTACTGCTGGCAGAGAATGTAAAATTCTTTTACCACCCTCCACTAACTTGACATAGTGAGGGCTAGAAATAACGTGAGATAGGCCTTGAGCAATACTGCCAACATTCTCTGAAATGCTCATTTCATTGTCATTGAGAATGACAGTAAGATCGATGTCTTTAAACGATCCTGCATGATTTAAGGCCTCAAAAGCACAACCGCCTGATAAGGCACCATCACCAATAATGGCTACTACCTTACGGCGTTGCTCTTTAGGCTTGTTTCGCTCAGCTACTGCCAAACCCAACGCTGAACCAATAGAAGTTGAGGCATGTCCTGTAGTTATCAGGTCATAAGGGGTCTCATTACGCCAAATAAAAGCATGCAAACCATTGTATTGACGAATAGTAGCAAGCTCTTTTCTGTGGCCTGTAAGAATCTTATGAGGATAGGCCTGATGGCCTACATCCCATACTAAAATATCATGAGGAGTATCATATACATAATGCAAAGCAACAGTAAGCTCAACCACACCTAAACCAGATGCTAAGTGGCCTGCTGTTTTACTAATAGTATCAATAATGCAAGTTCTTACCTCATCACATAGTTGAGGCAATTGAGTGCGAGCTAAGGCACGAACATCGCTAGCATCGTTAATGTGATCTAAAAGCTTATAAGTATTAGTATCTTCCACAACATTAAGAACTATAAAGATAGCACTAAAATACTGACTTTATAGTAATCCCCTCATAGCAAAATAACCTACCAGGCCCTAATCATCAAACAACTACTGATCTTAACTAAGGCTTGAAACAATCACTCGTCTATCAGCGCCCGCTCCACATAGAAAGTTGGCGCTTTATTATTAGTGATCACGACTTACAGTAAACTGAGCAAACTGCTTAAGAATAGAAGTATCTGCACTAATTGGCTTTAAACATTCTTGAGCTTCTAGCGCTAGTTTTTGAGCATAACTTTTAGCTTCTTCTAAACCTAATAAAGAGACATAAGTGCTCTTTTGTAAAGACTCATCAGAACCTACTGTCTTACCTAATACTGCACTATCACCTGCTACATCCAAAACATCATCCCATACTTGGAAAGCTAGACCAACCTTTTTGCCATAGTCACTTAAGCACTTAAAGTCACGTGACATATGAGGGTTCTCAACTAGGCCCATAGCATTAGCGATGGCATCGGTTTGCTGGTTTTCATAAGCCTCTTGGTAACGGGAGGCCATAAAACCTAATTGGACAGCACAAGTAATTAAAGCTCCTGTCTTTAAAGAATGGAGCTTTTCGAGCTGTTCTTGTGGTAGGTGCTGATGCTCAGCCTTTAAATCTAAAGCTTGACCACCACACATACCCTCAAAACCTGAGGCCTTGGCTAAACAAGCGCACATTCTGCCCTTAACATCTAAAGACAGATGGCAGTTAGCATCAGTCAATAAGTCAAAAGCTAAAGCTTGCAAAGTATCTCCTGCTAATAAAGCAGTAGCACTACCATATTTAGCATGCACAGTAGGATGACCACGACGTAACATATCATTATCCATTTCTGGCATGTCATCGTGGATTAAGGAATAAGCGTGAATACACTCAATAGCTGCTGCTACATAATCTAGATTACGCTTTGATCCTCCAAAAGCGCTACCTGTAGCATAGACTAATAGCGGACGAGCTCTTTTGCCTCCTAACAACAAGGCATATTCCATAGCCTCTTTAAGCTCACTTGGCTCACTTGGTAAGCTCTTGAGCTTTTCTTTTAAGCAGTTATTTACTCGCTCTTGAACCAGTTTGAAGTACTCGCTTAATTCCATTTGGCAATCTTCTCTTATCTATCTAATGTTAGTAACGGTTATTACCGCCTAAAGCCACATCACTATTGTTAAGCTCATCCATGGCTTGCTTAGCCTGCTGGCGAACCATATTAACCTTGCGAGTCATTTCATTCATACTTTTACGGCACTCAACAGCTAAGCTCATGCCCTCAGAATAGCGACTAATAGCCTCATCAATTGAGATGTTTTGATCCTCAAGTGATTGAACTAATTGCTCTAACTTAGCAATATTTTGATCTAAGCTTTTTAAACCATTTTCATTTGACATACGGTACACCTCTGTTCCTAATACGTCTTTTTATATATAAAAGCTGCAAGCTTAAACTTTAAGTTTAAGCTTGCAACTCTTATTTAGATAAATAATCTTAATCGAATGACAAAATTAAGCACATTAAATTCAATTTTATGAAGGAGGCCGCATAAGCGGCCTCTATATCGTTTTGCTTTCAACTCAATAAGCTTAACTTATAGAACTAAAAACAAAGAGAGATTTTTTTGACAAATGTGATTATTCGCGTAAAGTAGCACCAAACTTGGTCTTTACAGACTCTAAAATCTTAGCTACTACGCCCTCTACCTCAGCATCCTCTAAGGTATGGTCGTTGTCGTGTAAGGTTACACCTAAGGCTAAAGAGCGCTTGTCACCTAAAGACTCAGACTCAAAAACGTCGAAAATAGTAACATCAGTTACTAAATTACCACCTACAGCACGGATGTCAGCAGTTAAGTCGCTAGCATGAACTTGCTTATCTAATACGAAAGCAAAGTCACGACGTACAGATGGGAACTTAGAAATTTCTTTAGCTAAAGGAATTACTCTCTTATCTAAAGCACTGCGCTCAATTTCAAAGACAGCAACAGGAGTCTTAAAGCCTAAGTCCTTTTGAGCTTGAGGGTGTAACATACCTACTACACCAACCTTGCGGCCATCTAAGTATAAGTCAGCACCTTGACCTGGATGTAAGAATGGGCATTGAGTTACCTTCCACTCATAATCCTGAGCACGAGCGGTTAAAGCTAATAAAGCCTCAACATCACCCTTGATATCAAAGAAATCAATATGGCGTGACTTTTGAGTCCAGTTCTCAACCTCAGGATCACCAATAGCAATACCTGCAATCATAGGCTCTTGGCGTACGCCATTTTCAGCAGCGCTATCTTGTACATAGCTTAAGCCTAGCTCAAATAAACGTACACGCTTTTGCTGACGGTTTACATTGTACTTAGCCACTAAAGATAAACCAGCTAATAAGGTAGTTCTCATAGCTGACATTTCAACAGAAATAGGAGTGGAAAGTACTAATGGCTCGAGATCATTAAATACCTTTAAAGTCTTTGGATCAGTAAAGGAGTAAGTAATGGCCTCTTGATAACCAGATTGTACTAAGCTGTGTCTTAAAGCACGCTCGTTTAATACCTCTTCCTTCTCAGCAGACATAATCATAGTAGCTACAGGAATGGTATTTGGAATGTTGTTGTAACCGTAAATACGGGCAACTTCCTCAATTAAGTCCTCTTCAATTTCGATATCGAAACGGAATGATGGAGCGGTAGTGCTAAAGCCACCCTCAATAGCAACAGGGTTTAAGCCTAAGGTAGTTAAAATACGCTCTACTTCATCAGCTGGAATTTCACAGCCTAAGATCTTGTTTAAGCGCTCAAGACGTAAAGTAATTTGATGATCATTCTTTAACTTAGACTCATCAACACACTCAACTACAGGGCCAGCCTGACCACCAGCAATTTCGATTAATAACTGTGTGGCTCGCTCCATAGCACGCATTTGTAACTTAGGATCAACACCACGCTCAAAACGGTGGCTAGCGTCAGTCTTAAGACCATAATGACGTGCACGGCCCTTAATAGCTAAAGGAGAGAAGAAAGCAGCCTCTAAGAAGACATCCTTAGTCTCGCTATTAATACCAGAGCTTTCACCACCAAAGATACCAGCTAAGCCTAATGGGCCAGTGCTATCGGCAATAACTAAAGTATTTGCAGTTAAATCTACTTGCTCACCTGAG
The DNA here is from genome assembly GCF_023050945.1 of Anaerobiospirillum sp. NML120448. Classification (GTDB taxonomy): domain Bacteria; phylum Pseudomonadota; class Gammaproteobacteria; order Enterobacterales; family Succinivibrionaceae; genus Anaerobiospirillum. The sequence continues at coordinate 49,136 of NZ_JALKIM010000014.1, read as the reverse complement.
AGTAATACTAACTTCTCACCCTCTTTAGCAAAGCGTACTACGATGCCATCGTGAAGACGGTTAAGATCAAAAGAGTGTAGTGGCTGACCTAACTCAATCATTACATAGTTAGTAACGTCCACAATTGGAGATACAGAGCGAATACCACAACGGCGGAGCTTCTCTACCATCCATACAGGGCTGTGAGCCTGTTGGTTAACGCCACGAATCACACGACCTAAATAACGTGGACAGGCCTCAGTATCCTCTACCTTAACAGGGAAGGTATCTTCAATAGTGCTTGGTACTGCCTTGCACTCAACTTCCTTGAGTTCACCCTTAGTTAATACTGCTACTTCACGAGCAATACCACGAATGGATAAGCAGTCTGGACGGTTGGTAGTTAAATCTACATCAATAGTATGATCGTTTAACTGTAAGTAATCGTGAAGATCCATACCAATAGGTGCATCTTCTGGCAACTCAATAATGCCATCAGACTCTTCGGCCATGCCTAACTCTTTGTAAGAGCACAACATACCGTGAGACTCAACACCACGTAACTTAGCATCTTTAATGGTAATGCCAGGTAAGTGAGCACCTACCATAGAGCAAGCTACCTTAAGGCCAGTACGGCAGTTAGCAGCACCACATACGATCTGAATAAGCTCACCAGTACCAGCATCAATCTTGGTTACATGGAGGTGGTCAGAATCTGGGTGATCAACACACTCTACTACCTTGGCTACTACTACACCATCAAACTGAGCGCAGACACTTTCACAAGTATCAACTTCTAAACCAGCCATGGTAATGGTATCGGAAATTTCCTGAGCGCTTAAGGAGTTAACAACCCACTCATCAACCCAGCTTTTATTAAACTTCATATTTTTTTCTCTTGAGCAACTTAAACCACAAATTAACCTTAAATTAGTCTCTAACTAACTCACCTAACTTAAGTGCTGTACTTAAGGTTTAATCACTTGTGGTTAATCTGTGCTCTAATAACAAAGATTAGAGCGCTTTGGTATGCAAATTACTAACTTTAGGCAAACTGCTTTAAGAAACGTAAGTCGTTTTCAAAGAAAGCACGGAGATCTTTTACGCCATAACGTAACATGGTTAGACGCTCAATACCCATACCAAAAGCAAAGCCGTTATATTCTTGAGGATCAATGCCTACATTACGTAATACATTAGGGTGCACCATACCACAACCTAATACCTCAAGCCACTTGCCACCCTTTCTACGTACGTCAACCTCAGCAGAAGGCTCAGTAAAAGGGAAGTAAGAAGGACGGAAACGAACCTCAAGCTCTTCTTCAAAGAACTTTTGTAAGAACTCGTAAATCACACCCTTTAAATCAGCAAAGGATACGTTCTTATCTACGTATAAACCCTCAATCTGGTGGAACATTGGGGTGTGAGTCATATCGTAATCGTTACGATATACACGGCCTGGAGAAATAATACGAATTGGTGGAGCCTTCTTTTCCATAGTACGAATTTGTACTGAAGAGGTTTGAGAACGGAGTAACAAACCATTTGGGAACATGAAGGTATCGTGGCTATCACGAGCTGGGTGATGTGGTGGTAAGTTTAAGGCATCGAAATTATGATAGTCATCTTCAATTTCTGGACCAGAAGCCACCTCAAAGCCCATAGAACCAAAGAGCTCAGTTAAGCGCTCAATAGTACGAGTGACAGGGTGTAAGGTACCAACATCACGATGACGGCTTGGTAAAGTGATATCAACTTTCTCACTGGCAAGCTTAGCATCAAGAGCTGCCTTTTCTAATTGAGCACGACGTTGTTCGATTGCTGCTACAACTTCTTGCTTAGCCTCGTTGATGACAGCACCACGCTGAGGGCGCTCGCTTGCATCAAGCTTGGCCAGTTCTTTCATAAACTCTGCAAACAAGCCTTTCTTGCCTAAGTAATTTACTCGAACTGCATCTAAATCTTGCAGATTTTGGACACCTTGAGCGGCGGCTATGCCTTCTTGTTTAGCCTGAACTAGCTTATCCATGAAAAAAAACCGTATAAATATCTAAATCAACCAGCTTAAGTATCAAAACATACTTAAACTAAAAACACATATTGACCTTAAAGGTCATGTAAGCTCTTAGCTACTGACATAGGGGAGAACACCACAAGAGGTGATCTTTCCTATGTCAGTACCAATAATGATTCATTATTGGCCTTCTAAGAACTAATTTAACAAAGAAAGCTTTAATAATGCTTAGCACTATCAAATAAGCTTCACTGTAAACAAAAAAATTTTACAAGCTAATAATTATCGCACGCTTGCATTTAAATCGCAAAAAAATGGCTTTTGGCCAAATAAGAGAGCTTAAAAAAGAAAAAAGCTCCAGCTAAATAAATTATAGCTTGGAGCTTTTTCCCTTATTTGCACTGTTTAAGTACTAAATTAAGCTTAATCATTAAAGAGCATGCCAGTCTTCACTTGCTCTACCTTATCAAAAGGTACTAACACCTCTAAACAAGCAAGACCAAACTCAATGGATAAGGCAGGGCCCTTACCAGTTACTAACTTATAATCACGATCAATGTAAGTATTAGTATTGGTATAGTGCTTAATATCATCACTGCAGCCTGGGTAGCCAGTAGCTTTGGCCTCACCAATTAGATCGTGCTTAGCAAGCACAAAACCAGGGGCAGCACAAATAGCGCCGATATAACGTCCGCCAGCCTTCTGCTCTTTTAGCATGGTAACTAAGGTTGTGCATTGAGCACAGTTTTTTGAACCCTCAAGACCACCAGGAATAATGATCATGTCGTAAACATCATTGCACTCACTAATGTGCTTATCGCACACTACTTTCATACCATGAGATAAAGTTACCTCTTTAGAGCCATCTTTAGTAATAGCAGCACGGGTAACAGATACGCCACCACGATCTAAAATTGAAGCTACGCTAGTAGCCTCCATGTCCTCAGAGCCATTAGCAAAAGCAATCAATGCGCTAACCATATTCATAAACCTCTTATAAAACTGACTAATTGTCAGTGATCATAGTACCTGTTAGGCACCTAACTAACTCATTAATTTAGCATTTTGTTCCTACCATGAACAAAACGCAAAATTTTCATTTTCTAATCCGATCTAGCTCTCATATCTATTGCAATAATTTCTCACTTGCTAAGATAATGCCCTATCGCTGTGCTTTTTCCTTTAAACCAAACAAAAAAGCCATGGCAATCACCATGGCTTGTAAAACTAAAGATTTAACTCTTGAGCTGGTTTGACTTTTGAGGCTCTCATAGCAGGATATAAAGCTGCCAAGAAGCTCATTAATAAAGAACAAGCTAAGACAAAAATCACATCAATTGCTGATAAGTGGCAAGGAATGAAGTTAATAAAATAAACTTCCTCATTGAGCAAATCAAAACCAAACCAATCTTTAAATGATTTGGTAAAAGGAGTCAGTACTAAACTAAAAACAATGCCTAATACCATACCAATAATGGCACCATAGCCTCCTGAGATTAAGCCCATTAAAGAGAAGGTTTTTACTACCTCACGTGGCTTCATACCCATAGTAAGCAAAATAGCAATCTCACGACGCTTTTCACCAACCATCAATAACAAGTTAGAGACGATATTAAAGCAAGAAACAGCCAACACTAAGAACATGGCTATATACATAATTTGTCTTACCATTTGAATATCATGGTAGAGCTTGCCTTGGGAGTTCATCCAAGTAACCAAATAGGCACTTTCTTTAAGTTTGCCATTAGTAGCTTGGAAGACAATTTTATTAGTGTCTTGGTAGTTTTTGGTTTTAATATGAATACTATTAGCACCATCTAGCTTAGCAATTTCTTTTAAGACCTTAAAATCCATCAGAGCAATAGAGCCATCAAGTTGACCACCAATATGAATGATACCTATTACCAAGGCTTTATGCTTTTCAGGATTCTTTAAAGACTGAGAAATCACACTGCTATTGGCATTTTCTTTATTGTGATCCAAAGTTACTATAGTAACCTCTTGCCCTACCGTTACCTTAAGCTTTTTGGCAATACCAGAGCCAATAATGATGCGTGGGGTATTAGCATAGCGATCATCATTATTAAATTTTTCCAGCTCTTGAGAATACCATTGGGCATTCTTAACATTAATCTGGCACTTATCTTTAAACTCAGGATAAAGCTTATGGCTTAAGCAATCTAAGTCCACATTGGTAAAACGCTCAATATCAATCACCTTAGTCTCTTTGGCAGGATTAATACCAGCAATTACCAAAGGCGCAAAGGCCTTATTAGCGCTAATAATAGATTTTTGCTCTACGACCTGAGCCGTAGCTACAATATTTTTATCCTTAAGCAAGATACTTTCAATGTCTTTACCATTAGTAAAATAAGGTTTAGAGCTGTTAAGTTGAGCTGATGGAATAAGCGAGAGTACACGATTTTGCAGTTCGTACTCAAAGCCATTCATAACAGATAAACCTACTATTGCAGCAAATACACCTATAGCGATACCGCAAGTAGAGGCAAAAGAAATAAAGCGGGTGAGACCACCTTTACGACGTGACCTAACAAAGCGTAAGGCCATAGTAAGTCTCAAATTATTTGCCACAAGCACCTCCGCACTTAATGCTCTGTGTAGTCGGCTTATTTTTTATTGTCAAAGAAAACTACTTTACACTCACTAGTGCCACTATAGTCAGCAGGCAACTCTTTATCGCCCTTAGAATCTTTAGCTAGGTTTAAATCTTGTGCCTGACCATTACTCTGCCCTAAAGCCTCAGATCCATTATGGCTCTCATGGTCATTAGGGCCATCATGGCCATGATGGCCTTCGAGACCATCATGGGACTCATGATTAGCATAGACCTTATGGCTTCTGGAAACCTCAGCTAAAGTAGCATCAAGATATTGAGAGCCAACACGATTGGACTCTTCTTTATTAATACGGTAACTACCTACAGTAGAGCTATAAAGCTCTGCGTGATCTTGATTAGAGTCATTTTTAGTCACCTCTTGAGCACAGAAGGTGACAGTTGCAAAATTATCACTTTCTTTTTGATAAGACTCATGTAATTGCGATGCTGCATTAAGATTCTTAGCTCGTGGCCTAATCATTTTGTCATGAGAAATACCCTTAGCCTCAGGATTTAAATTAATACTGCTGCCTGCAAATTCCTCACTTAGCGATTCGTCAAAAGTGCCGTTTTCGATAATGCCATTAGTCATGGAGTAAATATTGTCACAACGTGATGCAAGAGCATTATCATGAGTTACCATCACCACAGCTGAGCTTTCGTCATGTACCAGCTCTCTAAATAAATCAAATACCATATTGGCATTGTATTCATCTAAATTACCTGTAGGCTCATCAGCTAAAATTAGCTCTGGAGAGTAAGCCAAGGCACGAGCAATAGCTACACGCTGTCTTTCACCGCCAGACATTTCACTTGGTAGCTTATGAGCTAAATCCTTTAGGCCCACTCGCTCTAACAAATTATAAGCACGGTTTTGTGCTAATGAAGTGCTCACCTTATCAATCAGCAGCGGCATCATAATATTTTCTAGAGCACTAAAATCACCTAATAAATGATGGAATTGATAGACAAAGCCTAAATGACGGTTTCTAAAAATGGCTTTTTCTTTAGGGCTCAAAGTTAAAATATTGGTATTTTGAAAATAGATCTCTCCTTTATCTGGAGTATCTAAAGTGCCCAAAATATGCAATAAGGTACTTTTACCTGAACCTGATTTACCCACAATGGCAGTCATTTTGGATGCTTCAATATCCAAATTAACCCCTTTTAATACAGGGGTCTTGATGGAACCCTCGCTATAAGAGTGTTCTATAAAACGGCCTTTTAATAAAATCTTATGCATATTGCCATCATCTTAAAGGATACAAAAAATTATTTATGAGCTTGCTAAATGCTTAGTTGGATCTGACTTGCTAGCATAATAAGCAGGATAGAGCGTGCATAATAAAGCCACCAGCCAACACATAACTACAATAGCAAGGATATTATCAAAATCAATAATTACAGGTAACTCACCTTGCATAATACTAATGCCTAACACATTAAGAATAGCTTGGGCATTAAACGCTAAAGGCACACCTAATAATAGACCGATTAAAGAACCTATAAAGCTTGCTGACATGCCTACTAACAAGAACACATTTAACAAGCTGATATTATTCATGCCTAAAGTTTTTAAAATAGCAATTTCGCTAACTCTAGAACTTACTACCATAGTTAAAGAAGAAAGAATATTAAAAGCTGCTACCAATACTATTAAACACAGCATGATAGTCATGCTAACCTTTTCTAATCCTACAGCCTTAAAAAAGTCACCATAACGAGAGCGCCAATCTGTAAATTCAAATTTAGTTGCCAGAATTTCAGCTACTTCATCTACTGCAAAAGGATCGCATAAGAACAGGCGGAAGTAAGTATCTTCATGACTAATTCTAAAGAACTTCCGTACATCATCATATTCGCCAACTACAATAGGCGCATTGGACTTATCAATACTCTCAATCACATCAACCACTTTAAAGTTTCTTTGGATAGGAGTAAGGCCAAAAGGAGTATAACGAGCATTTTGGGTACTAATAAGACGAACTTTATTGTCACTATTAGTGCCATCCATATTAAAGCTCATAAAATTAGTATAGTTGAGAGCTAGCTCATAACGTCCTTTGGTTAAATTAAATTGCGATCCATAGGAGTAACCAGCCTTATCAACATGAGGCATCTTAATGCAATATTGCAAGTCTAAAATATTGTCATCTTTATTAGTTTGAGAGCTTCTATGAGTAGTCAATCCTATAGTGCTAGCATAGCGATGGCTGACGTACAAAGAGTCAGTTTGATTAGCCTGAAGCGTCACCATAGAAATGTTAGAACCATATTGAATCATAGCTTGTCCCTCAACAAAAGGAACAAGGGCATTAACATGCTTAATGTTAAGCAAAAATGGGATATCTGAGGCTTTGGCCTTAACAACTACATGTGGACAGTCACTTAAAATATTTTCTTTAAGTCGCTCTTGTAAGCCCTGCATAATAGAACTAACTACAACTAAGGCACATACACCTATAGCAATGCCCAATGTCGCTAAGGTAGCAACAAAAGTTGCAAAGCGCTGTTTTTTTGAGCCTTTGATGTAGCGTAAAGCAATAAAGAGCACTGATTGATTGAGCATGCTCTGCACATCCTATTGATCAGGTATGGTTAAACTAAAAAAATAAAATCGTTTTAGATAGAAAAGATGCTTTATTCTATATCTTTGATTGCTTATTTGCCAACAAATATGCAAACGATTCCTATTTAAGGACAATATCGGCTAAAGCTTGAACAAATTCAGGATCTTGATGATCGCAAAAGACACTGCGTTTAGTATCTAGACTACGAATCAAATTCATTTCAGACTGAGTAAGCTCAAAATCAAAAATATCGAAATTTTCCTCCATACGCTCTACATGAGAGGACTTTGGAATAGCAATGATGCCATTTTGAATTAAAAAGCGTAAAGCAATTTGAGCAACACTTCTATCTTTACGAGCTGCTATCCTTAACAATACAGGATTCTTAAAGAAGTTATTCTTGCCCTCAGCAAATGGTCCCCAAGATTCCAATTGCACCTTAAACTTATCTAAATAAGGACGCAAAGCACTTTGCTGCTGGAATACATGGGTTTCCATTTGATTAACTTGCGGCTTGATATCAACAAAATTACACAGATCAACTAAGCGATCTGCATAGAAATTGGAAACACCAATAGCACGGCACTTACCTTGGGCTAAAGCATCCTGTAGCGCTCTATAAGAGCCATAATAGTCACCAAAAGGCTGATGGATAAGCATAAGATCAATATAATCTGTGCCTAAACGCTGCAAGGACAGCTCTAAAGATGCCATGGCTTTTTCATAGCCAGAATTTGATACCCAAATCTTTGAAGTTAAAAAGATCTCATCACGAGGTACTGATGAATCCTTGATTGCTTTACCAACCTCAACTTCATTGTTATAGGCCTGAGCAGTATCAATCAGTCGATAACCAACCCCTAAAGCATTGGCTACTGCCTGATAGCACTCATGGGCATCATATAGTTGAAAAACGCCAAATCCTAAAACAGGCATTTTTACATTGTTATTAAGAACAATGTTTTGCATTACCTTATCCTATCTTTGCCTTAAACTATTATTAGTCTTGCCTACCAAATAGTATCACTATGCTTAAGCTTAAAACTTAAGCTTAATAAGATAAATCATTTTGCCCCTTTATTATTAACGCAATTATCACAAAAACACATAAATGCCCTAAAAAAGCACATTTATTAATTTAAATGATAAAAAAATAGGTTGTGCCTTCCTTTTACCAAAGAAACCACAACCTACTTATTAATATCTTAGCAAGCTTTAATCTTACTTAGGACGATAAACCTTAACATTATGATGGCCTTTTTCCTTAAGCTCACGAGCCTGCATTAAGCTCATTACGCCCTGATCACAATAAAGAGCATAAGTCTTAATTTCATCAAGCTTATCAAACTCAGAGGCTACCTTATAGAAAGGCAATTCAATCACAGTATGATTGTCATCCTTTAAAGGAGCTTTAAGCGCATCATCTGGAGAACGTACATCTAAGATCACATCGCCAAAATTAAGCTCACTTACAGTCTCAACTTCAACCTCAAGCTTGCTTGTGTTCTCTGGAATGGCCTTAATATCTAAATGGCTAGCACGCTCAATGGCATCCTCTACCAAATTAGCATCCATCTTAGCCTCTTCTTCCTCTACAAAAGAAGAAGATGGGCAAACGTTAGGATGGTCAGAAATTACACCACAATACTCAGGCATGCTCTCAGCAAAACCTGCAGTGCCAATTTCCCAAGCCTTATCAACAATATCCTGCTTATCCTCCATAGCTAAAGGACGAAGCACAATGCACTCAGAGACATTATCGATATGATTTAAGTTAGTAAGAGTTTGGCTAGAAACCTGACCTACAGCTTCACCTGTAATTAAGGCCTCAGCATTAAGTCTACTTGCTACCTTAGAGGCTACTCTTACCATCATGCGCTTTAAGATTACGCCACGTACACCATGATGAGTACGCTCTAAGATTTGACCCACAATCTTTTCAAAAGGAATAGTAATGAACTTTACCTTGTGAGAAGAAGCAAAACGATCCCAGATAAAATAGGACTCTTGCTTTACACCAATCTCATGGGCAGTGCCACCCATATTAAAGAAGATGTAATGCACCTTCATACCACGGTGAATGGCTTTATAAGTAGATACACCACTATCAAAGCCACCAGAGATCAAGGTTAAAGCTGCACCTTGAGAACCAACAGGATAACCACCTAAACCTTGATACTTATTAGTAATAACAAAGGCCTTGTCCTGCTCAATCTCAAGATTAATAGTAATATCAGGATTGTTTAAAGACACACCATTATTAGGATAGTGAGCCTTAAACATACCGCCAATCATACGCTCAGCCTCTTGGGAGGTAAAAGAGTGATTACCACGACGGCGTACTCGCAGCGCAAAGGTCTTACCCTCAAGTAAAGGGCCATAGATAGGGCCTGCTACCTCAAATATATCTTCAAACTTTTCAAAGTTAAACTCTTTAACCTCTAAAAAAGAATGAATACCAGGGATACGAGAGAGCTCACGAACTGCCATAGTGCGGGTCTTATCTGAGTCATCCTCACCTACACTAACAATTAACTTATCCCATTGTGGCTGCACCTTGATAACAAAATCATGATTGGCTGCCACATTCATTAAATTCTGTGTTAAGACCTTAATCAATCTATTGCGTACAGGACGACTTTTAATTGAGATCTCAGGAAACAGGCGGAGAATGAACTTCATTAAAAAAACCCTAATATTACTTAAGAAAAGTAAGAGCGCATGATCAACCTAAAAAGCACAGCCCTCTTGATATGCTCATACCAAGAGGGCCGTTAAATGGCTTAAACATCGCCCTGCTGTGAGCACGGCGCATAGTTTACCAAAAAATTAGCGAATAAAGCGCATTTTAGTGGTGGTGATGGCCATGACCGCCGCAACCACACTTGTGTTCACCAGCGCCTTCGCCCTCACCATCGTGGTGATGGCCGTGGCCGCCGCAGCACTTATGCTCGCCCTCACCCTCGCCCTCACCCTCGTGATGGTGGTGGTGGCCGTGACCGCCGCAACCGCAATGGTGCTCACCCTCGCCCTCAGCATCGTCGTGATGGTGGTGGCCGTGACCTCCGCAGCAGCAATGGTGTTCACCCTCACCCTCAGCATCGTCATGATGGTGGTGGCCGTGGCCGCCGCAGCACTCATGCTCATCATCGTGGTGGTGGCCGTGACCACCGCAGCAACCGTGACCACCATGGCCGTGACCGCCACAACCGCACTGGTGAGTGGATGGACATACGCCGTCAACATGGGCGTGACCATGAGCTAACTCTTCTTCAGTAGCCTCACGTACATCCTCAACTACTACCATAAAGTTGAGATCTTTGCCTGCTAATGGGTGGTTACCATCAACTACTACAGTGTTGTCATTGATTTCTTTAATTACCACTAAACGTGGGCCAGAGGAAGTATCAGCCTCAAAAGCATTGCCTACTTGAATAGGGAAATCACCAAATAATGCGCGATCAATAGTTTGAATTAAACCCTCATTAATTTCACCAAAGGCCTCTTTAGCCTCAATGTGGGTTACAAACTCATCACCCTTAGAGTGACCTTCTAAGGCCTTCTCTAAGCCTGGAATTAAGTAACCCTGACCTACTAAGGCAACAACAGGACGCTTTGGATCGGTACGACCTACAACTTGTTCGCTTTCATCAGTAACAATATAAGAAACTGTAACTACAGTGTTTCTAGTAATCTTCATAATCAATCTGCCTTGTTGGATAAAAGTTAATTTAATTCAGGCTAAATAAGCTAATTAATCAATTATACACCACTATGAATTTTCAGTTAGCCTGTTGCAACAGCCTTATCATGTTTGTCAGCTAAGAGCCTCTTTTAAGCAACCTTTCCAAGCCTAAGAATCTTAATAAAGGCGCTATTTATGCTGTTTTTAATATGAAAAAACCCACAATTAAGTGGGTTTTTTGCAATTAATTATTAGCTACCAATTTAGCACCCGATGGCGCTGCGTTGCCTCTGATATCATCCACAGCTCGATGCAAACTTAACATGTGCTCATTAATAGCAGAATTCATAAAACACTTTTGGCTTTCCAGACCATTGCTATCAAAGGCCTGGTATACACCCTCGGAATTAGCAACAAACTTTACGCAGCCATCTTTTAGCTGCTCACCCTTAGCCACTAAGGTGATCATAAAGCCGTCAGCTACAGCCTCAATATTACTATCATAATAAGGGCTAACTTTTTTAGAAAAATTGAATTTACAGCCAATATAACCTGCATTGATATTGCCACAAGAACTTAAAAAAGCAGCGCCATCACTTAGCTCAGCTAAGGCTTGTTTACGATTAGCCACTAATTGCTTATTTTCTTTAGCCTCTTGAGAGTCAAAACCAAAGATAGACCAGCCTTGATCCTCAGAGGCAATTACTGGTTCTGCCTCTTTAGGGTCAAAGGCAATTTGTCCTGACTTTAAAGAGCCTTCATTTGGTAAGGTGCCACTTGTAGCCTTGTTATAAGCAGACTTATTAAAAGGATCAAAGCTCTTATGCTCTACCATATTACCCTGGGTAATATTGAGTTCATTATTAATGGACTGATTGTCATAAGAGGCCTCACTTGGCTTTAATAAGACGTGCAAAATCAAGCTCATAGCAAATACAGCTAATAAGCTAGCGCGAATATAGCTAGGAGAGCCATCTTCGTTATAAAGAGGGTTAAACTTGAATTTTTGATAATAGCTTTTAGAGCTAGTAATCAAAGCAGCAAAATTAGAAGACATAAAACGTCATCCAAAAAAAGAATCTAAACAGGCAAAATAAAGAAATTCTTAAACACTTAGGTTTAAGTAGTAAGCGCGATTGCTTATGCCACAAAGTAAAGTTGCCACAAATTATCATCAACATACAGACAAAATTATCTTTTATATCTGTAAATTGGGCTCTATTTTAGCTTAAGAAAGTATCAGTGGCTAACAATTTTCCATTTATAAGCACTATATATCAATAATAAATATGTAACTAGTTTTGGCTCATTTTAAGGGCTGAACCAGCTCTTTTAGCTTTAAAAAAATTTAAGAAAAATTTTTTAAAGCCCCAAAAAAAGCCATAATCTGATGAGATTATGGCTTTTTCTTCATAAAACTTAACTAAAAGGCTAATCCTTTAAATCAAGCTCGCCCTCTTGAGCGCGTTTTTGATTGATATAAGGATAAGCATACATTTGAAAAATACGTTTGTGTAAGTGCTCTGGAAACTCACTCATGCGCTGGTCAAACTTAGCTTTATCCTCAGCAGAGATATTAGCAATCATGCTCTCATCTACTAAGCCTAACTTGTAAGCAGCTAACATAACGCTTGGGTAGAGCTCATAGTTAAGATAAATAAACTTATCAATAATGGCAGCTAGCTGAGCTGGGGTCTCAAAACCACCTTCAATAGGCTTACCAGCAACAATGCTAACTTTACCTTTATAGTCATTAATGCCTTTGATAATGCTCTTAATGTCTTCAAATTCAGCCTTTTTATAATGGCCGTTATTACGAGCACGCTCCTCAAGCTCATTGGCCTTAGCCACATCACCTGGATCAAACTCATAAGTAATAGAGACAGGCACAATGTTAAGACTGCTCATGTACTCACCAAAGCTCTTGCCTTGCTTGCGACCATACATGTTAAGCATCTTTAATACTGCCTCTTCGGTGCAGTCATTGCCATCTTTAGCACGGCCTTCACGTTGAGCAATCCAAATAGAGTGCCCCTCTTGTAAAGAAAGACCAATATAATGAGATAAATGATTTACCTCACGCAATCTTTCACGAGGCAGGGTAACAGAGCGCTTTACAATAAAGCTCTTATTAAGACGCATTAGCGCAGTAGCTGCTGGCATCTTAAGCAAGTTATCACCAATGGCAATACGTACTGTTTTATGATGATAGCTATGGAAAGCATAATCGATAAAGCATGGATCTAAAGAGATATCTCTATGGTTGGAGATAAAAAGATAGCCTTTAGAAGGGTCAAGCTCCTCAAAGCCCTTAAAGGTAACGCCGTCGGTAGTGTTAGTCATCATTTTACTTACAGCACTAGCCATTTGTAGCTGGAACTGCTCAATAGAATGAATTTGCTCTACGGCATTTTTAATGTAAGAGCGAACCTTAATCTTTAATAAAGGGCCAATTAACTTAGAAAGCTTAGGATAACGGAGTTTTACGATGCCATTAACTAATGACTCATCATTGGCAATGATGGCTAGTTCCTGATGAGCCTCATCATCTCTACATGGACGGATATCATCGAAAATTGCATCCTCACTTGACGCAACCTTTGCGTTATCATCGAGGATTTGCTCACTCATCAGTAACTACTCCTGTTGAAAAAACCAGATCTGCTTTGTACTAACCAGTACCTAAAATTAGTAAGACTGGTTTTAATAAGAATATACAGACAACTTTTTAATCATATCATCATAAAAGCGATATATAAGCACAATAGCTTTAGAACTTTGATCCACGCCATATAAATAAATGCACATTTTTAACGCTACATATATGATTTATTTACAGCAGATCAAGCTTAGATATGATATGACAAAAATTTAAAAAAATTGTAAATCATAAAAGCAATAACGCTTAGCTTTGCTGTTGTTGCTTTTTAAAGCTTGCAAGCTTAAGCAAAATTGTACTTAAGTGCAAGTGTTATAGACCTAAAAACGTATTTAGCGCTCATTTTCTTAAAAAATTTTGGTCTATGTGAATTCTTGCTCTTTTAAAATTAAGAAGCACCTTGCCGCTTTGTTGAATGACCAATGCGTACAAGGTGCTTTTTAGTAGTTTAAAAAATTAAACTATAAAATTAGTAAATTGGTGAGCTCTTGCCAGAGTAAGAATCAAAGCCCTCAAAGAGGTGAGGCTCGTCTTTACGTAATTTCTCAAGCATTTCACGAGTTACTAATACAACACCGCCAGCGGTACGGAAGAAACGTCTAGAGTCAGCATTTACATCCTCACCGATTACGAGGTTACGAGGTAACTCACAGCCACGATCTAATACAACCTTAGTTAAACGGCAGCCACGGTGAATTACGCAAGATGGTAATACCACAGCCTCATTTAAGCTACAGTTGGAGTGCACACGTGAATTGGAGAACAATACGCTGTGAACTAAAGCAGAACCAGAAATAATGCAACCTGCAGAACATACAGAGTTCATAACTACAGAAGATGCACCATTGATATCCTGAACATACTTAGCTGGAGGTAATTGATCCTGGTGAGTCCAAATTGGCCAAGAGGTATCGTATACGTCTAACTGTGGTTGCACAGCTGCGATATCCATATTGGCTTCCCAGTAAGCATCAATAGTACCTACGTCACGCCAGTAGCAAATGTCCATATTGCCTAAATTGCGAATGCAAGATAGAGCAAAGTCGTGAGCGTGAGCCTTATGCTCTTTTACTAACTTAGGAATAATGTCAAAGCCAAAGTCACGACGTGAGCCTTCGGTATTAGCATCTTCGGTTAATACATCGTATAAGAACTCAGCATTGAATACATAAATACCCATGGAAGCTAAGCTGCTATTTGGATCGCTTGGCATTGCAGGAGGATCTTGTGGCTTCTCTAAGAAGTCAGTGATCATATTGTTGTTATCAACCTGCATTACACCATAAGCACTAGCCTCAGAGCGAGGGATAGCAATACATGCAACAGTTACAGGGCAACCAGAGCTGATGTGATCCATAACCATAGCGGTATAGTCCATCTTGTAGATGTGATCAGCACTTAAAATTACAATGTATTTTGGATTGTGGTTGCGAATAATGTCGATGTTCTGGTAAACAGCATCAGCAGTACCTTGATACCAGTGCTCTTCGTCAACACGCTGTTGAGCTGGGAGTAAGTCAATAAACTCATTGAACTGGTTACGTAAGAAAGACCAGCCAGACTGAATGTGACGTAATAAAGAGTGGGACTTGTACTGGGTTACAACACCAATACGAGTAATACCAGAGTTTACACAGTTAGAAAGTGCAAAGTCGATAATTCTGAACTTACCACCAAAGAATACGGCAGGCTTAGCACGGCTATCAGTAAGCATATGTAATCTACTGCCACGACCGCCAGCAAGAACTAAAGCTAATGTTTGTTTAGCCACATCACGTGAGTTTTCCATCACTATGACCTCAATTTATTATTTGTAAGCTAGAAAAACTAATACCATCATCGCCATGCTTAACAGCTCTTATAAGCTACATTTATAAAGAGCCGAAATTGGTGAAACTATCTATCATCATTAAACACCATTATTATTGGTTTTTAAGGTGCTTAACATTAAGAATGAATTCATTATGCCTAGCCAAACACAACTTCCTTACATTTCTTGATATGTCATTAAGCACTTGAACTACCACTTCTACCTTTCTTTTTACCAAGTGGCCTTCAAACTAAACAAACTGTTTAGCTCTAAGTTCATGACTGGCTTGCTACCACACACTTTATCTTCTATGAATTACAAGTGAGCAGTTAGTTAAAAATTGCTTTACCTGGTTTACATAGTTTCGATTACACGTAACTATAAAAAGCATTTTATGTAAGAGCCTTAAAAGATCTGCTGTCTGATACTGTATTACTTCTTATCATTGAGCTTTCCACTCCGATGTCATCAGACCATAAGAGCGGATCTTTTAAGACTCTATGCTTCTGTCTTTTTGTACGTATTAATATTTAGGTAAAGTAAATTTCAACCTTCGATTAAGCCGACGATGTAACATGTTTAACGATTGTGCACCAGTCGCGACAAATATGCTATCTTGTCGGCCTCCTTTTGTGAGAGCACTCAAATAATAAATTTGTTTTGCTCAATATTGTGCAAAGCCTCAATATATAAGGATTTGTTAATAATTTGTTTGAGCTATTTTAAGAAAAAATTCTCGTGCACCCCATAAAGTGCATAATTTAGCCTAAAAATGATGACTGGAGCCACAGTGTGCACTAAGCACAGTGCACGGCAGACAAAAATTTCCCGTCTTTATTATGGCTAACAAGCCATACCCTATTTTTTACCACGTGCCTTTTTAATAATTTCTCCAGCCCATCAGCCCCTGCACCTTATCGTTCACCACCGTCCACCGCAGCCACACCATCTGACGCAGCTGACGCAGCTAACGAAGCTAACGCTGCCCTAGCAGCTAATGCAGCCGCCCGCTCCTTGCAGACCTAAGAGCACAAGAAGGGCTGCCTGGCAGCCGTCCGCTCGATCTGAAGTCTGCCAAGGCACCATAAACTACTGCATAGCCTTTGGTACTACCAAGCCTAACCTACTTACCAGCTCATATTGGTGTTTGCTATGGTAGTGAGAGTAATCAGATATTTGCGGTATTCCTAACTTTTATTAAATTTGACCGTTCTATAATTATTGCTAATATTAGCGTACCTTGGTTGTGCCCCTTATAATAGGCAAGGTATTAACCATATGTGCTCACAATCGAGCTGATGGTAGCAGCCACAACTTTAGGCTATGTGAAAAACTTTCAATATATTTAGGGAGCTTATTATGCGTATTGGTATTATTGGCCCAATGGAAGAAGAGGTTAGCTTACTTGCTAACGCCATTGAAAACAAAAAGATTGAAGTAGTAGGTAACCGTGAATATATTTGTGGTACCTATCATGATCATGAGATTGTTTTAGTTAAATCAGGTATTGGTAAAGTATGCGCCGCCTTAGCTGCTACTGTATTAGCCGATCACTTTAAAGTAGACATTCTAGTTAACTCTGGTTGTGCTGGTGGTATTGGTAATGGCTTAAAAATTGGTGATATTGTTCTCTCTACTGGTCTTGCCTACCACGACTTTGATCTTAAGATTTTCGGCTATAAGAGAGGCCAAGTACCATCCTATGAGCAGTATTTCCAAGCTGATCATGCCTTAATTGCTAAAGCCGAAGCTGTTGCAGCTACTTTAAAGCAAGAGCAAGGTTTTGAGCCTAATGTCTTTACTGGCGTAGTGCTCTCTGGTGACCAATTTATTAGCCAAAAGCAAGTATGCTTAGACATGAAGCAAGACTTCCCAGAGGCTCAAGTAACAGAAATGGAAGGTGCTGCTGTAGCCCAGGTATGTAATGACTTTAACGTACCATGTTTAGTAATTCGCTCTGTATCAGATACTGCAGAAGGCGAGAGCCCTGAAGTTTTTGAGCAATTTGTACAATTAGCTGCTGACAATAGCGCTAAATTACTTTTAGCCTTAATTGATGCACTTTAATTACCGCTTATACTAAGAAGCTAAGGCAAGGCCAACCCCTACAAAGATTCAAGGGGTCAGGCCCTTGCTAAAACCTGAGCTGTTTTTACAAACAGCTGCGCTAGCTGCAGCGCAGCGCTGGCTGCGCTGGCTGCACAGGATGCGTTGTGTGAAGTTTACCCTTTTACTTGATCATGTGCTTGCTTTGGGCAGCAGTGGCTAATAGATGAGGTTAAAATGTTAGGAAACCAAATTAGTAGTTCGTTTAACGCTGCTGATGTAGCTCAATG
This sequence comes from Anaerobiospirillum sp. NML120448, assembly GCF_023050945.1. Lineage (GTDB taxonomy): Bacteria > Pseudomonadota > Gammaproteobacteria > Enterobacterales > Succinivibrionaceae > Anaerobiospirillum. Next base: position 31,466 of record NZ_JALKIM010000014.1, on the reverse strand, counting down.
GCTCAATCAGTATCAAGCTCATCTTAGCTCTAACTTCTCTGTACCATTTTTTAATAATGAAACAGCTCAAGGTAGCAGCTCAAGCTCATTGATACTTAATGCTGAGCAAAGTAGCTCTATTTTTAACCAAAGCTATCAAAGATCAGAGCAAAAGTACCATGGCGGTCAAAGCAGTACGCCTGCTGCTCAAGCAGCCCCTACTACTGCGGCTCCTGCTACAAACGAAAACACTCAAAGTGCGAGCAACAATGAGCTTTATGATAGCTATCTGCAAGAGCAAAACACTCCAGTAGCTCCAAACACTTATTCTGTAAATCAAGCAGCTAATTCCAATACTCAAGCTAATACCAATAGCTTTATCAACTTTGACCAAAATCTCACCGTGGGTGATGTTAATGTTGGTATTCTCTTTAATGAACCTAGTTTAATTTTGGCTTTAGCTTTGATCATTGAAATGATCATACCTTTACCAAAAGGCTTTAAAATATCAGCCCTTAGCCCTATTTTTGTGGGCTTATCTCGTAAGGTTAATCGTCCAAGTTCTAGCGATCCACAAAGAAGCTTTGCAGGTTTCTTTTTATCGCTCTTAATCTTACTGGTTATTCTCTTTTTAGTTTTTACCTTAGATGCACTCTCAGGCTTTGATAATTTAGTTTCTTTAATTGTGCTCATTTGGGTACTTGATCTTAAGTATCCACAAGATCGTGCCATTTATGTTAATCGTGCCTTGCATGAGGGCTTTAAGGAAAAAGCTAAAAATCTCTTATCTGACTTAGTGTTAAGAGAAACCTCTATGCTCTCACCAATGGGTATTGCTAAGGCCGCCTGTGAGGGAGCTATTTTAAGAATTTTCTCAGGCTGGTTTAGTGTGATTGTATGGTACTTTATTGCAGGTATTGAAGGTGCAGTACTGATGCAAACCATCAATCTTTTAAGCCAATCTTATAACTATAAACTAAGAGGCAACCATCATTTTGGGCAGTTTATCTTTAGAATGCATCAACTCATGATTGCTATTCCAGCTGCTTTATTAATGGTATTTTTGTTCGTCTCCAAAAACCCTATTAGACATATTGCTCATGCCAAAGAAGGATTTAACTCTTTCCCAGCTCCTATTTCTGGTTTAGTCTTAGGCGCTGTTGGTGGCTCATTAAATATTTCTTTAGGTGGCCCTCGCTATTATCAGGGCAATATTATGCGACTACCAAAATTAGGTGGTGAGCATAATCCTGATGATCAATCAATACTTTACGCCATGCGTAAGATTAGAATGTGCGGCTTATTACTCTTAGTTGTAAGTGTACTTATTGATCTTAATTTCTAAAATTTATACTGCCAAATAGCGTCTTTAGTTTACTGGTAATTATTTATGGATAATTTACACGATAACTCTTTTTCTTTTGAAGATCTCTTAATGCAAGAGGCAGTACAAAAGGTTGATAATATTGACCTTGTTGAACAGTTAGGCAAGGTTAAAAAAATTGAGCAAGATAAAGTAGCTCAAGTAACTCCTACTATGGATAAAGAGACCTCTCGTATTAAAAAAGAGGCCGCTACCCGTGATACTACTGAGGAGGCTATTGATTACTTCTCCTCTACTTTTGTTCCTTTAGTAGCTCCTAATGAGGTCTTATCTTATCGCAGTGCTGGCGCTCAACCATTTTTACTTAAGAAACTAAAAAATGGCGAATATCGTGAGGCTGATTTTATTGACTTACATGGTAAGACAGTAGAAGAGGCTTATGAATATACCCGTCGTTATATAGTGGCTGCTCGCAATGAAGGCTATCGCTGTGTATTAATTATTCATGGCAAATCAGAGCGTGAATATGCCAAGAAAAAGGCTACCTTAAAAAGCTATGTTGCCCATTGGCTCAAACAAATGCCTGAGGTGTTAGCTTTTCATAGTGCCCCTGAGTGGAAAGGCGGTACAGGAGCTTTAATGGTGATCTTAAAGAAAGGCGATAAAGCCTCTTTGGATAATCGTGAACTCCACGCCGTACGTACTCGCTAAAAGCAAAGCTTATAGAAACAAAAAAAGCACATAGCTTCGTCTGCTATGTGCCCTTAACTAAAGTAAAGTAATCTAATATCAGTTGGTCTAAAACTTAAGCTGTAGCATCAATTTTCATTTGGGCTTGAATTTGGGTCTGGGAGTGCTTAATTTCAGCTAACACATCCATATTTTGACCACGGCCTTGGAAAGTCTCATATTGCAAGATTTCGCCAGCAAATTGCTTGCGCACTTTCTCTTTCTTTAAAGGTGCTAATTCAGCATAAACCTCAGGAGCAAGATCTCTTTTGAATGGCACTAAAGGCTCTTGACGGAGACATTCAGCTAAAAATACCTGAGATTGACCAACTTGAGCATCCTCATGATCATGAATCATATCGGCAAAATCCTGACCACGAGCAAAATCGTCGCTTTGAGCATACTTGCGCACTTCTGGTAATAAGCAAAACTTAGAGCGCAAGTCCTCTGGAGCCTGACCAATATCTGGGCCACGAGTCCAGGCAGCGTCAGTAACATCAGGGGATAACATAGCCAACATTAAATTAAAATCAGTCTGGTCTCCTTCATGAAGAGACTCATTTAAGCGTTGACCTAATTGAAGTTCATCAACAAGGTAAACGTCACGTAACTCTTGTGCAATCATAATGTGGCCCTGCCCTGATATTTAGATAATACTTATTGCTATTAAGCTTAAAATTTCCTAAGTCCCAAGCCTAATAGTTATTAATAGTTTTTGCCTATATAAGTAACAACGGCTACAGTGTCAAATTATTTAGCAAAAACTATTAATTTGATCTCAATAGCCCTCAATGAGCAAGGTTTAGACCAATACTAAATATTAGATACTTTGCCCCTTGCTAAGTGGTTTAGGGATCTTAGCGCCAGCTTCATTCATGACCTTATTACGAATGCCAATCATAGCTTTAAACAAGTCATAATCACTTTGCTTGCTGGTAAAAGAAGCTATGGAGCTTGCAGCATAGGCTATAGGATAGGCGATGGCGGTATAGTCAATAATGTTTTGCTGCTCGATTACATAATCTCTAAGAGCACTATTATTCTGGTAATTACTGTCAAAAGAAAGCTTAAGCTGTCCTTGCTCTGATGCAAGGTAGGCCTTATTAGAATCACTATCACTAAGAGTTAGCACTTCTTGATCCAAGGACTCAATCTTACAATCCTCACCTAAAGAAAGCTCGGTAAAATCGTAGTCAAAAGACAGCTCTTGGCTTAACAAATAATTATAAGAATATGGGGTGATGAGCTTTAAAATTTCTTGGTCGGACTTTAGTTTACTGCCATCGAGCAGGCCATAGCCATTTTCAAAAATGGTCAAGCCAATTTCATTGAGCATGTAGTCGTTCAAATCCAAGATTTGCGTATTAGCCTTAAGATGAATGCTGTGCTGCTCCTTGTTTAAAGAAAGCTCTTGCACTCTATTCATACTAAGAGGATGGAAAGAGCGATAAATCTCTTTATCAGAAAAAATGGTACGACTAAATAAGGAGCCAGGATGGCCAAACAAGCCTACTTTAGTACCTTCACTAAAGTTGGTATTTGCTAGCAGAACATCATATAAGGCCTCGTTAAATAGCACTTTAGACTTATCAGCAAGGTTAAAATCACCCAGCCCTTCTTTGTTAATAAGCTTGTCTACCAGCTCAGTGCTATTATTGGCAGCCTTGGTATCTTGATAGGCTAAAAAAGCATCCTCAACCTCAAAACTACCATTTTTGTAAACGGCAAACTCAAGATTAAGACTAACTTCAAAATCCTTATCATTGAGGTTTTTGACAACTTTAGTTTTAAGCTCTTCACTAAGGTTTGGCATGGCCCAATTAACAATGATTTCATTGGCAATAGTGCTGCGATAAGCCACCATAGGCACCTCGCCTTTGGCCTCTAAATTACTCCAAGTTCCCTTAGCAGCATAAGGGCTTAATGATAAAACCTCAGAGACATTCTTTTTGCTCTCATTAGGAAAATAGCCATTTTTGACCTTGTTAATATTATCCTCTGCACAACCAACCATTAGAGCAGTACACAGAGGCATGATAGCTCCTAATACGAATGAGCTTTTTAGCGCTTTAGATAATGGTGAAAGTCGATCCATAGCTTGATTAATCTCCTAATAAAAAACAGACAGCCACTTAATGTCTGTTAACCAGGCCATTAAACGACTGTCTGTTCTAATAATAAAAATTCTGTCTAAATTATGCTACTAATAAGCGTAACATTCTGCGTAATGGCTCAGCAGCACCCCATAAGAGCTGATCGCCTACAGTAAAGGCAGATAAGTATTGATCGCCCATCATCATCTTACGGATACGGCCAATAGGTACAGTTAAAGAACCAGATACAGCTGCTGGGGTAAGTTCACGTAAAGTTACTTCCTTATCATTTGGAACAACCTTTACCCATTGATTGTGAGCAGCAATTAAAGACTCAATCTCGCTTACGCTAACATCTTTCTTAAGCTTAATGGTTAAAGACTGGCTGTGGCAACGCATAGAGCTAATACGTACACAGTTACCATCTACAGGGATAGCGCCAGGGGCTAAGCCTAAGATCTTATTGGTCTCAGCCATACCCTTCCACTCTTCCTTGCTTTGACCATTGTCTAATTGCTTGTCAATCCAAGGCAATACAGAACCAGCTAAAGGAGCGCCAAAGCATTGAGTTTCAAAAGAGGCACTGTTCATGGTCTGACGAACTTGCTTTTCAATCTCTAAGATATTGGAATGTGGATCGGCTAATTGAGCTTTTACACTATCGTGTAATTGGCCCATCTGGATTAAGAGCTCACGCATGTTCTTAGCGCCCGCACCAGAGGCTGCCTGATAAGTAGAGGAGGAAACCCACTCAATTAAATCAGCCTTAAAGAGGCCAGCCATAGCCATCAACATTAAGCTTACAGTGCAGTTACCACCAACAAAAGTCTTAATATTGGAGTTTAAAGCTTGATCAATAACGTTTTGGTTTACTGGATCAAGAATAATTACGGCATCTTGCTCCATACGTAAAGCAGAAGCAGCATCAATCCAATAACCCTTGAAACCAGCTTGCTTTAAAGCAGGATACATCTTGTTGGTGTAATCACCACCTTGGCAAGTCAAAATGACATCCATGCCCATTAAGTCATCAACGCTATAAGCATCGAGCAAGACATCAGACTTTAGGTTCTCAAATTTTGGTGCAGCTTGACCTGCTTGAGATGTAGTAAAGAAGTAATTGTCAAAAAGCTTGAAATCACCCTCGGTCTGCATTCTGTCCATTAAAACAGAGCCAACCATTCCACGCCAACCAACAAGACCTAGCTTTAGCATTGCTTATAACCTCAATATAAGATGTAAGTAATATCCACACACCAGTAAGGTTACCTTGAGATTGTTAAGAGGCATCATCCTTACTTGGGCATTTATCTACAGAAAACTCTCGGAAAAAACTTCTATCCGATGCCTCTAATAATACCGTTACTTTTTTACCAGAAACGATAATACTGCGTAGGAGTTGATTTTTGCACAATCCAGGTGCATTTTTAACGAACTGATCTAGCGCTGCCTCTTTTTGGTGCTCGTCATAATCTGCAAAAATTGCAGGATCTTTCTCAAAGTAAATTTTGAAATTGTTGTTGCGGTCATCAATTCTTACCATGGAGGTATGCTCATCAATCACCAAAGGTAATGATGCCTTTAAAGTTTCAATACTGTCAGCATTACGATCTACCATAAAGTGGTTATAGGCTATGTAACCTACTAAACCGAGCATCACAATGCCCATCAACTTAACATTACGCAGAAGCTTAAGACGTGATTCTTCTTTAGCCTGAGCTTGCTTGTTTAACAGATTTTGATATTTACCATAAAAACGAGCACCACCAGCATTAATATGATCTTGCATATCCTTATTACGAGCCAGCTCTTCTTGCTCTTCTGCTGATAGGTTATGCAACTTACTTAAGCTGTTAGTCTCTAAAGTTACATTAGAACTATCTAAGCCCTGCTCCTCTAAGGCCTTTTTACGCTCCTCCATACGCTCTTGAGCAGACTCCATATCAATTTGAGCTAAAGCCGCTCTCATATGAGCAGGTAAACTATAAGGCTCATAATGATCACCACGAGCACGAGCTGAGCTTTCTAAAGCTTTATGGAAAAAGCGATTGCCCTTAGCTAAGGCCTGATTCTCCTCAGCACTAATATGTGGCCTGCCCGTAAACTTAGAAACATCATCCCCTATCTTAAAGGAGGCACCATTAGCCATCTGGCTATTACTATCATCCCCAGACTGACCCTGCCCCTCGCCCTCACGCTCACGCTCACGCTCACCAGTGACTACCGCCTCAGCCACGGCATCAGCTGAGCCCTCAGCAGCGCCTGCTACTGCTGCATCTTTTGCAGCAACAGCATCAGCTTGAGCTGTTGCCTCTACCTTAGGCTCATCTTGGGTATCCTCAGGGGTGTTACTAATAGGCTCTAATGTGGAATCTTGGCCTAGCTCTTGGCAGACTGCCTGGCTTGCGCCTGTGCTAGCGCTAGCGCTAGCACCAGTGCTTGGGCTTGGGCTTGGGCTTGAGCCTGTGCTTGGGGAGTCATTATTAGTAGCACTAAGGCTAGGATTAGCATTATCGAACTCGTCATGGTTTTTATTTATTTCTTGGTTACTCATGGCTTTTGTGTCCTTAGTCAAATAAAAGCTCACCACAGGATCTCAAACTGACAACAGCTTGGCTGATTGTACATTTTAGCAAAGCAATAATTAGGAATTACTTAATTAAAGTATAATGATGCTTAACTTTATATTATTGGCTATTTGTTAACATTTTGGACGTTTTTCAATGACTACAATTGCAGGCAAGGATGCTGCTTTAGAAGATACCTTAAGTCGCTTTAAACAAGTGGCTCAAGAGCTTAAATTAGATCTAGTAGAAGAGCAGTGGCTCAACCCTTTACCTGATTTATGGTCTGTACATCTTTCTATAGCTAACTGTCCTGCCATTTACTCTAATGGTAAAGGTTCCACTCAAGATGCCGCATTATGCTCAGCTTATGGCGAAATTTTTGAACGTCTTGCTACCCATATGAGCTTTAGTGACTTTTACTTAGGTCAAACTAATGCTGATGCTAAATTCGTCCACTTTTCTGATGAAAAATGGACTGAGATCATTGATAGTGAAGAGGATGAAGAAGGAATTGAGGGTTGCCCAATCCCTAATGACATTCTCAATGTTAAATTACGTAAGCTCTATGGTAACAAGGGTGCTTTAACCTTAGAGAACTTAGTAGACATCCAAAGCTGCTCCTTTGAGCGTGGCGTTTGCTCTATTCCTTTTACCAATGCTCGTAATGGCGAAGTAGTTTACTTTCCAGTTAACTTGTTAGATAACCTCTATGCATCTAATGGCATGAGTGCTGGTAATAGTGAATATGAGGCTTTAGTTCAAGGTCTAAGCGAAATTATTGAGCGCTATGTTAAGGCTAAAATCATTCGTGAAGGCTTAAGCCTACCTCAAGTGCCAGACAAGATTATTGAAAAATATCCTAAGTCTTATGCCACTTTAAAAGCCTTACAAAGTGATGAGCTTAAGGCTATTTGTTATGATGCCTCTTTAGGCGGCAAATATCCTGTAGTATGCGTGGTTTTATTCAATCAAAGTAATGGCACTACAGTAGCATCTTTTGGTTCTCACCCAATTTTTGAAGTTGCTTTAGATCGTACTTTAACCGAGCTGATGCAAGGTCGTACTTTTAGCGATTTAGATGGCTTTGATGAGCCAAGCTTTGATCTTGAGCAAACCAGCTCCATTATTAATATTGAAAGCCATTTTGTTGATAGTACTGGCCTACTACCAATGATGATGTTCAAAAAGCAGCCTATGTTCAAGTTTGTAGCATGGGACTTTGATGGCAGCACTCATGATCAATATAAGGCTTTACGCTATATTATTGATAAATTAGGCTTTGATATTTATATCAGAACTTATCAAAACTTAGGTGTACCTGTTTACCGCATTGTGGTACCTGGCATGTCTGAGATTTATCCTTTTGATGATCTGATCTATAACAACACTAATTCTTACATTATTTTCCAAGAAGCTATTTTAGGGCTGCCAAATTCTCAAGAAACACCTGAAACTTATCTTGATTACTTAGATGAGCTGGAAAGTGAGAACATCGATGACGATGCCCTACTGCCTAAGATTCTAGGCTTATTGCCAGACGATGATAGCCCTTGGAAAACCTTACGCTTTGGCGAGCTTAAATGCTTAATTGCCCTTGAGGCCAATGACTACGAACGAGCCTTGGATTTTGCTCGCTGGACAGTATTGTTCAATCAAACTATTTTTGATTTGCAGCGCTTACGTTTCTACCAATGCTTAATTAAGGTTTTAGAGTGTAAATTAGATAAGCACTTAAAGTTAGAAGACTTTAGTGAAGCGATTGAGCTTATTTATGGCACTGAGACCTTTAAGAAGGTTATGGCTCATATCAATCACGAGCAAAAATTTAATGATCTCTGCTCCTCTGATCTTGAGTTATCAAACTTTAAGGCTCATCAAGAGCTAATTAAGGTTTATGACATCATTAAGAATGCTCATATTGCTATGGCTGCCAACGACTAAAGCGTAATTACAACTTTATTGAGCCTAGAATGGGAACATTACTAGGCTCTTTTTTTACTATCAGATAAAACTTTTACCCCCTGCCAGGCCCTGGCCATGGCATTGGCCATAGCCATAGCCTTGGCATGGGCCCATGCCATGGCTCTGGGCTTGAGAGCAGGCTAGCTTTGCAGGGCCAGGCTCTGCAAGGATAGCCAATCTGAGCTTTGACAGGATGGTGGGCCTGTGGAATGATGGGGGCTTTTTTGTGTTTTTAATTGAGGATGGAATATGTTTAATTGGTCATTAGCCAAGAGCAAGCTTTTATTACCACTTACTTTAGGCTGTGCCTTATGCTTAGGTTTAAACGGCTGTCAAAGTACTAGTGATTTAGGGGCTATGAGTACTCAAGAGAGCTTTTGGCAGAATATGCAAAGCCGTGTTAAAGCTATTAAGAGCATTACCTTAACAGGACGAGTAAAGGTTGCTTATAAGCATGATCGCTTTACTACTAATTTTCTCTATCAGGGACAAGACAGTAATAATTACCAATTGCGCTTATTATCAGGCGTGGGCAAAGAGCTAGCTAGAATTAAAGTTAAAGATAGCAAGGCTTCTTTATTTAGCTCTGGCCATCTTTATGAGGCTGATAACGCTCAAGAGCTTTTTGCTCAATATATGGATATTCCTCTACCTTTAAATGAGTTTCATAATTTAATTTTAGGTATTGCCCCTAATGATATGAGTGTCTTTAATGACTTTGGCATCTTACTGCAAAGCCAAGTTGATAATTATGTTGCTAACTATCGTGATTATCACACCTATCAAAATGTTGCTCTGCCAAAAGAAATTGAAGTACTAGGCCCACAACTTGAACTTTTAATCACAACTCGTGAAATTCGAGACGTTGAGTTTAACTACCCTAACAATTAATAATGCTTGGCTTATAGCATCAATAGGAGGAGATCAATGATTGAAGTCTTATCACCATGTAAAATCAATTTGTTCTTATATATAACAGGTAAAAGAGCAGATGGTTTCCATGATTTACAATCATTATTTTGCTTACTCAATCACGGCGATACCATGCGTTTTGAGGTTCAAGATGACAATCAAGGTCGTATTGAACTTGATAACACTATGGGTATGGCACTTGAGGATAATTTAATTTACAAAGCAGTAAAGCTCCTCCAAGAACATAGCAACAAGGCCTTTAGCGTTGCTATTGGAGTGGACAAAGTCTTACCTATGGGCGGTGGCTTAGGAGGTGGTTCCTCTAATGCAGCAACCACCTTATTAATGGTCAATCATTTAGCTAAGCTCAACATTAATAAAGACACTTTATTAAATCTGGGCGCAAAACTCGGTTCTGACGTGCCTTTTTTTGTGGGCGGACACAATGCTTATGTTGAGGGCCGTGGTGAATTTCTCTACCCTAAAGATATTGCTGATCGTTACTATCTAGTAGTTACTCCAGCCGTTCATGTAAGCACTAAAGACGTATTTACTGACCCTGAATTAAAAAATTACTTTAGCCCAAAGCGCTCTTTTGATGAGCTCTTAAGTGTGCCTTACGGAAACGATTGTATATCAATTGTTAGAAAAAATTTCTGTGAAATTGGACACACTTTAGACAGATTGGTAAAATATGGGGATGCTGCGATGTCTGGTACAGGAGCATCATGCTTCGTAGCTTTTGATGATTTGGCTCAAGCACAATATGCACAAACTCAATTAGCCTCAGAGCTGGATTGTAAGTTTTCATCCTTTGTTGCTAAGTCCATCAATTGTTCTCCTGTTATCAGAGCAATATCTTAATTTAAAGCTTTCATATAAGCCTTATCATTGTGTAAGGAAGCATAGCTTCTTTGTTAGTATTTTGCTAAAAGCAAATATGTGGCTCATACAGTTTTTGTAGCGTAGTGTTGCCCCTTTTGAGGCTAGCCACAATATAGCTAAACTCATACCCTACTCCTAAGCAAGCTTACAAACATAGGACTTAAAGGAAAATTCTTATTTCCTTTAAGGGAAGTTTGTTTGCTTTAAGGGTAAAGAGTCGATACCTATTTTTTTAAGGTTTTATTACTACTTTTAGTAGTAATTAAATCTAAAGGTAGCATTTAATTGTCTAGCTAATTAAATTTGCTATAGCCCTAACGCTGATTTTTACCTGATTAATGGTAATATACAGCGTGCTTTGATAAAGCATGTAATGTATGAAAGTGCAAATGTTTTAACATTTTTTCAGGACTCTTGTATGGCTGATATGAAGTTATTTGCTGGTAATGCCACCCCAGAACTAGCAAAAAAGATTGCCGCTCGACTCTATACTCGCTTAGGTAACGCAACCGTAGACCGTTTCTCAGACGGTGAAATCCATGTTCAAATTAATGAAAATGTTCGCGGCTGCGATATCTTCATTATTCAGTCGACCTGTGCACCGACTAATGACAATTTAATGGAATTAATTGTCATGATCGATGCAATGCGCCGTGCTTCTGCAGGCCGTATTACTGCTGTAGTTCCATACTTTGGTTATGCACGTCAGGATCGTCGTTTACGCTCTGCTCGTGTACCTATTACTGCTAAGGTAGTAGCCGACTTCTTATCATCTGTTGGTGTTGACCGTGTATTAACTGTTGATCTCCACGCAGAGCAGATTCAGGGCTTCTTTGACGTTCCTGTAGACAACTGCTTCTCCTCCCAGATCTTCGTTGATGACATGCTTCAGCAAAACCTCACTAATCCAGTTGTGGTTTCTCCAGATATGGGCGGTGTGGTACGTGCTCGTGCTATTGCTAAGTTATTAAACAACGCTGACATTGCTATTATCGATAAGCGTCGTCCTCAGCCAAACGTATCTGAGGTTATGCACTTAATCGGTGAAGTAAGTGGTCGTGATTGTATTATCGTTGACGACATTATTGATACTGGTGGTACCTTATGTAAGTGTGCTGACGCTCTTAAGGAGCGTGGTGCATTACACGTAATGGCTTATGCTACCCACCCAGTATTATCTGGTAAGGCTTTAGAGAACATTGCTAACTCTACTTTAGATGAGTTAGTAGTTTCTGACTCTATCCCAGCTACCAAGGAGACTCGTGAGATCTCTAAGATCCGTTACTTAACCTTATCTCCTATGTTAGCTGAGGCTATTCGTCGTATTAGCAACGAAGAGTCTATTTCTGCTATGTTCCAGTCTATCTAATAGCTATTATTAAGGCTCACTAAAATATCAAGCGAGCCTTTTTTAAAAAAGTAGACCAAACAAAAAGGCAAGCTTATTAAGCTTGCCTTTTTGTTATCTTTGACCTTGAGTGACTTGCAAGGAAATCATAAATTCATTGGCTTGAATAATGGCATCTTCATAAGCAGCCCACAGTCGAGCTGATGGTACCTTAAAGGTCTTAGCATAATCGAATACGCCTGGTAAATTGTTTGACTCCATATCATCAAGACATTGAATAGTACGGCCTACTAAGGAGTCTTTATTATTGATATGGCGAGTAATAGCAAACAAATAGCGGTCAGCAGTAAGCTCTTCCATACTCTTAAGTAAGATTTCTGGCAGCAAAGAAAAAGCACCAGTTTGGAAGCTATAGTGACGATCCTCAGCACTAGCATTAGGCATACGACGCACTACATACTCAGTAAAATAGCCATGAATTAAAATACGACGATAGAGCTCATCAATTACATGTAAGGAGGCACTTTGTACACACTTGGTATAGTGAGTTAACAGGCCATGAATCAAAATTACAGTAAATGATGGAATAGGCTCACTCTCTAAGAGATACTTATAAATATCACTTAAATTACCTAATACCCTTAAGTCTACTTTCTTAAAGCGGTGTACATGGTAAATAATGATTTTTAAGATGGCACGATTTTCAGACAGATATTTTTTGAAAACAGGGAAATTGATCTTAGGTAAGAACAATTCGTGAGCCAAAGACATAATATCAGCCTGGAAAGGCTCTAATAGCGCTGGTGATTGCTTAAAGGTCATAGTGCTGGTACTCATTGGAGAAATTACCAAGTCAGCACGGTAACTTAAAGACATCTTAAGTAAAGTAGCCTCAGAAGTACCATAAGCAATGATTTTAAGCCATGGTGCTTTAACTTTAAGCTTTTGGAAAACAGCCAACTGCCATGCACCTTGATTACCCATGTTAATCATGATGTATTCAATGTGCAAAATACCTTTTAGCCAGCCACGCTGCATCACATCCATCAAATCAACAGCAAAGCGAATACCAAAGCGCTTGATCTTAGACATAAAATCAACCACCTGAACGCTAGGCTCTTGATAAGAAGGAATTTGTAAAACTAAACGTGAAGCTACACCTTTTTTAACTAAAGGAATCAAGGCAGGATTCACAGGCATCATAATTAAGGCTTTAGCCTTGGTGCCTACAAAGTTAACTATAGAGCGCTTAATAAAGTAGTCATCAATAATAGAGGCTACATGTTGAGGTAAGACACGCTCAGTTACAAATTTATTTCCTGATGAAAAGCGCAAGCGGTACATTTGTACCACACGGTGAGCATCATAAACTGGGGTGCGAGCAATAATATGGCAATGATTAGCTTCATTATTGGCAGCAGCTTGAGCATTAGGCGCAACTGGAGCTGCTTGGGCTGGAGCTTGGCCCTGGGCTCTGGCCTGAGCTTGAGCAGCCATAGCTTGTCTTTGAGCCATAGCCTGTCTTTGAGCGGGAGTAAGATTTTGTCCATTTGGTCTTGGAGCTTGACCATTAGCTGGACGTGCCATAGGAGCTCCACCTGGTCTTGCAGGTGCGGCACCTTGACGCATAGCCTGGGCACGGGCGGCAGCAGCAGCTTGCATAGCTGCTGGATTAGCTACCCTTTGGCCTTGAGGCATACGTTGCTGCATTGGCACTGATGAATTCCCTGACATCTACTCTAATTAGCTCTTATTGTGCATTACCTAGGTGCCATAATACTTTTTTAGTATTAAGTACCCACTAAAAATTAACCTAAAACATCATACTATTCAGACTAGATGCTAAAGGACTCTCCTAAAAGATAGCTATGGACTTGTTTAACAATGCTACCTTATTAGTAAGCTACTATCATCATCCTAAAGGATGAACCAAGTGCTCATGTAATCAAAATATCAATGTTTTTTAATCAGCTATAATCACTCTCACCTGAAATAGAACTTTCAGTGTTTTGATATCTATCAACATAGCGCTGACAACTTAAAAAAGCATGTTAATTATATAATAGATAGTTAATGATTAAGTCTTTTTTAAATACTACACCACACTATATGGCTTAAAACACCTTAAAGTAAGCTTTAAAGTTAAAAAACTGATCCTAATACATCATATCTACGCCTATAATCCAACTTTAATATGTCGATTAAGCGCCATTAATTCTTTGCCTCTACTAAAGTGCAATTGCAGTGCCAAAGCAAGCAATTAATAAAAGTTGAGCGTAAAAGGCCCAGATAGAAGCAAATCCTTAATCTGGGCCCTTTAGTGAAAGCTAATAGCTTATTTTCGCGTTGTAGCAATATTTAGCACTAATAAGAGCTCATTGGTGCGCATAACTGCTTTTTCGTGACTGATAAGCACAGATGCTGGTGGAACCTTATACTTTTGAATGAAATCAAAAATACCAGTTAAATTAGTGTTTTCAATAGCTTGAATACACTCAATAGCATCAGTAAGCACTTCACTTGAGTAAATGCGATCATAGATGTCGGCATAGGAATCATCAGCAATCACATCAACTTCTTCTTTAAGCAAGAATAAGTGTAATAAGGAGAACATACCAGTTTGAAAACCAAACTTCTCTAAATCAGAGTTGTTCATGACCTTATTTAAATACTCGCAGAAATAACCACGAATTAAGGCCTGCTTAAAGAACTCTTGCAGAATGTATTGTGAAGAAATGTTTAATGACTTTACATACTGCAACAACATAGCACGACCAGCCAATACTGAGAAAGAGCGTGAAGTGCTGCTTTGCTTTAAGTAATGGAACAAGTCGTTGGTATTTTGCACCTGACGAGGGGAGGCATGTCTAAAACGGTATAAGAAGACAGCCATGTCACGACTTAAAGACTCATGAGACTTCAAGAAGTGTAAGAAAACCTCATAATCTGGATTATCTTTAAAGAGCTCATGAATCAATACCATGATTTCTTGTTGCATTGGCACAAAGAACTCAGGGTCTTGATTAAAGCGCAATTGAGGCATCCAGAATGGGCCATCGAAAAAGTCGATCATGTGCTTAGCTAAATAGCCATAACCCTCACCATTGGTGTCATTATAACCAATAGTCTTAAGCCAAGGAGCCTTGATCTTCAAACGTTGGAATACGTGAAGCTGCTCTTTAACCTTAGCACTAAGGTCAATCATCACATACTCAATACTTAAGATAGCTCTATTCCAGTCTTTCTTTAATAAGAGCATGAGATCAATGGCAAAGCTCATTCCGCTACGACGTAATTTAGTCAAAATATGAAGTGCAGAAGGAGTTACTGGCTGCTCTGGGCAAATACGTAGTACCACACGGCTAACAGAATAACGATCGATATAATCTAAAAAGTCATAGGTAATAGGCATCATTACCATAACATTAGGACGACGACCGATAAAGCAAGATACACCACGACGGATAAAGTAGCCAAATAATACGTGATATACGTGTTCGCTCTTTAGCGCATTAACCTGGAAAAGCTTACCAGCGGTAAACTTAAGCTCGTACATAGAGATATTAGAATTAGCATCAAATATCGGAGTGCGAGAAACCAAGTGACAACGATTAGAGGAGCGTTTTAGTTTAATCAAATGCTCAGGAGAAAGACCTGGATATTCTTTAGCTAATTCCTCTAAAGATTTCTCACTATTATCTTTAGGGCCAGGATTATTTTGCACCTTCTTGGCATGAACACGTGAGGCGTGGCTACGTGTAGTCTCATCCACAGGGCCTCCTAAGCTTTCGGCTAATACTCGTTCAGGACGTGCCTGAGCATTGGGAATAATCTTAGCACTCTCAGCAGTTCCAAATTTGTGTTCGCTGGAGAGAGGACTATAACCATTATGTTGCTCTTTATGAGTTTTGCCACCACGAATAGCTAAACCTGCTGGAATGCTAGCCATAGCGCCAGCAAAGCCTGCAAAGCCACGCTTAAAGGCTTGTCGTCCCTGAGGCTGACCGTCATTTTGAGCATTATGCTTAGCACGACTAGCAGAGCCTAAAGCCATCAGTGCTTGGTGAGCTTCATTCCAAATTTGAGCGTGTTGAGGATTGAAACTCTTTTGCTCCTGAGCCTTACGGGCTAAATCCTCATCAGAGGTCTCAACCTTATAAGATGGGTATAAGATACGACCTTGCTGATAAGCATTGAAACTTTTCTCTTGGGTGTTTGCAGAGCTACCGACCACAGTAGCAGGATCAATCTTGTTAACCTGAGCATTTTTTAAAGTCTTTAAATGCTGGTTTTCAAGTGCCTTAGCTTTACGCTGGCGCTCAAAACGCTCACGTTGTTCTTGAATCTGACGCTTACGCATTGCTTGAATGCGCTGTTGCTCAGTCATTCCACTATCATCAATATCTGCGTCTAACATCTTATCTCTCTGAGCAATGCGGTTTTTAATATAACGATTGTCACTATCACTAATGTGGCTTTCTTTATTACGACTTCTATAAGAGGCGGTGCTGTACTCATCATTAGAGTCCTCCATCTTAGTATCGTAACTAGTGCTACTACGTCCCATATAAGTTTGGTTAGCTTCTTGTTCTTTTTGCTTTAAATAGCTATCAGAGTAAACCGAACGAACATGAGCAAATGTGTTTTGATTTGGATTAGAGTAATCCATAGTGGCTGTGCGATTTGCTAAACGAGCATTGTCCTTATCGTAAATAGAGCTACCGCCACCATAAGTTACAGATTGAGCCTTGTTAGTATAACTTGGAGAGCCCGATGAAATATTGCGCTTTTGAGCCAAAGGATCCATGTCAATTTTGACTGTACCTTCACGCAAATGTACCTGGGCATCAGAGAGCTCTTGGTTTTGAGGTGCGTGAGTAACCTGCTCCTCTACAGAATGTAGAAGATTAGGGTTAATGCCGTAGGCTTCTAAATTTTCAGTATCCTCTGCGTCCTCGTTACCCAAGTCAAAGCCCTGATCGTACCAATCATCAGAAGTTGCATTATTACGTGCAAAATCGGAGCTCAGACTATCTGCGCTAGCAAAGGAAGAAAAATCATTAAATGATGGATCTTGGCCAGAACCGTTACGGAAGTCAGACATAGGGCACCTAATTTTTAAATCCTACTCTCCATAGTCGAAGCTTTTTTCTTAACTTCTTATGTTGGACTAAACTTAATGATCTAAAGGCTAAATTCACATCGAAAATCATAAAGACTTTTTTCTTATGCAACAATAGTTCCATTACTAAAAAAGTCTTTGTACCAGCTCAAATGTTTGAATATTATGCGAGCTAAACAAATATATTGAGTTGAGCGCTCTCACAAAAAATAAATATTATTACCAACTCTTTTTCAAAAGAGCTAGCAAAATCTCATTATCTGTACAATTTTGCCATAATGCCCCGCAACAAAGAAAACTTAATTGAATAATCTCACAACTTTTTATCAAACTTATGTTAAAAACGAGAGCTATGCCATATTTTTTCAAAAATCATTTCGCAATTACCCAACAACAAAAGTTCTAGCTACAAGTTACTAGCGCCACCGCCCGCCCCAATAGATCCAATAGCAGCTATTGCAGCTAGCGCAGCTGTCGCTGCTCTTGCAGCTGTCGCAGCTCTTGCACTGCGTAGCGGCTGTCCTCACGGGCAAGTAAAACTCCCTAGTAATTTGACAACAATGCTCTTAAGAGCTTGCCAAAATTTTGGCCACACAAAACAAAAAGGCAAGCTTTCTTAAATGTAGCTTGCCTTTTTGTTCATAGAGTAATCTTGAGCTTTTAACTATTCTTGTGGATATTGGTAATTAGGGTGAGCCCTGCTGAGGCAGCTTATTTGCTTCATCTAAGTTATTATTGTTCTTGCCATTATCTATATTTGAGTAACGCTCTAACTCTTGACGCAAAATAGCTAAGCGACGCAAGGTATTGAGCTTTTCTTGATTAACAAAAAAGTTATGTTTGGCAAATAATAAAGTGACGATCTCCTGGTCATTATAAGCACTAAAGCTTGCCCTTATGTACTTATCATTATCATAGTTGTACCAATATATATCACTCACATAATTGCCATTTGATAATTGGCTCATTAATGAGGTTAAATCATCATTAAGATCTGCAAGCTCTTTTAAATCATGCTTTTGTGGACTAATAGCTAAATAACGTGAGTCCAAAAACTTTAAAAAAGTATCGACACTCATATTGCCTTTTAATTTGGCAATGATGCTTACTGCTACTAAAGTTCCTTTATCATCTGAATGGGCTTCAATCCTATCAAAACCATCAAAAGGCAAACAATTACTACCAAAAACACTAAGATTAGTGCCTGCGGCTGATAAATAACAGTTTTGCGGACTATTAGGCTTATTATTGGCATTGATCTTTTTAATATATTGTTGCCAAGCCATTTCATAATCTTTAGCGCTGATTTTTCCTATATATTGCTGACCAAAGCTAAAAGGAATTAAATTATAGATCTCAAAATCTTCGCAGACCTTAACCTTTAAAGGTCCAATGTAAATATCATCAATGCGAGCTTGCAAGCTATTACTATAGCCATTAAGAGCAGCTAGCAACTCGTAGTCTTTATCATTCAGACTAAAACCTTGGCTTTGAAAGTTTTGAGCTAAACGCTCTATTGATTGAACTTTTTCTTGAGCTTCAACTAGTTGATCGCAACCCTTATTCTCAACTTCACAACTAAAAGTAAATAGATTACGAACGATATAAGCAGTTACCAGCTCAATTTGTTTTTGTGCTTCAAAACTAAGTTGAGTCGGTTTTAGTAGATTTTGTTGATTGTGTTCTAATGTTGAAATACTAGCTTTAAAAGCCTCATCAGTTGCAGCAAAAGCTTGATTAAGATCAATGCTTGCTTGTTGATCATCATTAGTATTAATTTGCTTGGCTTGGATATCAGAGCTAACGATAGTGCATGCTAGTAATAATAGCATTGCGCTATAAGCAGAAACTTTCTTAGTTAAAAACCATTTCATTAACATGTACCAAGGCTAATATATACACAGCAAATATTTCATGCTCATTAAAAGTCAAACTTTAAACGGTAAGAGCTTGTCTTTTAAATTGATTACAGATGCTAACACTCCCTATCACTCTAAATGGATACTTTAGCTTATATAAGCTAAAAAATTAGAGCGCATACATGTTAACAAACATTACTTAATTAGACAAAAAATATTACCAAAACTGAGATCTATTAGGAGATACTTTTAGGAAGGAAGTATTGTTATTGCAACTTTAGCTGAGATGAAAGATTAATTGAATTTTACAGAGCCCAAAAACAAAAAAAGCCTACTTGCTCGACTCTCTTTACGTCTTGCAGTAAGCTTGGAATTGGTGCCCAGGGCGGGACTCGAACCCGCACTCTCGCGAACTACCCCCTCAAAGTAGCGTGTCTACCAATTTCACCACCTGGGCAAATTAGATTGTTGTTAAAACCTTGCTTTGTTTCAACAGGTGCACATTATAAGGATTTTTTTACCCTTGTAAAGATCTTTTTAAGTTTTTTTTAGCTTTTTTATCCAAAGCTGAAAAACAAGCCATCCTAGGCACACAAATAATGCCCCCAAATTAGCCAAACCTCCCCAAATTAGCCAAAGCTCACCAAATTGCTGCCATTAACTAGATTAGTTACCACAAAGGGCTATCCCTTCTTGCTATGGCTAGCCTAGTGGCAAGGACATGGACAGGCGCATGCTCTTTACATGGGTTTGCCAAGAAAGAGCCAGCCTAGTGTGGTTTGCCATTGGTATAAAGGCTGACCAGATGCCCTCTGGTCAGCCTTTATGATCTTTAGTAAATATAGCTAAGCTCACTCTTGCGCATGAGCTCACCCTTTTTACCTGTAATTAAAAAGTTGTAGATGGCATCGTAGAGCAAGACATTTTGTACATACTTACGTGTTTCTTCAAAAGGAATACACTCAATGTACATAGCGGCATCACGATAAATACCATCATTGGATTTCCATTGAGGAATGCGTCCAGGACCAGCATTATAAGCAGCAGCGGCTAAGACACGATTATTATCAAACTTCTCTAGCATCCACTTTAAATAAGTACTGCCATATTGAATGTTAGTCTGTGGATCAAGTAAGGAAGCATTACCTTCAAACTTCCATTTTTCTTTCTTGGCTATATCACGAGCTGTTCCAGGCATTACTTGCATTAAGCCTACTGCACCAGCCCATGATTTAATCTTGTGATTGAGCATACTCTCTTGGCGAGAAATACCATATAAGAAAGATAATGGTACCTGACTTTCTTGAGCGTACTGCTCAAACATCTCTTTATAAGCAATTGGGAAACGATAGTCTAAAGCATCCCACTTTTGCGAGCTGACCACAAAATCTATAGCATAACGGACATTACCTGTTTGCAAAGCCCATTGAGCCATTACCATGGCCTCATGCTCAGGAGAGCGTTTGGCAATTTCACGCCATTCATAAATAGCGTCATCATCATCTAAAGCATAGAGCTCTAAAAAGCGTATGGCAGCTTGGTTATTGGCAATATCCATTGGGAAAGAAAAGTTAGGATCAATCTTTACATAATTAAAGGCGTACTCAACTCCCAATGCTTGTGCTGCATAAAAACCAAAGAAACTGCGGTCTTTAGCTACGTCCTCCAGAATACCTAAAGCCTCATTGGTCTTACCCAGCTCATACGCAGCACGGCCCTTCCAATAACGCCAGTTAATATTCTTTTGTAAGTCTTGAGGTAAGTGGTCTATCAAGATATAAACATTATCCCATTGAGCAAAATAAATAGCTCTACGTAGACGTTGTTCTTTAAGCTGGGTACTCCAGGCTACAGCAGGTAAATTCTTATCTACCCACAAAACATCCTTTAAAGTAAAAGATCTACCTAAGAATGAAGAAGCAAAAATTTGATAAATATCGACTAGCTCAGCCTCTGATGGCTCATATGTTTTAATAAACTTATCAAAGTTATTGCGAGCCTCTAAAGGAGATAAATTAGCAAAGCGCTTAAAAGCTAGTACAGCTGCTCTATGAGCTTGCTCATCATTAGTTGTAATTTTTTCAAAAAGGGTTCCAGGCTCTTCATAAAGCTCCATTTGAACCTTAACTCTATCTCCAAAAGAAGTATGCTCTAATTGCTTGGCTAGGCTATTAGTCGTATCTTGATAATAGCGCAAGACATAGGCATTCTCATAACGCTTAAGCATGAGCTTATCAGTCAAATACCCCTTAGCATCAAATAGAGATATTAAAGCATTACACGATAAAGGACGCTTAGTTAAGTCAAGGTAAACACGAGTAGCAAAGGTAATTGCATCTTCATTAACCTTATTTAAAGGCCAATTAGCCTCATAAAAGCGACACATTTGAGCTTTTTGGTTAAAGCTTAAAGTAGTAAGCTTACTTTCATCAAAAGGCTTAGGGCCAATCAAACGAGCTAAGCGCTCATAATCTCTTTCATTAGATAAGTAGGCAGCATAACGATCCTTTAGCAAGGAGCTGAGCTCAGACTGCTTATTACTTTGAATAAAGGCTAAAGCAGCTTCAAACTTTTCAGGACGAATGTTATAGCCCAAATAGAAGTAAGTGAGCCATATATTAAGAGGATAGCCCTCTAATTGCTCCTTTTGAATCTTAAAGCCTAAGGCCTCATCACCACGCTTAAAGGCATTCTCAGCCTGTACATAAGCCTCACGCATTTTGCTAATACGTGATTTAGGCATTTTATTAAAAGAGTCTAAGGACAAATCAGCATTGATACGATCCATTTCTTTAGCATAAGAAGTGATCATATAAGGATCAACCTTACTATCTACATATTGATTAGCCAAAGCAGCGCCCGCTGCGCCTACAGCAGCAGCCGCTGCTGCTGCCTTAACGGCCTTTGAGCTCTTAGCACTTTTGGAACTCTTGCTAGTTTTAGCTGTTGATTTCTTGGCTTTAGTTGACTTGGAGGCAGTGCTTTTCTTGGCGCTAGCTTTAGCGCCAGACTTAGCGCTAGTTTTTGCGCTGGCCTTGGAGGCAGCCTTGGTGCTAGCCTTTTGGGACTTTACAGAAGTATTATTGTTTGAGCTGGCTGCGTAGGCATCTTGCCAAGGCGCAGCTAAGGATAAAGAAAAGACGCAACCTAACGCTATGAGCGAGGTCGTAAGCTTATGGCCTATCAATTTACTAATCATCAACAACTCCTAGATGTGCGCCTTAAAATCTCTTTGGTACAAGAATGTATGTTGTTGCTTAAACTAACACACAAAGCCATATTTTAACGATCAATTATTAATATGTGATCAGTTAAAACCAACAATTTTTTTGCATATTTGTCACAGTTCAGGTATTTAATACCAAAATAATAGTACTAATTTATAGTTTTTAACAAAAAGCCCCTTAACGGTTCAATGATCCGAAAAGGGGCTTAATCTTAATAAGAAGAAATTAGTGTTTTGTTAGGCTAAGAAAATATTGTAGTAACCTACTAATAAAATCACAGTAATAACTACAGGGAGCACATACTTAAAGTACCAAATAGTCCAAGCTGGAATCTTTGGACCACTACCAGTATTACACTCCTCACGGTAGCGCTTGAAGCCCATACCAGTCTTAGCAGTAATAAAGAGTAAGAACACTAAAGAACCAATTGGTAATACGTTATTAGATACGATAAAGTCCTGTAAATCCATAATAGTGGAGTTGCCACCTAAAGGATGAATGTCTGAGAGCACATTAAAGCCTAAGACACATGGAATGGACATTAAGGTAATAATAATAAAGTTATACAGCACTGCTTTTAATCTCGATACGGCAAACAAGTCCATCGTCATCGAGATAATACTCTCAAATACTGCAATCAAGGTAGACAAGGCAGCAAAGAGCATGAACATGAAGAATAAGCTACCCCAGAAGAGGCCAAATTCCATGTTAGAGAATACAGTGGTTAAGGTAACAAACAATAAGCTTGGGCCTTGGCCTGGCTCTACATCATAGCTAAAGCAAGCAGGGAAAATAACGAAGCCAGCTAAGAGAGCTACGGTAGTATCTAAAATACAGATTAAGATAGCCTCAGAGGTCAAGGAGTGGCGCTTATCCATGTAGGTACCAAAGATCTCAATGGAGCCCTGACCTACAGAAAGAGTAAAGAACACCTGACCCATAGCAGCCCACACAGCCTGTAAGAAGCCATGTTGTTGCACGCTGTCCCATGATGGGTTTAAGTAATAGGAAATACCCTCAGTAAAACCTGGTAGCGATACAGAGCGTATAGCCATGAAAATAAGCAGCGCAAAGAGCACTAGCATCATAGGCTTGGTGATACGCTCAACACCTTTAACCACACCTAAAGCAACAATAGAGAATGCCACCACAGCCACTGTCATCATGCATACAAACATAATGTATGGATTAGCTAGCAGCTCATCAAAGCGCATAATAGCTTGCTCTTGAGTGGTTCCTGCTGGGAAGAAGCCAGTAGCGGTACGTAAGCAATAATAGAGCAGCCAACCAGTAATAACGCCATAGAAAGACATTAAAACATAGCTACCTGGAATCATCCAAAACTTATTCCAGTGCCACTTAGAACCTGGCTTTTCTAAAATTTCAAAAGCACGAGCAACTGAACGACGTGAAGCACGACCTACAGAGAGCTCTAAAGTTAATAAAGGTACGCCTAGTAAAAGCAGGAAAAAGAGGTACATGATAACAAAGATAGCACCACCATACTGACCTGTAATATAAGGGAAGCGCCAAACGTTACCAAGACCAATTGCACATCCTGCAGCAATAAGCAGGAAGCCTAAGCGCGAGGAAAATTGTTCGCGTTGAGACATATAAACTCCTTTGAGTAATAGAGCTTAATCAGGCTTTGAGCTCTGCCTTTTAAGGTTAAGCCCTACTATCAAGCCTCCTACGAGCAAAAGTGTTATTACTCACCATCTGCCCACATTGACTAACAACATATAACTAGCTTTAACAGGCCAATTACTATGTCTGCTTATTAAGCTGACCTAAGGTTTAAGCTACCTAGCAAAAACCTTAGGCCAGATTTGAAGAGTCTCAATCTTTAAGGAACTTTAATCTCAATTGCCTTAAATAAAGGAGCTCTTAAAATCTGTTACTTACCAAAAACACCTACATAACCTTGGATAAATAAGGCACAGATAACTACTGGCAAGATAAAACGATAATAGTTAAAGGCTGCCTTTGGAATTTTTAAGCCCTTACCATGGTTGGTCTCTTTTAAGTAATTATCAAAGCCCCAACCACGCTTTAAGGTAATGTAAAGCACATAACAAGTGGTACCAAAAGGTAAAATGTTATTGCTTAAGATAAAGTCATAGGTGTCTAAAATAGTGGACTCACCGCCTAAAGGATGGATATCTGATAAGTAGTTATAGCCATACATACAAGGCAAGCCTAATAACAAGATAGCCACGCAATTAATTACTACTGACTTAACACGAGAGACATTAAAGACCTCAATAGTAATAGCGATGATATTCTCAAATACTGCAATTAAAGTAGACATGGCAGCAAAGAGCATAAATAAGAAGAAAATTCCGCCCCAAATAGCACCGTATTCCATATTAGAAAATACAGTTACTAAGGTTACGAAAATTAAGCCTGGGCCCTGACCTGGCTCTACAGCATAGCTAAAACATGCAGGGAAAATTACTAAACCTGCTAATAAAGCTACCGTAGTATCGAGCAAGGTAATGGTAAAGGCCTCATAGCCTAAAGAGTAATCACGGCTCATATAGGAACCGAAAATTTGGATAGAACCTACACCTAAACCTAAAGTAAAGAATGCCTGACCCATAGCAGCAGAAAGGGCATTTAAAATACCGCTCTTTTGCATATTTTCAAAGTTAGGCATGAGGTAGTAGGAAACACCCTCTGAAAAACCTGGTAAGGTAAAAGAGCGAGCGGCTAAGAAAATTAATAAACCAAAAAGCATGAGCATCATTGGCTTAGTAATACGCTCTACACCTCTTTTTAAACCAAAAGCACAGACGCTAAAAGCAAGAACCACTACAAATACAGTACACATTAACATCACATTAGGAGATGCTAATAAGTTATTAAAAATGGCTCCAGCTTGAGCTTGAGTAATGTTTACTTCAACATTGCCTGATCCTACCTTTAGCATGTAATAAAGCATCCAGCCTGTTACTAAAGAGTAGAAAGACATCAAGATATAGTTGCCAGGAATCATCCAGAACTTGTTTAGGCGCCACTTACTACCTGGGGTTAACTCCTCAAATGACTTACCTAAGCTACGGCGTGAAGCTCGACCTACGGAAAGCTCCATGGTAAGTAAAGGAATACCTATTAAAAATAGGAAGCACAGATAGATTAGGACGAAGATCGCACCGCCGTATTGACCGGTAATATAAGGGAAACGCCATACATTACCCAAGCCAATTGCACATCCAGCTGCGATCAACAAGAAACCTAAACGTGATGAGAACTGTTCTCTGGCCATAAATATTAAATCCTAAATTAGCAAGCCAAATTAATCAGGCTTGTTAGAGTACTGATCTTTAAAAGCTTGAAAGCCCCTGGCAGTATTAACTGGACAAGGGCCTCTATTAAGACAAGATCAGTTAATAACTACTATTTTTAAGAGAAAAATACGCTGTAATAGCAATTCATAATTAGTAAGAAAATTACTACTGGAACAATGTAACGATAGTAGTTAACGCCCCATGCTGGCATCTTGATACCACTACCAGTATTACACTCCTTCAAGAAATTCTCATAACCCCAACCAGTGCGCCAAGTTACAAATGCAGCGTAAACTAAGGCACCAAAAGGAAGGATGTTATAAGAAATAATGAAGTCTTCTAAATCTAAGATAGAGGACTCACCACCTAGAGGGTGAATAAAGGATAAGTGGTTAAAGCCAAATACACATGGAAGAGCAATAATTAAAATAACCACAAAGTTGCCGAGCACTGCACGACGACGTGAGGTGGTAAATAATTCCATGGAAATAGCAATAATGTTCTCAAATACTGCAATTAAAGTAGATAAAGCAGCAAATAACATAAACATAAAGAAGAAGCCGCCCCAAATAGCGCCATTTTCCATATGAGAGAACACAGATACTAAAGTAACAAAGATTAAACCAGGACCCTGACCAGGCTCTACAGCATAAGTAAAGCAAGCTGGGAAGATTACTAAACCAGATAATAAAGCTACAGTGGTATCCAAAGCTAAGATGCTTAAGCCCTCAGAGGCTAAGGTCTGCTTGGAGTTCATGTAGGTACCAAAGATCTGGATAGCACCAATACCAATAGATAAGGTAAAGAATGCCTGAGCCATAGCAGCAGATAGCACCTCAATAACACGAGAAATGCCACCATTAGTAATCTTAGAGATATCAGGCTTTAAGTAGTACTCAATACCAGCACTAAAGCCCTCTAAAGTGAAAGAACGTAAAGCTAAGAAAATTAATAAACCAAATAATACAATCATTAATGGCTTGGTTACACGCTCTACACCCTTTCTTAAACCTAGGGCACAAACACCAAAAGCAACTGCAACCACGGCTAACATGTTCATCAACATATCAGATGGAGATGAGAGCATATGACCAAAAGCCTCACCTGCCTTAGCAGCATCAGCATTGACACCAAACTCGCCAGTAAAGCCCTTTACACAATAGTAAAGCATCCAGCCTGTGATCACGCTATAAAAGGACATGAGCACATAGTTGCCAGAAATCATCCAATACTTGTTTAAATGCCACTTAGTACCTTTAGGAGCTAACTCTTCAAAAGACAAAGCTAAAGAACGACGAGAAGCACGACCTACGGCCAATTCCATCATCAATAATGGCAGACCAAAGGCTACTAAGAAAAACACATAGATAAGAACGAAAATTGCGCCACCATATTGACCAACAATATAAGGAAAGCGCCATACATTGCCTAAACCAATTGCACATCCTGCGGCAATAAGTAAAAAGCCTAATCGTGAAGAGAAATGTTCACGGGTTGCCATAGCTAAGGTTCCCTAAAAATAAACAAGAAAGCAAACTCTACATCACTAAAGTGATAGCTATCATTTAGCGAAGCTGCCTTGGTAATTTGCTCTAAAGATTAAGAGCTTAATGCTTAGCCATCATTAATGATAATTAAGCCTCATGGAAACTAGGTTGTAGAGTCAGCAATCCTACCTACTTTCTGTTTGTTTTTTTAAGCTTATATGGTTTTATTTCTAAAGCCTAATATGCTTACTAACCAAAAGTTAGCACTGACTAAAACATACTACCTATTGTTACCCCTTAAAGGACGTTACCACCTAAAGGGATAGTGCATCACCTAACTAGTGATATCAAACTTAGCAATGGCGGTTTAAAGCACTAAAAAGGTTCTTATTAACCTTAAACATAGCTCTAACCTATACTAAGTCTTCCTAGTTTGCACTATTTTTGTTCTTATTTCAGCAAATTTAATTTTGGTGCACTATTTTATTAGTCTTGCCCCAAAATAATAATCACTCAAAATTCCTAAAAAATAGTCAAAAAAACTAGTATTTTGGCTCCAAAGAGCTCATAACCATAAAATTTTAAAAAAATCACTATTAAATACTAATGACAGGCAACAGTCAATTATGCACCATTTATGTTCATAATTATTATTAATAACCCCCAAGCAAAAACTAAAATCCTACTTAACTTTAGCATTTATAAGCCAATGCCTAGTTCCATCATAGCCCTAGCGCATTGCGCTAGGACAAGCAAGGCCCATGGCCAGGGCTCATAGGCTCATGGCCCATGGCCTCAGCCAGTCCAAGACCCAGGGTAAGCCCTGGGCCTGAGCCTGGGCCTTGAGGGAGCGCCCATAAAAAAAGCCCAAAGGCTTAGGGCCCTGGGCTTTTTTTAGGCCCAGATGCCTTGTGGCCTCTGGGCTTGTATTGCTAGCGCAAATTATTCGTTGTCTTGCTCTGGCATTTCTTCAACAGCCTCGCCTTCTTCCTGAGCTGCATCTTGTAAGCAAGCTCTAATAGAAAGACGAATGCGACCATTGCTCTCATCAACACCTAAAACACGAACCTTTACATTGTCGCCTACACGTAAGTAGTCAGCTACATTGGTAACACGCTCATCAGCAATTTGAGATACGTGAACTAAGCCGTCACGACCAGGTAAGATGTTAACGAAAGCACCAAACTCGGTGATACGAACTACCTTACCAATATAATCATGACCTACCTCTACATCAGCGGTAAGCTCTTGAATACGAGCAATAGCAGCCTTTGCATCGGCCTCAGAGGAGGCAGCAATACGTACAGAGCCATCATCGCTTAAATCAATAGCGGTATTAGTATCAGCCTGGATAGAGCGAATATTAGCACCACCCTTACCAATAACATCCTTGACCTTATCAGGAGCGATGTTAATCATTACCATACGTGGGGCAAATGGAGATAAGGTAGTCTCAGGCTCAGGCATAGCAGAGCTCATGATCTTAAGTAAGTGGATACGAGCAGCGTGGGCATCAGTTAAGGCCTGTTGCATAATCTCACGAGTAATGCCATCGGTCTTAATATCCATCTGAAGTGCAGTTACACCTTCGGTAGTACCTGCTACCTTAAAGTCCATATCACCTAAGTGATCCTCATCACCCATAATGTCGGTAAGTACGGCTACACGATCACCTTCCTTAACTAAGCCCATAGCAATACCAGCTACAGCAGCAGAGCATGGAACGCCTGCGGCAAATAAAGCTAAAGAGCCACCACATACGGAAGCCATGGAAGAAGAACCGTTAGACTCGGTGATCTCAGATACTAAACGTACAGTGTATGGGAACTTCTCAGCATCAGGTAATACAGCACGTAAAGCACGCTTAGCTAAACGACCGTGACCAATTTCACGACGCTTTGGAGAACCAATTAAACCAGTCTCACCTACGCAGTATGGAGGGAAGTTGTAGTGAAGAATGAAGCGATCAGTTCTTACGCCAGACATATCCTCAAAGGTTTGAGCATCACGCTCTGAACCTAAAGTACAAGCTACAATAGCCTGAGTCTCACCACGAGTGAATAAGGAAGAACCGTGTACACGAGGTAAAATACCAGTAGCTACAGTAATAGGACGAATCATACGTAAAGTACGACCATCAATACGCTTTTCACCAGATAAAATACGCTCACGAACGATATTACGCTCTAACTCAAATAAGATAGTAGCAATCTTTTGGGACATTTCAGCCCACTCTTCCTTCATTGCAACTACCTTGGCGGTTACTTCCTCGCTAATAGCCTCTAAGCGCTCTTGACGCTCAAGCTTATCAACAATGTAGAAAGCCTCGCCTACAGCATCACGAGCTAAGTCCTGTACAGTTTGAACTAACTCTTGATCCTCTTGTGGCTTTTGCCAATCCCAAACTGGACGATTTACTTGCTCTTTAAAAGCCTCAATTTCATTAATTACAGTCTGTTGCTGCTCATGGCCATACATTACAGCACCGAGCATAACATCCTCAGGAAGGATCTTAGCCTCAGACTCAACCATCACTACAGCCTGCTTAGAGCCTGCAACTACTAAGTCAAGATCTGACACGGCCATCTCAGAGGTGATTGGGTTGAGAACGTATTGACCATTGATATAACCAACACGAGCAGCGCCTAATGGGCCATTCCATGGTAAACCAGAGGTGGCTAAAGCAGCAGAAGCAGCAATGATAGAAATAATATCGGTTGGAACTTCTGGGTTGGCTGACATTACAGTTACTACCACCTGAACTTCGTTCACGAAGCCATCAGGGAATAGAGGACGTAATGGGCGGTCAATCAAGCGAGAAATTAAGGTTTCACCTTCACTTGCACGACCTTCTCTTCTAAAGAAGCTTACTGGAATCTTACCAGCAGCGTAAGAACGCTCTTGATAGTTAACAGTTAATGGGAAGAAATCACGACCTTCTACTGCATCTTTGCGCTTACATACCACAGTAGCCAAAACAGTGGTATCGTCCATGGAGGCAAGAACAGCAGAGTCTGCCTGACGACCAATTGCACCTGTTTCTAAAGTAATGGTATGGCGACCATACTTAAAAGTGCGGGTGATAGGCTGTAAATTCATCAAAAATTCTCCAGTCCCAGAAAATTACGGCTTATTACAAATCGAGCAAAACTGGGTAAAACTACTTTAAAAATAATAATTTTTTACAAAAGTCGCATATATAAATGGCTTAAGCTGAGAGTCTTATTTACCTTTATTCCTATCTTAAGGAACTAGACACCACTTGATGTACGACTTAATAATTCTGTAACTAAAACCTGTTATGCAAGGCAAACTTAAGCTAATTCTAAGCTCAAGTTGAACTTATTCAAGTATCAAGCATATGAACCTAAACAATCACTTATATCTTACCTCACAATCTAACTACAATTAACCAATGATTGCGAGCAGATATACATGTTAGGTGGTTTAAATTATTTCTACCAAACCACGACAGTCTAGCTAATAAAACGTACATTATAAGAAAAACCGCATCTAAAGGCACACAACTTTTGCAAAAGTGTGTTTTCTCTAACATGTTTTTTTTGTTGAAGATAAGTATGTTTAAGATGGTTTGGGAAATTTTCATCTAAAAAAGCAACAAAAAAGGCGACCATAGGCCGCCCTTTTGTCCTACTAAAAGTAGGATTACTAACGCATAAGCGTTAAAACTTGTCTTAGCGACGGAGCTTTAACTTCTCAACGATAGCAACATAGCGAGAGTGGTCGGTCTTCTTTAAGTAGTCTAAGAGACGACGACGCTGAGCTACCATGCGGAGCAAGCCACGACGTGAGTGGTGATCCTTCTTATTAGCCTGGAAGTGTGGCTGTAAATCAGCGATACGGTAGGTTAATAAAGCGATTTGAACCTCTGCAGAACCAGTGTCCTTATCACCACGTGCAAACTCAGAAACGATCTTGGCTTTTTGCTCTACGGTTAATGCCATTTTGCATTGCTCCTTTGTGAAAATTAATCCGCCCTTTCCGATCACAAACTCAGGAAGGGTAACAATAAGTGATGGGCAATTTTACCATATAAGCCCAATAAATCAACAGATGAATAAGCCTTTTAGTAGTTACGCGTGAGAATAGTCGATTTTAGCCCATATAAGGGCAAAAAATTTCTGCCTTGTATTATATTATGCTATAACACAAAAGTATTAGTTATAATACAACAGCTTATGTCATCATAACAGTCACTATAAGTATTACTTGTAGTTCTGTTTCATTTTGCTATTTTTTTAAATATTATCTTTGTAATATAATACTTACTATGAGAAAAGAATTATTACCTGATTTTGCAAAACCTTATAAAACCAAGGGGTTTGATGTAAGACTCGTTCGTGGGTGTTATCAGCTATTTAAGATTTCATCTAAAAGAGTACCAGACAAATCTTACCCTGTACTTATTCAAAGCTATATTGGAACTATCACTCCTGATCAGGGGCTTATTACTAAAAAATTAACAGTTGATGATGCATCACTACTGGTCGAATATGGGCTTAGCCACTTCATCATTACTCATTACAAAAGAGAACTTCAACGTAGCTTTTTTAATAACAGTGGGTCTATTCAGACTATCTATATGGGAATTGTTAAGTTTATGTATGGGCATACAGAGCAACGCTTTATTGCACTTACATATCTTAAGACTCTCATAAAAC